>NZ_KV819906.1:179913-381686 GCF_001815235.1 Pseudomonas sp. HMSC065H01 | reverse complement strand
GAGTACTCTATCCAGCTGAGCTATGAGTGCGTCGTGGGGGCGCATTATAGATTGTGGATTTTATCCGTCAAGCGATTTTTTCAATCAAATCAGTAACTTAGTTACCAAGATGGCTTTCGCCGCCTGAATCAACCTCTAACACTTGAATGGCGGAGAGGGGGGGATTCGAACCCCCGACACCCTTTTGAGGTGTACTCCCTTAGCAGGGGAGCGCCTTCGGCCACTCGGCCACCTCTCCGCAACACGGGGCGCATGATACCCATCTTTACCCCGTTTGCAAAGGGAAAATTAGATAAAAATTAATGGTTTGGCTCTTGATCTTTCTCTTTCTGGATGCGCTGGTAAATTTCCTCCCGGTGTACGGCGACTTCCTTCGGCGCGTTGACGCCGATGCGCACCTGGTTCCCTTTGACACCCAGTACCGTCACGGTGACGTCGTCACCTACCATCAGGGTCTCTCCGACCCGACGAGTCAGAATCAGCATTCCTTTCTCCTCACGCGAATATTTCAGGACAACAGTCTGCAAAAAAGAAATGGCGGCGGATCCGCAGAAATCAAGAGCGCGATCCTTCACCCAGTATTGACCAGTCCCGCCGGAATGAAAGTTCCTGCCAAACGGTCAAAAACGACAAAAGGCGCGGGGTTGCCGCGCCTTTCGCCTGTCAGCGTCACTCACCCTGTCGCGCCGGCGCGTCGAGCTCGAACGCCGTGTGCAGGGCACGTACCGCCAGTTCCAGGTACTTCTCTTCGATCACCACGGAAACCTTGATTTCCGAGGTGGAGATCATCTGGATGTTGATGCTTTCCTTGGCCAGCGCTTCGAACATGCGGCTGGCCACGCCGGCGTGCGAACGCATGCCGACGCCGACGATGGAAACCTTGGCGATGTTGGTGTCGCCGATGGCTTCGCGCGCGCCGATGTTGGCGGCGGTCTGCTTGAGGATTTCCAGGGCGTTCAGGTAATCGTTGCGATGCACCGTGAAGGTGAAGTCGGTGGTGTTATCGTGCGCCACGTTCTGCACGATCATGTCGACTTCCACATTGGCGGCACTGATCGGCCCGAGGATCTTGAAGGCCACGCCGGGGGTATCGGGTACGCCACGGATGGTCAGCTTGGCTTCGTCGCGGTTGAAGGCGATGCCGGAGATGATCGGCTGTTCCATGGATTCCTCTTCATCATCGATAGTAATGAGGGTGCCCGGACCCTCCTGGAAGCTGTGCAGCACGCGCAGCGGAACGTTGTACTTGCCGGCGAACTCGACCGCCCGGATCTGCAGCACCTTGGAACCGAGGCTGGCCATTTCCAGCATTTCCTCGAAGGTGATCTTGTCCAGCCGACGGGCCTGCGGCACTACGCGCGGATCGGTGGTGTAGACGCCGTCGACGTCGGTGTAGATCTGGCATTCGTCGGCCTTCAACGCCGCCGCCAGGGCCACCCCGGTGGTATCGGAACCGCCGCGGCCCAGCGTGGTGATGTTGCCGTTGCCGTCGACGCCCTGGAAACCGGCGACCACCACTACCCTGCCGGCCTTGAGGTCGGCGCGGATGTGGGTGTCGTCGATGTGCAGGATGCGCGCCTTGGTGTGCGCACTGTCGGTGAGGATACGCACCTGGTTGCCGGTATAGGAGACCGCCGGCACGCCGCGCTTGATCAGGGCCATGCTGAGCAGGGCGATGGTCACCTGCTCTCCGGTCGAGACCATGACGTCCAGTTCGCGCGGAACCGGCTGCTCCATGATCTGGTTGGCCAGGCCGATCAGACGGTTGGTCTCGCCGCTCATGGCGGATACCACCACGACGACGTCATCGCCCGCTTCGCGGAATTTCTTCACCTTCTCGGCCACCTGCTCGATACGCTCGACGGTGCCGACGGAGGTCCCTCCAAACTTCTGTACGATCAAAGCCATTTCAAACCGCCTGATTCCGTGAAGGGCGCCCTTTTGAACCTGCCTCATTCTTTCGCTACCCGGACTGGCGGGGCGCACCGCCGGCCGGGCATCAAGGGGCGCTGGCCGCCCGGCCCCGCATCGCTCTGGCGCGGGGCCGGCATGGCATCAGAGCCCTTGCTCGACGAAGCGCTGGGCCAGGGCCAGGGCCTCGTCCAATTTCGCTGCATCGGTGCCGCCGCCCTGGGCCATATCCGGGCGTCCGCCACCTTTGCCACCAACTGCCGCCGCGGCTTGCTTCATAAGCTCGCCGGCCTTCAGTTGGCCGGTCAGGTCCTGGGTCACGCCTGCGACCAGTACGACCTTCCCGTCCAGCTCGCCGCCGAGCAGGATCACTGCGCGGCCGAGCTTGTTCTTCAACTGGTCGACCAGCGCCAGCAGCGCCTTGCCGTCCAGACCATCGAGGCGCGCGGCGAGTACCTTCGCGCCCTTGATTTCCACCGCCGCCGCCGAAAGATCGTCGCCGGCCGCGCTGGCAGCCTTGGCCTTGAGCTGTTCCAGCTCCTTCTCCAGCGAACGGTTGCGCTCCAGCAGGGCGCCGAGCTTGTCCAGCAGGTTGTCGCGACTGCCCTTGACCAGGCTGGCGGCTTCCTTGAGCTGCTCCTCGGCACCGTTCAGGTAGGCCAGCGCCGCCGCGCCGGTGACCGCCTCGATACGGCGTACGCCGGCAGCCACGCCACCCTCGCTGGTGATCTTGAACAGGCCGATGTCGCCGGTGCGGGATACGTGGGTGCCACCGCACAGCTCGACGGAGAAATCGCCGCCCATGCTCAGTACGCGCACCTGGTCGCCGTACTTCTCGCCGAACAGCGCCATGGCGCCCTTGGCCTTGGCGGTGTCGATATCGGTTTCCTCGGTCTCGACCTCGGTGTTGCGACGGATTTCGGCGTTGACGATATCCTCCAGGGCCTTCAGTTGTTCCGCCTTGATCGCCTCGAAGTGGCTGAAGTCGAAACGCAGGCGCTGGCTGTCCACCAGCGAGCCCTTCTGTTGTACGTGGTCGCCCAGTACCTGGCGCAGCGCGGCATGCAGCAGGTGGGTCGCGGAGTGGTTGAGCGCGGTGGCCTGGCGTACCGAGGCGTCGACCTCGGCCTTGACCGCGCCGCCGACGCTCAGGTTGCCCCGGGCGACCACGCCATGGTGCAGGTGCGCGCCGCCAGCCTTGGTGGTATCGCGCACGTCGAAGCGCACGCCAGCCGCCTCGAGGTAGCCACTGTCGCCGACCTGGCCGCCGGACTCGGCGTAGAACGGCGTCTGGTCGAGGACCACGACGCCCTCCTCGCCCTCCTCCAGGCGCTCGACGGCCTGGCCGTCCCTGAACAGCGCGACGATCTGCCCGGCGCCGGAGACGCCCTGATAGCCGAGGAAGCGGGTCTCGCCGTCGACCTTGACCAGGCTGTTGTAGTCCATGCCGAAGGCGCTGGAAGCGCGGGCGCGCTCGCGCTGGGCCTCCATCTCGCGCTCGAAGCCGTCCTCGTCGATGGTCAGCTCGCGCTCGCGGGCGATGTCATTGGTCAGGTCGACCGGGAAGCCATAGGTGTCGTACAGCTTGAACACCACGTTGCCGGGAATCACGCTGCCCTGCAGTTCGGCGAGGTCCTGTTCGAGGATCTTCAGGCCTTGCTCCAGGGTCTTGGCGAACTGTTCTTCCTCGGTCTTCAGCACGCGCTCGATGTGTGCCTGCTGTTGCTTCAGCTCGGGGAAGGCATCGCCCATCTCGGCGACCAGCGCTGCGACGATCTTGTGGAAGAAGGTGCCCCTGGCGCCCAGCTTGTTGCCGTGGCGGCAGGCGCGGCGGATGATCCGCCGCAAGACGTAGCCGCGACCCTCGTTGGACGGCAGTACGCCGTCGGCGATCAGGAAGCTGCAGGAACGGATGTGGTCGGCTACCACCTTCAGCGACGGCGCGTCGTCGTTGGCGCAGCCGATGGCCTCGGCGGAGGCTTTCAGCAGGTTCTGGAACAGGTCGATCTCATAGTTCGAGTGCACGTGCTGGAGTACCGCGCTGACGCGCTCCAGGCCCATGCCGGTGTCCACGCTCGGCGCCGGCAGCGGGTGCATGACGCCGTCCGCGGTGCGGTTGAACTGCATGAACACGTTGTTCCAGATCTCGATGTAGCGGTCGCCGTCCTCTTCCGGCGAACCGGGCGGGCCGCCCCAGATCTCCGGCCCATGGTCGAAGAAGATCTCGGTGCAGGGACCGCAGGGTCCGGTATCGCCCATCGCCCAGAAGTTGTCGGACGCATAGGGCGCGCCCTTGTTGTCGCCGATCCGCACCATACGCTCGGCGGGCACGCCGACTTCCTTGGTCCAGATGTCGTAGGCCTCGTCGTCGGTGGCGTAGACGGTGACCCAGAGCTTTTCCTTGGGCAGGTTCAGCCATTTCTCGCCGGTGAGGAACTCCCAGGCGTAATGGATGGCGTCGCGCTTGAAATAGTCGCCGAAGCTGAAGTTACCCAGCATTTCGAAGAAGGTGTGGTGCCGCGCGGTGTAGCCGACGTTTTCCAGGTCGTTGTGCTTGCCGCCGGCGCGCACGCATTTCTGGCTGGTGGTCGCACGGGTGTAGGCGCGCTTTTCCAGGCCGAGGAAGCAGTCCTTGAACTGGTTCATGCCCGCGTTGGTGAACAGCAGGGTCGGATCGTTCGCCGGGATCAGCGAACTGGAAGCGACACGGGTGTGTCCCTTCTCTTCGAAGAAGCGGAGGAAGGCTTCACGGATTTCAGCGCTTTTCATAGGTTCTTCCACGGAAAATTGGCGGCCACGAATCGCCGGCAAAGGGCCGCATTATATCGGCCCTTGGGCAAGGTTGTAGTGTATTTGCGCGATAGTTATTGCCTATTGCCGACCTTTTCGCTTATGAGCGACGAAAGGCCGCGAAGGCATCCAGTACTTGTCCTATGGACTCGGCGGAAACGTCCAGGTGGGTGACCAGGCGCAAACGCGCCGCCGCGCTGATCCGCACCCCGCGCTCGGCGAGGAAGTCGCGCAGCGCGACCGCCCGCTCGCCGACATCGACATAGACCATGTTGGTCTGCACCGGCTCCACCGCATAGCCCAGTTCGCGCAGCCCGTCGCCCAGGCGCGCGGCGTTGGCGTGGTCGTCGGCCAGGCGTGCCACCTGGTGGTCGAGGGCGTACAGGCCGGCAGCCGCCAACAGGCCGGCCTGGCGCATCCCGCCGCCGACCATCTTGCGCCAGCGACGGGCCTTGCCGATCAGTTCGACGCTGCCGCAAAGCACCGAGCCCACCGGCGCACCGAGGCCCTTGGACAGGCACACCGACACCGAGTCGAAGTGTCGGGTGATCTCGCTGGCGTCTACGCCCAGCTTCACCGCCGCGTTGTACAGGCGCGCGCCATCCAGGTGCAGGGCCAGGCCACGCGCGCGAGTGAAGGCGCGCGCCGCGGCCAGGTAGTCGAGCGGCAGCACCTTGCCCTGCATGGTGTTTTCCAGGGCCAGCAGGCGGGTCCTGGCGAAGTGGAAATCGTCGGCCTTGATCGCCGCCGCGACCTTGTCCAGGTGGAGCGATCCGTCGGCCTCGCCGTCGATCGGCTGCGGCTGGATCGAGCCCAGCACCGCGGCACCGCCGCCCTCGTATTTGTAGGTATGCGCCTGCTGGCCGACGATGTATTCGTCGCCGCGCTCGCAGTGGGCCATCAATCCGAGCAGGTTGCTCATGGTCCCGGTCGGTACGAAGAGCGCCGCGGCGAAGCCCAGGCGCGCCGCCAGCTCGGCCTCCAGGCGGTTGACCGTGGGGTCCTCGCCATAGACGTCGTCGCCCAGTTCGGCCGCGGCCATGGCTTCGCGCATGCCGGCGGTGGGCTGGGTGACGGTGTCGCTGCGCAGGTCGATGACAGGCACGGAGGGCTCCTCGGTTCGGCGGAAAAGCCCGATCCTACGGCGCTCTACCGACAGCCACAAGGGAAGTCGGGAAATCTTCCCGGCCGCAACGGAAACGGAGCGCCGAAGCGCTCCGTCATGATCGAGAGGGAAGGCCGATACGCCTCAGAGCTTGGCCGGCACCACCAGGATTCCGGCGCGCAAGCCGTTCTTCACCCGCGGATTGGGGAAGATGATGCGCGCGCCGACCTCCTCCACCACCCAGCGCGTGCCGCCGATATCCTCGGCCAGCAGGTAGCCCGGCGAGAGTTCGGTGAAGTTGGCCACGTCGTCGTCGAGGTGCAGGCGGAAGTGGTCGCTGTGCTTGATCACCTCGCGCGACACGCTGAACAGCTTGAGGCCATCGAGTCGGGAGCCGTCCGGCTGTTCCTCGCTGCCGTCGATCAGCAGCTCCAGGCTCCGCTCCAGGCGCTCCAGGTTGACCTCCTGGTTCTCTCCGAACGGACGTGCCTTGCCCAGTTCCAGGGTAAAAGCCTCGGCGCCGAGCTGGCCGTAGGTGTAGGCGCTGAAGGTGATGCCCGGCTTGTTCTGCAACAGCACCGCCTCGATGCCGGCGTCGCGCAGGCGGGCCAGTTCGCTGCGGGAATGCTCGCGGCCCTCGGCCCAGGGGTAGAGGGCGAACTGCTCGATCTTCGAGCCGCGGATCGCGGTATGCAGGTCGTAGTGCAGGTGGACTCGCTCGGTCTTGCTGAAGAACACCTGGGCCAGGCGCTCCAGCTCGGCGGCACGGAAGGCCTCGTTGCCGCTGCCCTCCTCGTGGCGACCGTTGAACAGGCGGTTCATGTCCTGTTCGACGTAGCGCTCGCCGCGGCGGATGGCTTCTGGGTTGCCGAACAGGAAGAGGACCCTGGCGGCAGGCTTGAGGGTGCCCGCGGCGACCTTGCGGATCAGCCGTTCGAGCAGTTCGATGGGCGCGGTCTCGTTGCCGTGGATACCGGCCGAGAGCAACAGGTCGACGCCGTTGTCGCGGGCGCCGATCGGCGTGACTTCCAGCGCGCCCTCGGCCAGCCAGTGCAGGCGGGTGCCGTCGGCGGTGAGCTGGATCTTCTCGGTCGGCTCGCGGCCGGCCAGGGTCAAGTCGAGCAGTTTGCCGAGGGCGAGCATGGGATGTCCTCAGTCAGTGGGTGTGGTCGCAGCCGCAGTCGGGGCCGTGCTCGTGGTCGTCGCCCTCTTCGATCGGCTCCATCTCCAGTTGCAGGCTGACCAGGTTGGTCGCCATCGGCCGCAGCAGCAGGTTGGTGTATTCGGTATCGCCGTCTTCGACGTCGACGCCGATCAGCAACTGGCCGTTGCCGGCTTGCTGGACCCACACTTCCTTGCCCTGCCAGACCACGGCGAAACGGGTGCAGGAAGTTTCCAGCTGGGTGCCGTCGGTATCTTCGAGGATCAGTTGCAGGCTATCGGACATGGTGGCGAGGCTCTCAATCGAGTTGGAAGGAATAAACCGAACCCAGTTTAAGGATCTGCGTCAGTTCATCCAATGCCGTCCGGCACTCCAGCAGCAGTTGCGGGTCGGCCAGGTCGGTTTCGCTCAGGCGGTCGCGGTAGTGCCGGTCGACCCAGGCTACCAGCGTGTCGTACAGGCCGGCGCTCATGATCACCCCCGGATTCACCGCCGCCAGCTCCCGCTCCTGCAGCGCCACGCGCAAGCGCAGGCAGGCCGGGCCGCCGCCGTTCTGCATGCTCTGCTTGAGGTCGAAGACCTTCACTTCGCGGATCGGGCCGTCGTCGCCGGTGAGCTGGTCCAGGTAGTTCCAGACCCGCGGGTTGTTCCGGCACTCCTCCGGTACCACCAGCAGCATCGAACCGTCGGCCTTCGACAGCAGTTGGCTGTTGAACAGATAGGACTTCACCGCGTCCTCCACCGCGACCTGGTCGCGCGGCACGCAGATGGCGCGGAAGCGGCCGCCGCGGCGGCCAAGCTTGTCGTGCAGTTCGGCAAGGACCTTCTCGGTATCGAGGAAGGCATCCTCGTGATGGAACAGCACCTCGCCATTGCCCACCGAGATCACATCGTTGTGGAACACGCCCTGGTCGATCACCGCCGGGTTCTGTTGAGCGTAGACCACTCCGGCCTCGCTCAGCCCGTGCAGGCGCGCGACGGCCTGGCAGGCTTCCAGGGTCTGGCGCGCCGGATAGCGTTGCGGCGCCGGGAAGCGACTGTCGAAGGCGCTGCGGCCGAAGACGAAGAACTCCACGCCGGCATCGCCATAGTCCTTGCAGAAGCGCGTGTGGTTGGCCGCGCCTTCGTCGCCGAACTGCCTCACCGCCGGCAGCGCCGCGTGATGGGCGAAATGCCGCTCGTCGTTGAACATCGCCGCCAGCACGCGGCTGGTGGTGGGATGCTCGATGGATCGGTGGAACTTGCAGTTCAGGTTGGCCGCGGTGAAATGCACGCGGCCGTCGGCGGTGTCGGCACTCGGGCTGACCGTGGCGGCATTGGCGGTCCACATGCTCGACGCCGAGCTGCAGGCGGCGAGGAGAGGCATCGCTTCCTTCGCCGCGCGGCGGATCACCTCCTCGTCGCTGCCGGAGAAGCCCAGGCTACGCAGCGCAGCGGTATCCGGGCGGGCTTGCGGAGCGAGTACCCCCTGCTTGAAACCCATCTCCATCAGCGCCTTCATCTTCGCCAGGCCCTGCTTCGCCGCTTCCTTCGGGTTGGACACCGCCTGGCTGTTGCTTTGCGAAGCGACATTGCCGTAGGACAGGCCGCCGTAGTTGTGGGTCGGGCCGACCAGGCCGTCGAAATTCACTTCATGGGCATTCATAGGCTGATCCCGGGAGTCAGGGTGGCAGGAAGGGACACGCTGGGGCTTTCCAGCGAGGCGACCGGATAGGCGCAGTAATCGGCGGCGTAGTAGGCGCTCGGCCGGTGGTTGCCGGACGCGCCGATACCGCCGAACGGCGCGCTGCTGGCGGCGCCGGTGAGCTGCTTGTTCCAGTTGACGATGCCGGCGCGGCTTTCCACGAGGAACTGCTCGAAACGCTCGCGGGAATCCGACAGCAACCCGGCGGCCAGGCCGTACTGGGTGGCGTTGGCTTCACGGATCGCCGCAGCGAAATCGGAGTAGCGGATCACTTGCAACAGCGGCCCGAAGAACTCTTCGTCCGGTCGCTCGGCCACCGCGCTGACGTCGAGGATGCCCGGGGTCAGCAGGGCGGCGCCGTCGATCGGCTGGGTCATCGCCAGCAGCGGCTGTGCGCCCTTGCCGATCAAATGCTCCTGGGCCTTGAGCAGGTGCTCGGCGGCGCTCAGCGAAATCACCGCGCCCATGAACGGCGCCGGCTGTTCGTCGAAGCGACCGACCCGCAGGGTAGCGCTGACCGCCACCAGGCGCGCCAGCAGTGCGTCGCCCCAGGCGCCCTGCGGCACCAGCAGGCGGCGGGCGCAGGTGCAACGCTGGCCGGCGGAGATGAAGGCGGACTGGATGATGGTGTAGACGGCGGCGTCGAGGTCGGCGACCTCCTCCACCACCAGCGGGTTGTTGCCGCCCATCTCCAGCGCCAGGATTTTCTGCGGCTGGCCGCCAAACTGGCTGTGCAGCAGGTTGCCGGTGCGACTGGACCCGGTGAAGAACAGACCGTCGTGCCCACGGTGGGCGGCCAGCGCGACGCCGGTTTCGCGACCGCCCTGGACCAGGTTGAGCACGCCGGCCGGCAGGCCGGCCTGGATCCAGGCCTTGAGCGTCAGCTCGGCGACCTTCGGGGTCAGCTCGCTGGGCTTGAACACCACGCAGTTACCGGCCAGCAGCGCCGGGACGATATGCCCGTTGGGCAGGTGGCCGGGGAAATTGTAGGGACCGAATACCGCCACCACGCCATGCGGCTTGTGCCGTAGCACGGCGGTAGCGTCGGCCAGCGGACCGGATTTCTCGCCGGTGCGCTCGCGGAACGCCTGCACCGAGATCGCCACCTTGCTGACCATGCTGGTCACTTCGGTGGCCGACTCCCACAGCGGCTTGCCGGTTTCCTCGCCGATCACTCGGGCCAGCTCGTCGGCGCGGGACTTGAGGGTCGCAGCGAAGCGCTCGAGCAACTCGATGCGCTGCTCCAGCGGGCGCCGCGCCCAGGCCGGGAAGGCCTCGCGGGCGGCGCGCACGGCGGCGTCGACCTGGGTGGCGTCAGCGCCGCGCCCGGACCAGACCACGCCCTGGCCAACCGGGTCGAGGGACTCCAGGGTCTCGCCCTGGCCCGCCAGCCACTGGCCGGCAATGTAATGGGTACTCATCATCGACTCCTCGGGCGCCCTCGCCGGGACGCCTCCATCAGGCTTTCAACCGCGCTTCTGCGCCGACAGCGGCACCGCGCGTACCGAGGCGCCGGCCGACAGGCGCAGGCGCTTGGCAGTCAGCGGATCGACCACCAGGGTGCCGGCGGCGGCCCGCGCCGGCGCGGCGGTGATGCGACAGTCTTCGCGCTTGCGGTTGTGGATCAGGTAGGGCTCGGCGTCGTCGCCGGGAGTGCCCACCGCCAGCACCAGGTTCTGGCTCTCGGCGATGGCGCGGATCTTGTCGGTCTCGGCCTCGATCGCCGGGCCGGCGTCGAAGATGTCGACGTAGCCCTGGTAGCTGAAGCCCTCGGCCTTGAGCATGGCCAGCGCCGGCTCGGTGTTCGGATGGACGCGGCCGATCACCCCGCGCGCCTCCTCGGAGAGGAAGCAGGTGTAGAGCGGGAACTTCGGCATCAGCTCGGCGATGAAGGCCTTGTTGCCGACCCCGGTGAGGTAGTCGGCCTGGGAGAATTCCATCTTGAAGAAGTGCCGGCCGAGGCTTTCCCAGAATGGCGAACGCCCCTCCTCGTCGGACATGCCGCGCATCTCGGCGATCAGCTTGTCGCCGAACAGGTGGCGGAATTCGGCGATGAACAGGAAGCGCGCGCGCGACAGCAGCTTGCCGTTGAGGCCGCTGCGGTGGTCGGCGTGGAGGAACAGCGAGCACAGCTCGGAATTGCCGGTCAGGTCGTTGGCCAGGAACAGCGTGGGGATCTCGCGATGGATGTTGAGTTCCTGCGAGGCGCTCACGGTGAGGCCGACCCGGTAGTTGTACCAGGGTTCGCGAAGCCCCACCGCTCCGGCGATGGCGGAGATGCCGACGACCTTGCCGGCGTCGTCCTCGAGGACGAACAGGTAGTCGGCGTCGCCGCGTTCGGCCTCGCCGCGGAAGGCCTTCTCGGCCCAGCTGACGCGATGCTGCAGGCGCTGCTCGTTGGCCGGCAGGGTGGTCAGACCGGTACCGGTGCTGCGCGCCAGCTCGATCAGGGCCGGCAGGTCGGCGCTGGTAACAGGACGTACGATCATGACTGGCTCCTTCAGACCGCTACCAGGCGCACGCTGGCGCCTTCGCCGACGCCCAGGGCCTCGGCGGCTTCAACACTCAGGGCCACCGGCTTGCCGGGCGCCCAGTCCAGGTCCAGCACGACCGCGCGGAAGTCCTGCAACTGGCCGTTGGTGACCAGGTATGGACGCCCGCTCTTCGGCGCCTCGCCGATCTTCACCGGAACCACCCGGCTCTGGGCGATCGAGCGAATCCCCGAGGTACGCGCGTGCAGGGTCGGGCCGCCATCGAAGATGTCGATGTAGTTGTCGGTCTCGAAGCCTTCGCGCATCAGGATATCGAAGGTGATCTGCGCTCGCGGGTGGACCTGGCCCATGGACTCCTGGGCGGCATCCGGCAACAGTGGCACATAGATCGGATAGTGCGGCATCAGTTCGGCGAGGAAGGTGCGGCTCTTCAGCCCGGAGAGCTTTTCCGCCTCGATGTAGTTCAGGTCGAAGAAGTTGCGCCCGACCGCGTTCCAGAACGGCGATTCGCCCTGCTCGTCGCTGTAGCCGACGATCTCCACCACCACCGCGTCGGCGAAGCGCTCCGGATGGCTGGCCATGAACAGCAGGCGACCGCGCGAGTTGAGTTCGGCATAGACGCTCTGCACCAGGTCGCGCTGTACGTAGAAACTGGTCAGCAGGCTGTTGCCGGTAAGGTCGTGGCACAGCGAGAGGACATGGATCTTGTTGTGGATCGACAGCGAGCGCGAGGCGTGCACGAAGGTTTCATTGCGGAAGCTGTAGAACGGTTCCGAGAACCCGGCCGAGGCGACGATCGCCGAGCAGCCGACCAGCTCGCCGCTGGCGCTGTCCTCGAGGACGAAGAAATAGCTTTCCTCGCCGTTGTAGCTCACCTCCGCGGCGAACGAGGCCTCGGAAGCGAGGATCTTGTCGCGCAGGCGTTCGGCGTCATCCGGCAAGGACGTGACGCCTACCGGGCTGTCCGCCGCCAGACGCTGCACCTGTGGCAGGTCGGCCGCTTGGGCGGGGCGCATCACCAACATGGCGTCACTCCTTTCTCAGACAACGATGATTGCCGCATCCATGCGCGGGACCGCGGCACCTTCCTGTGCCACGGTTTCGAACGTCCAGCAGGGAAGATCCCGCGCCACGCACGGCGGCACGGTTCCCGGCTCCGGCGCGGGCCGCTCCGGGATGTCGCATCGGGTGCCCCGGCCTGCGCCGGGGCCCCGTGGGTTCGCTCAGCCGCGGACCAGCTTGGCCACGGCGCGCTCGAAGCGCTCCAGGCCTTCGTCGATCTCGGCGTCGTCGATCACCAGGCTCGGCGCGAAGCGCACCACGTCCGGGCTGGCCTGGAGCACCATGACCGCCTCTTTCTCGGCGGCGTTGAGCACATCCCTGGCCTTGCCCTTCCACTCGTCGGTCAGCGCCGCGCCGATCAGCAGGCCCATGCCGCGAATCTCGCCGAAGATGCCGTACTCCTGGCCGATCTTCTGCAGGCGGGACTTGAAGCGCTCATGCTTGGCCTTCACGCCATCCAGCACTTCCGGGGTATTGATCACGTCCAGCGCCGCCTCGGCCACCGCCGACGCCAGCGGGTTGCCGCCGTAGGTGGTGCCGTGGGTGCCGACCGACAGGTGCTTGGCGATCTCGCCGGTGGTCAGCATCGCACCGATAGGGAAGCCGCCGCCCAGGCTCTTGGCGCTGGAGAGGATGTCCGGGACCACGCCGTAGTGCATGTAGGCGAACAGCTCGCCGACCCGGCCCATGCCGCTCTGGACCTCGTCGAAGACCAGCAGCGCGTTGTGCTCGTCGCACAGCTTGCGCGCCCCTTCCAGGTAGGCCTGCTGCGCCGGCAGCACGCCGCCCTCGCCCTGGATCGGTTCCAGCACCACGGCGCAGGTCTTGTCGGAGATCGCCGCCTTCAGCGCTTCCAGGTCGTTGTAGGGAACGTGGGTGATACCCTCGAACTTGGGCCCGAAGCCATCGGAATACTTCGGCTGGCCGCCGACGTTGACGGTGAACAGGGTGCGCCCGTGGAAGCTGTTGCTGGCGGCGATGATCTCGTACTTCTGCGGGCCGTAGACATCGTTGGCGTAGCGGCGAGCCAGCTTGAAGGCCGCCTCGTTGGCCTCGGCGCCGGAGTTGGCGAGGAACACCCGCTCGGCGAAGGTGGCGTCCACCAGCTTGCGCGCCAGGCGCAGGGCCGGCTCGTTGGTGAAGACGTTGGAAACGTGCCAGATGCGCCGGGCCTGCTCGGTGAGCGCCTTGACCAGCGCCGGATGCGCGTGGCCCAGGGAGGTCACGGCGATGCCGCCGGCGAAATCGATCAGTTCGCGGCCGCTCTGGTCCCAGACGCGCGATCCCTCGCCTCGCACCGGAATGAAGGCGGCGGGGGCGTAGTTGGGGACCATATACCGGTCGAAATCGGCACGTTCTACCTGCGCATGGGGAGCGGACATCGGTGTTTCTCCTGCCTGAAGGCGGCTATCGATGAAAGGATTGTAGGGATTGGGACCGGGCCGGCATTGCCGCCATGCGACAACTTGTTATAGCGCCAACCCGGGAATTTCCGCGGCTTTCGGAAATGCGACAGAAAGCATCGGGAAGGCGCAGTGTAAACGCGCGATGCACTCGGGTGCATACTTCTTCTACGCCGCCCCGCGGGCGGGAACAGCAGGGAAACAAGCCATGCCCATCGAGGGAATCGACTACCGTCTCGTCTTCGCCTCCGACGTCAATCCGCGCGACGGCCTCGGCCTGGAGTGCTGGCGCGGCGAACAGCCGCTGTTCGAGGTCTTTCGCGACGACGTCGGCCGGCGTTTCGTGGTCAACCTGTTCGCCAGCGACGTTCCGCTGGAACTGCTGGAGACGATCATTCCGACGGCCCGTCGCGAACTCGGCGACTTCCCGAGGCGATCCGCCTCCCGGGGCGTCGCAAAGCCCGGCTGAAACCGCCGCGCCGTTGGCGATCAGCCGCGTTCGACGGGAGTGAAGGTCGTCTCGAAGGCGCTGCCGCCGCGCCGCTGGTTGCGGTCCTCGCGCGGAGTGACGCCGAAGAAGTTGCGGTAGGCGCTGGAGAAATGCGGCCCGGAAGAGAAACCGCAGGACAGGCCGATCTGGATGATCGACTTGCTGGTCTGCATCAGCATCTGCCGCGCGCGGTTCAGGCGCAGCTCCAGGTAGTACTGGCTGGGTACGCGGTTCAGGTATTGCTTGAAGATCCGTTCCAACTGGCGCCGCGAAACACACACATGCTGGGCGATCTCGTCGGTGGTCAGTGGCTCCTCGATATTGGCTTCCATCAGCAGTACCGCCTGGGTCAGCTTCGGATGGCTGGAGCCGAGGCGATTCTTCAGCGGGATGCGCTGGCGCTCGTTGCCTTCGCGAATGCGCTCCACCACCAGCTCCTCCGAGACCGCGCCGGCCAGTTCAGCGCCATGGTCGCGGGACAGCAGCGCCAGCAGCAGGTCGAGTACCGCCATGCCGCCGCAGGCGGTCATGCGGTCGCGATCCCACTCGAACAGGTGATTGGTGGCGATGACCTTGGGGAAGCGCTCGGTGAAGTCATCGTGCCAACGCCAGTGCACCGCGGCGCGATAGCCGTCGAGCAGGCCGAGCTGGGCCAGCGGGTAGATGCCGGCGGACAGCGCGCCGATCGCCGCTCCCGAACGCGCCAGTTGCTTGAGCGCCAGGCCCAGCGCTGGCGACACCGCCGCCGGCGCCTCGTCGGCGACCAGGAACAGCCGCGAGCATTGCTCCAGCCTGCCGTTCCAGGCCGTTCCCGGCAGGCGCCAGCCCTCCTCTTCGGCCGGCGCTTCGGCGAGCAGGAACAGCGGCTCGTAGAGCGCCTCGGGGTGCAACCGCCGGGCCGCCCGCAGGGCTTCCTCGGCAAGCGATAGCGTCAGCGCGCGGGTGGCGGGCCAGAGGAGGAAACCGATGCGTTGGGGTTGGGCAGTCATGGGAGCAGCTTAGCCGGCCTCTGCGATGAATGTTACTTGAGGCTGCCGGAGAGGAACTGCTTGAGGCGGTCCGACTGCGGGTTGGCGAGGACTTCCTTCGGGCAGCCGTGTTCCTCGACCAGGCCCTTGTGCAGGAACACCAACTGGTTCGACACCTCGCGGGCGAAACCCATCTCGTGGGTCACCACCACCATGGTGCGGCCTTCCTGGGCCAGGTCCTGCATGACCTTCAGCACTTCGCCCACCAGTTCGGGGTCGAGCGCCGAGGTCGGCTCGTCGAACAGCATCACTTCCGGCTCCACCGCCAGCGCCCGGGCGATCGCCACGCGCTGCTGCTCGCCGCCGCTCATGTGCGCCGGGTAGGCGTCCTTGCGGTGCGCCACGCCGACCTTGGCCAGGTAGTGCTCGGCCTTCTCGATGGCTTCCTTCTTCGACACGCCGAGCACATGCACGGGCGCCTCGATGACGTTCTCCAGGGCGCTCATGTGCGACCACAGGTTGAAATGCTGGAACACCATCGACAGGCGCGAGCGCATGCGCTGCAACTGGCGGGAGTCGGCGGCCTTCAGCGCGCCGTCGCGGCCGGGCACCAGCTTCAGCTCCTCGCCGTTGAGCAGGATCTTGCCGGCGTGCGGCTGTTCCAGCAGGTTTATGCAGCGCAGAAAGGTGCTCTTGCCGGAACCGCTCGAGCCGATGATGCTGATCACGTCGCCCGCTTTCGCCGCCAGCGAGACGCCCTTGAGCACCTCGTGGCTACCGTAGCGCTTGTGCAGGTCTTGGACTTCCAGTTTGTACATGTGTGTGTTCTCGGCTAATCAGTCGCTGAGCAAGCGTCCCTGACGGATCGGTTGACGACCGGCCACCTTGGCCAGCCAGAGTCCCGGCTGCGCGTAGCGCATCCGTTCGATGGCGAAAAGCACGCCGGAAACCCCGGCGCACACGGTGCTGGCACGGTCGGCCAGGGGATCGATGACCTGGAACAGCGGTTCGCCCGCCTCCACCCATTCGCCCGGCCGGCGCAGGAAACTCACCACGCCGGTATGCGGGGCGTGGACGTATTCGGTGCCCTCGAAGGGCAAGCCTTCGCAGCAGGCTTCGGGCGCCGCCGGCCATTCGCCCTCGACGAAGCCCTGCTCGGCGAGGAAGGCCAGGATCGCAGCGGCGTTGGCCTCGGCCTGCTGCACGGTGGTGTCGGCCTGGCCGCCGAGTTCGACGGTGGTCGCCAGGCAGGCCAGCGGCAGCTCGGCGCGCGGATACAGGCGCGACAGGCGCAGCCACGGCACCGAGCAGGCCTCGTCGAAGGAACCGCCGCCGGACTCCTCGGCGAGCAGCCCGACAGCGGCGCCCAGGCGTGCGGCCAGGGAGGCGAAGGCGGGCCATTGCTGCGGCAGGGTATAGAGATGGATGGCGGCCTCGAAGTCGCAATGCAGGTCGAGCACCAGGTCGGCGTCGCAGGCGTGGCGATACAGCAGGCGCTGCATGCCCTCCAGTTCCGAGGTCGCCGGCGGCAGGGCGTCCAGCGCCGCGCGCAGGGCCTGGCGGACCAGCGCGACATTGGCCGCCGGATCGCTGCCGAGACGCTCGCCGACGCTGTCGATCACCGCGTCCAGCAGGTCGGGGAAATCGCGGTTGAAGTTGCGCCCGCTGCTCATTTCGAAGCGTCCCTGGTGCAGCGCCTGGATCATCTGCCCGAGACCGACCGGATTGGCCACCGGCACCAGCTCGACGGTGCCACGCAGGCGGCCTTCCACCTCCAGCAGGCGCAACCGCTGCTTCAGCTCCCAGGCGGTGCGCATGCCCGGCAGCTCGTCGGCGTGCAGGCTGGACTGGATGTAGACCTTGCGCGCGCCGCAGCCGAAGCGGAACACGCTCAGGCGCTTCTCGCTTCCCAGGGTGCTCCACGGCAGCAGGTGGTCGATACGCTCCATGCGGTCCTCCGGATCAGGATTTGCGCGGCGCCAGGTAGGCCAGCCAGCGGCGCTCGGCAAGCTTGAACAGGCGCACCAGGATGAAGGTCAGGCACAGGTAGAACAGGCCGGCGGTGATGAACGCCTCGAACGGCAGGTAGTACTGCGAGTAGACGGTCCGCGCGGCGCCGGTGATGTCCACCAGGGTGACGATGGACGCCAGGCTGGTGGTCTGCAGCATCATGATCACTTCGTTGCTGTACTGCGGCAGGGCGCGCCGCAGTGCCGACGGCAGGAGGATACGGCGATACATCTTCAGGCGCGACATGCCCATCGCCTTGGCCGCCTCGATCTCGCCATGGGGCGTGGCCTTCAGGCTGCCGGCGAGGATCTCGGCGGTATAGGCGCTGGTGTTGATGGCGAACGCCAGGCAGGCGCAGAAGGACGCGTTCGACAACCAGGGCCACAGCGCGCTCTCGCGCACCGCGTCGAACTGCGCCAGGCCGTAGTAGATCAGGAACAGCTGGACCAGCATCGGCGTGCCACGGATCACGTAGGTATAGAGCCAGGCCGGGAAGTTCACCAGCGGCTGCTTGGAGACCCGCATCAGCGCTAGCGGCACCGCCAGCAGCAGGCCGATCAGCAGGGAGATCGAGAGCAGCTTGAGGGTGACCAGCAGGCCGTCGAAATAGAGCGGAAGGCTGTCCCAGATGACGGAGAAATCGAAGATCACGATAGGGCCCCTTGACTCACAGTTCCGCGGTTTTCACGCCGACCGAATAGCGGCGTTCGAGCAGGCGCAGCAACAGCAGCGACACGCTGGTCACCAGCAGGTACAGGCCGGCCACGGCGAGGTAGTAGGTGAACGGCTCGCGGGTCGCATCGGAGGCCTGCTTGGCCTTGAACATCATGTCCTGCAGGCCGACCACGGAAATCAGCGCGGTGGCCTTGACCAGCACCAGCCAGTTGTTGGTGAAGCCGGGGATCGCCAGGCGGATCATCTGCGGCACCTGGATGCGGAAGAACACCTGGCGGTGGCTCATGCCGTAGGCGTAGCCGGCCTCGCCCTGCCCCTTGGGAATCGCCATGAAGGCGCCGCGGAAGGTCTCCGAGAGATAGGCGCCGAAGATGAAGCCGAGGGTGCCGACGCCGGACACGAAGGGATTCAGGTCGATGTAGTCGTCGTAGCCGAGTTGCGGGGCGACCCAGTTCAGCAGGCCCTGGCCGCCGTAGAAGATCAGCAGGATCAGCACCAGGTCGGGGATGCCGCGCACTACCGTGGCGTACAGGTCGCCGCACCAGGCCAGCCAGCGCACCGGCGACAGGCGGAAGGCCGCGCCCAGCAGGCCGAGGACGATGGCCAGGAGCATGGAAAGCAGGGCCAGCTGGAGAGTCAGCCAGGCGCCATCGACGATGGTCGCACCGTAGCCAGTGATCATCAAAACGGTACCTCTATGCAGCTAATGCAGCGCTAAAGCAGTGGCGTCCAGTCAATAAAAAAGTGGCACAAACAGCGCGAGGCGTCGCGGACGTTTGTGCCACCTCTGACGAATAGCGTCAGTTCGAACCGTAGACGTCGAAGCTGAAGTACTTGTCCTGGATCTGCTTGTACTTGCCGTTGGCGCGCAGCGCGTCGATGGCCGCGTTGAACTTGCCGGCCAGCTCGCTATCGCCCTTGCGCACGGCGATGCCGACGCCTTCGCCGAAGTACTTGGCATCGGTCAGTTGCGGACCGACGAAGGCGTAGCCCTTGCCGGCATCGGTCTTGAGGAAGCCGTCCTCGAGGTTCACCGAGTCGGCGACCACCGCGTCGAGGCGACCGGCCACCAGGTCCATGTTGGCTTCCTGCTGGGAGTTGTAGCGCACCACTTCGACGCCGGCCGGGGTCAGTTCGGCGGAGGCGTAGCGGTCGGCGGTACTGCCACGCAGCACGCCGGCCTTCTTGCCCTTCAGGTCGGCCTTGGGATCGTTGAGGCTGGCGCCTTCCTTCATCACGAAGCGCGCCGGGGTGTTGTAGTACTTGTTGGTGAAGTCGACCGAACGCTTGCGCTCGTCGGTGATGGTCATCGACGAGAGGATCGCATCGATCTTGCGCACCTTGAGTGCCGGGATCAGGCCGTCGAACTCCTGCTCGACCCACTTGCACTGCACCTTCATCTCTTCGCAGAGGGCATTGCCGATATCCACGTCGAAGCCTGCCAACTGGCCGTCCGGGGTCTTCAGCGAGAACGGCGGGTAGGCCGCCTCGATGCCGATGCGCACCGGCTTGTCGGCGGCGAAAGTGGGCAGGGAGAGCACGGACAGCGCCAGGGCGCCGAGAAGTGCGAGCTTCTTCATCTGGAACTCCTTCGAAGGGGATGGCATCGATTGGCAGGAGAAATAGAACCTTGCCCAGGCTGCCGACGGATATGCGTGATCACCGGCTCTTGCGCATGGCGCCTTCTCGTGGACAGGGCGCCAGCTGGGGTGAGCGGCATTCTAGCGACAGGCCGAAAGTGGTTATTTCTTCAATGCGACAACTAATTATAAAAGCACCGAAGAGGGCATTCGGCGATATTGACAGGCAGCGACATTTGTGCCCGGAAAGCGCGAAGTGTAATCAATGACTAAAGCAAATCTCAAGCCATAAATTGCCAATTCCTTCTCCTTCAATGGCTTGGCCGCTACGACTCGCCTCGACTGCTACCCCGTGTCGCACCTTGGCTGTGCGTGGCGTTTCCTCTCGCCCCAATTATGCGCAGGCGCGCATCACCGAAGTGTTACCGCCGCCCCATTCCCGGCGCGAGCCCATTCGAAACGCCCTCCTCCTCGGCCCGCGCCAAATGAAAGACCCCGCGCGGCTCGCACCGCGCGGGGTCGTTTCGGATCAGGCGGAAGTCAGGCGGCCTGCATCGAGCGATGGGTCTCGATCAGGTGCTGGACCACGCCCGGGTCGGCAAGGGTGGAGATGTCGCCGAGGGTGTCGTACTCGGCCGCGGCGATCTTGCGCAGGATGCGCCGCATGATCTTGCCCGAACGGGTCTTCGGCAGTCCCGGCGCCCACTGGATCACATCCGGCGTGGCGATCGGACCGATCTCGCGGCGAACCCATTGCTTCAGCTCCTGGCGCAGCGCCTCGCTCGGCTCGACCCCGGAGTTGAGGGTGACGTAGACATAGATGCCCTGCCCCTTGATGTCGTGCTGCATGCCGACCACCGCCGCCTCGGCGACCTTCGGGTGGGCGACCATCGCGCTTTCCACCTCGGCGGTGCCCATGCGGTGGCCGGAGACGTTGAGCACGTCGTCGACCCGCCCGGTGATCCAGTAGTAGCCGTCCTCGTCGCGGCGCGCGCCGTCGCCGGTGAAGTACATGCCCTTGAAGGTCTTGAAGTAGGTGTCGACGAAGCGGTCATGGTCGCCGAACAGGGTCCGCGCCTGGCCCGGCCAGGAGTCGAGGATCACCAGGTTGCCCTCGGCGGCGCCCTCGATCAGGTTGCCGAGGTTGTCCACCAGCGCCGGGACCACGCCGAAGAACGGCTTGGCCGCGGAGCCCGGCTTCATCGCATGGGCGCCCGGCAACGGGGTCATCAGGCAGGCGCCGGTCTCGGTCTGCCACCAGGTGTCGACGATCGGGCAGCGCGACTGGCCGACGGTCTCGTAGTACCACTGCCAGGCTTCCGGGTTGATCGGCTCGCCCACCGAACCGAGCAGACGCAGGCTGGAACCGTCGGCACCGGCCACCGCCGCCTTGCCTTCGGCCATCATCGCGCGGATCGCGGTCGGCGCGGTGTAGAGGATGTTGACCTTGTGCTTGTCGATGATTTTCGCCACGCGGGTCACGTCGGGGTAGTTCGGCACGCCCTCGAACAGAATGGTGGTGGCGCCGTTGGCCAGCGGGCCATAGACGATGTAGGTGTGGCCGGTGACCCAGCCGATGTCGGCGGTGCACCAGTAGACTTCGCCCGGACGGTAGTCGAAGACCCGCTCGTGGGTCAGCGAGGCGTACACCAGGTAGCCGCCGGTGGTATGCAGCACGCCCTTCGGCTTGCCGGTGGAGCCGGAGGTGTAGAGGATGAACAGCGGGTCCTCGGCGCCCATTTCCTTGGGTGCGCAAGTGCTGCCGGCAACCTTCATCAGGTCGTCGTACCAGACGTCGCGGTGCTGGTTCCACTTGATCTCCGCACCGGTACGCTTGCAGACGATGATCTTCTGCACGCTGGAGGTTTCCGGGTTGGTCAGGGCGTCGTCGACATTGGCCTTCAGCGGAGTGCGCTTGCCGCCGCGCACGCCTTCGTCGGCGGTGATCACCACCTTCGACTTGCAATCGATGATGCGTCCGGCCAGGGCCTCGGGGGAGAAGCCGCCGAAGACCACCGAGTGGATCGCGCCGATGCGGGTGCAGGCGAGCATGGCGACCACGGCCTCGGGGATCATCGGCATGTAGATGGTCACTACGTCGCCGCGGTGCACGTCCTGCCCGCGCAGGGCGTTGGCGAACTTGCAGACCTGCTCGTGGAGCTGGCGGTAGGTGATTTCCTGGTGGTCGGCGGGATCGTCGCCTTCCCAGATGATCGCCACCTGGTCGCCGCGTTCGGCGAGGTGACGGTCGAGGCAGTTGTGCGACACGTTGAGGGTGCCGTCGGCGAACCACTTGATGTCCACGTGATGGTCGTCGAAGGAGGTCTGCTTGACCTTCTCGAACGGCTTGATCCAGTCGATCCGCTGGGCCTGCTCGCGCCAGAAGCCGTCGGGGTTGACGACGGACTGCTGGTACATCGTCTTGTAGGTGGCTTCGTCGGTGAAGGTCCGTGCCACCGCTTCCGGGTGCACGGGGTACAGGGATGCCGCAGACATGGCTTTAACCTCGGTACGTGAGTGTTGTTTTTGTTGTGCCCAGTTGTAGCGAGCGCACACCCCACGAACCATACGACCATGGTCTTACCACTGCGCGACAGCGCCGATCGTAGCTATAAGCCGCGCCGATCGTAGCCTTGCGCCGGGCGGCGGAGCGCGTCCCGCGCCCCGCCGCCGCGACCTCAACTCATGCCCAGCAGGCCCGGCAGCCACAGCGAGATCAACGGCACGTAGGTCACCAGGATCAGGAACAGCAGCAGGATCATCAGCCACGGCAGCGCCGCGCGGATGGTCTCCCCCAGCGGCATGCCAGTGACCGCCGAGGTGACGAACAGGTTGAGGCCCACTGGCGGGTGTACCAGGCCGATCTCCATGTTCACCACCATGACGATACCCAGGTGGATCGGGTCGATGCCCAGCTTCATGGCGATGGGGAAGAAGATCGGCGCCAGGATCAGCACGATCGCCGAGGGCTCCATGAAGCTGCCGGCGACCAGCAGCACCACGTTGACCATCAGCAGGAAGCCGATCGGGGTCAGGCCTTCCTGCACCACCCATTCGGTGATCTGCTGGGGGATCTGCTCGGTGGTCAACACGTGGGCGAAGAGCATGGCATTGGCGATGATGAACATCAGCATGATGCTCAGCCGCCCCGACTCCAGCAGCACCTTGGGACAGTCGCGCAGGCGCATGTCCTTGTACACGAACAGCGCGACGAAGGCCGAATACACCGCCGCCACCGCCGCCGCCTCGGTGGGGGTGAACAGCCCGGAATAGATGCCGCCGAGGATGATCACCAGCAGCAACAGGCCCCAGCCTGCACGGCGTGCGGCGGCCAGCCACTCGCGGAAGCTGGCGCGCGGCTGCGCCGGCAGCTTCTTGACCCGCGCGACGATGTAGATCACCACCATCAGGATCACCCCGAGCAGCAGCCCCGGAACCACCCCGGCGACGAACAGCTTGCCCACCGAGGTCTCGGTGGCGGCGGCGTAGACCACCATTACGATCGATGGCGGGATGAGGATGCCCAGGGTCCCGGCATTGCAGATGATCCCCGCGCCGAAGGCGCGCGGATAGCCGGAGCGGACCATGCCGGCCACGGCGATCGAGCCGACCGCCGCCACTGTCGCCGGCGACGAACCGGACAGCGCGGCGAACAGCATGCAGGCAAGCACCGCAGCGATCGCCAGGCCGCCGCGGATATGCCCGACGCAGGCATTGGCGAAGTCGATCAGGCGCCGCGCCACGCCACCGGTGGTCATGAACGCGCCGGAGAGCAGGAAGAACGGGATCGCCAGCAGGGTGTAGGCCTCGGAGGTCTCGAACAGCTTGATCGCCAGCGAGCGCACCGAATCCGGGCTGAACAGCAGGATCGTCAGGGCGCCGGACAGCCCCAGGGAGATGGCGATGGGCACGCCGATGAACATGAACAGGAACAGCAGCAGGAACAGGATCAGCACGGTCATGGACGGTTCTCCCCGGCCTCTTCGCCGGCCAGTTTGGAGGCCTCGGCGGCCTCGTCGGCGAGGCCCAGCCCGAGCTGGCGACCGCGCAACAGGTTGACGAGGATTTCCAGGTAGCGCAGCAGCACCAGGCCGAAGCCGACCGGCACCACCACCGCGATGTAGGCCTGGAGGATGCCGAAGTGGTCGAGGTCCTCGGCGCCGATGCCGGCGACGAACAGGGTCTTCACCCAGTCGTAGCTGGCGACCATGAACAGCCCGGCGTAGCCCAGGCAGCAGAGGCAGGCGAGTATCCCGATCAGGCGCTGCAAGGGACGCGGCGCCAGGCGCACCAGGGCATCCACCCCGAGGTGGCCGGCGGTGCGTACGCCGTAGGCGATGCCGAGGAAGATCAGCCAGCCGAACAGCGCCTTGGTCAGCGCGTTGCTCCAGGACATATCCTGGGCTACCCCGAGGATCGCGTCGCCCATCGAGTACAGCGGAGCCCGCAGTGTCGGCAGGCGGTCGCCGAGGTCGTAGAACAGGGTGAAGACGTTGGTCATCACCACATAGAGGAAGGTCACCAGCGTCATCGCCGCCAGCAGGAAGGCGATAGCGCCCTCCTCGAAGCGGTTCCAGACGCGCACGAGTCGATTCATCGCAGCGTTCTCCACAATGCCCCGCCCGGCCGGGCGGGGCCGGACGGGTCAATCGGGACGGTTGGAAGCTTCGGCGGCCTGGAGCAGATCGGCACCGACATTGCCGCGGAATTTCTGCCATACCGGCTGCATCGCCTGGCGCCAGTCGGCGCGCTGCTGCGGGCTCAGGGTATGGATCTCGCTGGCGCCACTGGCGAGGATGCGCTGGCGGGCGTCGCGGTTGAGGCGCTCGGCCTCGAGGTTCACCTGCACGGTGACCTCGTCCATGATCCGCTGCAGTTCTTCGCGGATGTCCGCCGGAAGGCCATTCCAGAACTTCGCGTTGGTGATCACCATGTAGTCCACCAGGCCGTGGTTGGACTCGGTGAAATACTTCTGTACCTCGTTGACCTTCTGGCTCTCGTAGTTCGACCAGGTGTTCTCGGTGCCATTCACCACGCCGGTCTGCAAGCCCTGGTAGACCTCGGCGAAGGACATCTTCCGGGAGATCGCGCGGAGCTGGCGGAACTGCTCGTTGAGCACGTCGGACGCCTGCACGCGGAATTTCAGCCCGCGCGCGTCTTCCGGCTCCAGCAACGGGCGATTGGCGGAGAGCTGCTTCATCCCGTTGTGCCAGTAGGCCAGGCCGAGGATGCCCTTGCCCTGCATGCTGGTCAGCAAGGCGCGCCCCTGCGGGCTGCGCTGGAAGCGGTCGACCGCCTGGATGTCGTCGAAGAGGAACGGCAGGTCGAAGATCTGCACCTTGCGCGTGTACTGCTCGAACTTGGCCAGGGACGGCGCCAGCATCTGCACGTCGCCCAGCAGCAGCGCCTCCATTTCCTTGCCGTCGCCGAACAGCGACGAGTTGGGATAGACGTCTACCTCGACCCGGCCGCCCAGGCGCTGTTCGACGAGTTTCTTGAACAGCAGCGCGCCCTGGCCTTTGGGCGTGTTTTCCGCGACCACGTGGGAGAACTTGATGACGATCGGCTGCGCGGCATTCGCCAGGCAGGAGCCACCGATCGCCAGGGCGCACAACAGCGCCCGTACCATCGTCTTGAACATTTCGTGACCTCAGATTGTTGTTGTGCTTTCGAGGTATCGACGAGCCTGACGCAGCCGGCGCGTTCGGAGAATTCGCCATTGCTCAAGCCCGCGTTCGCGTCTGTCGAACGCGTTCAGCCACCCTCCCCGGCCCGCTCCAGCAGGCGTCGCGCGCGCCCCAGCACCGGCGCGTCGACCATCTCGCCGTCGACCACGAAGACGCCGGCACCGGAGGCGCCGGCCTCTGCCACCCGACGCGCCCACTCCAGTTCCGCGGGACTCGGCATCAATGTCTGGTGGATCGGCTCGACCTGGCTCGGATGGATGCACAGCAACCCGCCGAAGCCCATGTCGCGAGCGAAGCGCACTGCCTCGACCAGTCCGGCACGGTTCTGGATCGCCGGATAGACGCCGTCCAGCGGCGGCGCCAGGCCTGCCAGGCGCGATTGCAGGAGCAGTGCGTAACGGGCGTGACCGAGAATCTGTTCGGCTGCGTTGCTGCCGCTGTTGAGATCGAGGTCCAGGGCCAGGTCGAGGCTGCCGAAGGACAGCCGCTCGACCCCCGCGGCGGCGGCGATCTCGCCTAGCGCGGCAAGGCCGCGGGCACTCTCGACGATGGGCCAGACCGGCTTGCCGCTGGCCACGGCGGCGTGGCGCACCTGGGCGGCGCTCTCCACTTTCGGCAGGAGCAGGCCGATCACTCCGGCGTGGTCGCGGCACAGCGCCAGGTCGTCGGCATGCCCGGGATGCTCCGCCGCGTTGATCCGCACCAGCACCCGGGCTTCCGGCGTATCGACGAGGAAACGCCGGAGATTGGCCCGCGCCTCGACCTTCAGCCCCTCCTCCACCGCATCCTCGAGGTCGACGATGACCCGGTCGGCGCCGCTGGCAAGGGCCTTGGGGATCCGCTCCGGGCGGGTCGCCGGGACGAACAGCGCGCTGCGCACGATCTGTCGGTTCATGTCCGCCTCCTCATACCGTTCCGGTCGCGCGCAGGCGCTGGATATCGGCCGCGGTACAGCCCAGTTCGGCAAGCAGCGCGTCGCTGTCGCCGCCCAGCGCCGGCACCGCATCCATGCGCGGAACGAAGGCGCTGCTGCTGGCCGGCGGCAACAACGCCGGCAGGCGCCCGGCCGGGCTGTCGATGGAGGTCCAGCGTTGCCGCGCCTGTAACTGCGGGTGCGCCCAGACCCCGGCCATGTCGTTGACGTGGGCGCTGGCGATCTGCGCCTGTTCCAGGCGCGCCACCACCTCGGCGGCCGGCAAGGCGGCGAAGGCTTCGACGATCAGCGCACGCAGCTCTTCGCGGTTGGCCGAGCGCTTGAAGTTCGCCGAGAAGCGTTCGTCGTCGGCCAGCTCCGGGCGGCGCAGGACCTTGTCGCAGAAGGCCCGCCACTCGCGCTCGTTCTGCAGGCCGAGCATCACTGTGCCGCCGTCGCCGGCGGGGAATGGCCCATAGGGGTAGATGGTCGAGTGCGAAGCGCCGGCGCGCGGCGGCGGCGGCGCGTCCTGGTAGGCGTAGTACATCGGGTAGCCCATCCACTCCACCAGGCTCTCCAGCATCGACACGTCGATGCGGCTGCCCTCGCCGGTGCGCTCGCGCAGCAGCAGGGCCGAAAGGATGCTGCTGTAGGCGTACATGCCGGCGGCGATATCGGCGATCGAACAGCCGGCCTTGGCCATCTCGTTCGGCCCGGCGCCGCCGGTCACCGAAAGGAAGCCGCCCTCGCTCTGGATCAGCAGGTCGTAGGCCTTCTTCTTCTCGTAGGGACCGCCTTCGCCGTAGCCGGAGATATCGCAGACGATCAGTCGCGGGAAGCGCTCGCGCAACGCCTCGTAGGACAGGCCCAGGCGCGCGGCGGCGCCCGGCGCGAGGTTCTGCACCAGCACGTCGGCGCCGGCCAGCAGCTTCTCCAGCAACGGCAGCGCCTCGGCCTGCTTGAGATCGAGGCTGAGGCTCTGCTTGGAACGATTGGTCCAGACGAAGTGCGACGACAGGCCGTTGACCCGCTCGTCGTAACCGCGGGCGAAATCGCCGACGCCGGGGCGTTCGATCTTGATCACCCGCGCGCCGAGATCGGCCAGTTGGCGGGTGCAGAACGGCGCGGCGATGGCGTGCTCCAGGCTGACCACGGTGATGCCGTCGAGCGGGCGCGGTCGGTGGGATTGTGTCATGGGTCGGACTCCCTGCCCTCGTCCGTCGAAGACGAGGTGCGGCTGGTTCGGTTGATCAGATCAGCGGCGCTACGGAAGGCGCCTGGCGCAGGCCCCAGGCGCGCTGGATGAGGATTTCCGCCTCGGCGTCGGTGGCCGCGCCGGAGAACGCCAGCAGGCGGCGGAACTTATCGGCCAGTTCGTCGCGGCTGAGGGTATTGCCGGGATCGCCCTTGGGTTCGTCGATGGCGGCGGTATGGCGCCGCCCCTGGCGATCGAGCACTTCGACCCGCCCGAGCCAGCGCTGCGGATAGGCGGCATCGACCTCCGGGTCCAGGCGCATCTCGACCCGCTCGCGGAACGCTGCGACCCGCGGGTCGCTCAGCGCATGCCGATGGAACTCGCCGAGGCCGGCCTTGCCGTACACGGCGATCAGGCCCAGCACGGTGCCCATGGAGAACTTCGCCTGGTGCACGGTCTGCGGCTCGACCACCCGGCCGAGCACGTCGATGGCGCCCTGGTGGACCCGCGCGGTGACCGCGGCGATCTGCGAGTGATCGAGCCCTTCGCGCTGCATCAGCGCCAGCAGCGCGTCGGCCGCGGGATGGGTATGGCGGCACGAGGCGTGGAACTTGAACGAGGTTTCCAGCAACGCCCAGCGGCTGCCGAGGCGATCCACCAGGCGCTCGGGGTCGGCGTCGCTGGACATCCCGGCGGCCATCCCCTGCTCGCCTTCGAGGATGTGTCGCGCGCCGCTCAGGCCGTCGGCGGTGAGATAGGCGGCGAGCAGCCCGTCGGCGGCGGCCTTGGCGGTATGCAACTGCTTGGAATCGGCGGCGTCGCGGAGGAACTCCCAGAGCCCGGCGGCCTGGGTTCCGGCGCTGCCGAGCAGGTCGACGAAGCGCTCGCGGTCGAAGTCCATCAGCTTGCCCACCGCCACTGCCGCGGCGAGGGTGCCGACCGTGGCAGTGGTATGGAACACCCGGTAGTGGGAACGGCCGAGGAATTCGCCGATGCGGATGCCGGCCTCGTAGCCGGCCACCGCCGCGAGGATCAGCTCGGCGCCGCTGCGGCCGAGGTCCTGGGCCGCGGCCAGGGCAGCAGGGAAGACCACCGCCGCGGGGTGCAGCACCGAGCTGTTGTGCAGGTCGTCCTGCTCCACCACGTGGGAAGCCGCGCCGTTCACCAGGGCGGCGAAATACGGCGAGCTGCGCCGCCGGCTGGGCAGGATCTGCGCGCTACCGTCGGCCGGGCCCATGCGTTCGGCGTAGCGCTCGAACAATGGGATCGGATGCTGGCCCTTGCCGGCCAGCGCCGAGCCGAGCCAGTCGAGGAACAATTCTTCCATCCGCGCCAACACCGCCGGCGGCAGGTCCTGGTAGCGCAGGCCGGCGAGAAAGCCGGCGAGTTGCTGGGTGTAGTCGGTCATGACCAACGCTCTCTTGTAGTTGTCCCGAGGCACACGGCCTACAGCGGGTTGCTCAGTTCGATCAGGTTCAGGTCGGGGTCGCGCAGGTACAGCGAGAGGATCGGCCCGCCGGCGCCGGTGCACTGCACCGGGCCCTCGAGGATTTCCACGGCCTGCTGGCGCAGTTGCTCGGCCACCGCCTCGAGTGGCGTGGCGACGATGAAACAGAGGTCGGCGGACCCTGGCGTAGGTCGCTCGGCCTTGGGTTCGAATTCGCCCCCGGCCTGGTGCAGGTTGATCTTCTGCGCACCGAAGGCGAGGGCCTTGCGACCCGCGCCGAAGGTAACGGCGCGCATGCCCAGCACGCGGGTGTAGAAATCGATGCTGGCGTCGATGTCGCGGACGGTGAGCACCAGGTGGTCGAGACGGTCGATCTGCATGGGCGGCTCCCGCTTCAGAACGAGCGCGGCAGTTCGAGCAGGTGCTCGGCCACGTAGGACAGGATCAGGTTGGTGGAGATCGGCGCCACCTGGTACAGGCGGGTCTCGCGGAACTTGCGCTCGACGTCGTACTCGCAGGCGAAGCCGAAGCCGCCGTGGGTCTGCAGGCAGGCGTTGGCCGCCTCCCAGGAAGCTTTCGCCGCCAGGTACTTGGCCATGTTCGCGCTGGCCCCGGCGTTGAGCCCGGCGTCGTACTCCTGGCAGGCGCGCCAGCGCATCAGGTCGGCGGCCTCCACTTCGATGTGCGCCTCGGCGATGGGGAACTGCACGCCCTGGTTCTGCCCTATCGGCCGGCCGAAGACCACGCGGTCGCGGGCATAGTGGCTGGCCTTGTCGATGAACCAGCGGCCGTCGCCGATGCATTCGGCGGCGATCAGGGTGCGCTCGGCATTGAGGCCGTCGAGGATGTAGCGGAAGCCCTTGCCTTCCTCGCCGATCAGGCTATCGGCGGGGATCTCCAGGTTGTCGAAGAACAGCTCGTTGGTCTCGTGGTTGACCATGTTGGCGATCGGCTGCACGGTCAGGCCCTTGCCGATGGCCTCGCGCAGGTCGACGAGGAAGATCGACATGCCTTCGGACTTGCGCTTCACCTCGGCCAGCGGCGTGGTGCGCGCCAGCAGGATCATCAGGTCGGAGTGCTGGATCCGCGAGATCCACACCTTCTGCCCGTTGATCACATAGCGGTCGCCCTTGCGCACGGCGGTGGTCTTGATCTTGGTGGTATCGGTGCCGGTGGTCGGCTCGGTCACCCCCATCGACTGCAGGCGCAGCTCGCCGCTGGCCAGCTTCGGCAGGTAGAAGCGCTTCTGCGCCTCGCTGCCGTTACGCAGCAACGTGAACATGTTGTACATCTGCCCGTGCACGGTGCCGGAGTTGCCGCCGCAGCGGTTGACTTCCTCCAGGATCACCGAGGCCTCGGCCAGGCCCAGACCGGAACCGCCGTACTCCTCCGGGATCATCGCCGAGAGCCAGCCGGCGTCGGTCAGGGCCTTGACGAAGGCCTCGGGAAAACCGCGCTGCTCATCGATGCGGCGCCAGTAGGCGGCGTCGAATTCGGCGCAGAGGGCACGTACACCCTCGCGGATCGCGTTCAGCTCTTCGCTGTTCGGATTCATCGGTGACTCCTCGATTCTTGTCGTTGGATGGGCGCTGGGGCCCTTTCAGTCGAATTCCACGTCGCCGCGCTGGGCCAGGCCGGCGCCATTGCCGACCCATACCTCGGCCTTGCCGGCAGCGAGCAGGCGGCCGCCGACCTCGAACGGCTCGGGACAGATCAGCGGGCGCAGGCCGCGATAGGCGAAGCGACGCAGGCGCGCCTGCGGATTGGCCCGGCAGAACGCGCGCAGGGCCAGGGTGGCGATCAGCGGACCGTGCACCACCAGGCCCGGATAGCCTTCGGCATCGGTGACATAGGGCCAGTCGTAGTGAATGCGGTGGCCGTTGAAAGTCACCGCCGAGTAGCGGAACAGCAACACCGGATCGGGCTCCAGCGCCTCGCGCCAGTCGCCCTCGGGCAAGGCCTCGGTACCGCCGAGCTTGGGCGGGGTCGGTTCGCGGTAGACGATGTCGTGCTCTTCGCTCAGCGCCAGTTGGCCGTCCTGGCGGTAGTCGTGGCGCAGGGTGACGAACAGCAGCGCGCCGCTGCGACCGTGCTTCTCCTCGACCCGGAGGATGGTCGAGGTGCGGCTGGCCTCGCCGCCGACCCGCAGCGGCTGGTGGAACTCCAGGCGCCCGCCGGCCCACATGCGGTTGCGATCGTCCGCCGGCGGCAGGAAACCGCCGCGCGCCGGGTGGCCGTCGACGCCGAGGCCGGCGGCCTCCACCGGGTCCTGGAAGAACGCCCAGTGCCAGAGCGGCGGCAGCGCTTCGCCGTGGGCCGGGGTCGGCTCGCCGAAGGTGGCGGCGATGCGCTTGACCAGGTTGCGGCTCAATTGATCGTGGGTTTCTTCCTGGCGACCGATCCAGGGGGCGAAAGCGGACTCACTCATGCGTGGCTTCCCATGACCTAGGGGGTGATGGGAGGAGAATGATAGGATGCTAGCGTTTTGAGAATTTGCAATTACGCAATGGCGCGTTCGGATTTGCCGAACGCCATGGAGTGCCTATGCATTTCGATCTCGCCGACCTGCGCCTGTTCATCCATATCGCCGAGTCGCCCAGCCTGACCCAGGGCGCGCGCCGCGCCTTCCTTTCCCCGGCCGCCGCCAGCGCGCGGGTCAAGGCGCTCGAAGGCCAGCTTGGCAGCCGCCTGCTGTATCGCGACAGCCGCGGCGTCGAACTGACCCCGGCGGGCCAGCGCCTGCTACAGCACGCGCGGCTGATCATGCGCCAGGTGGAATACCTGAAGAGCGAGTTCACCGAGTACGGCAGCGACGCCGCCGGGCATATCCGCATCTTCGCCAATACCACCGCGGTCACCGAATTCCTTCCGGAAATCCTCGCCGGCTTCCTCGCCGCTCGTCCCGGGGTCACCGTCGACCTGCAGGAACGCCTCAGCCGCGACATTGTCCGCGGCGTGCTGGACGGCTCCACCGACCTCGGCATCATCGCCGGGCCGGTGGCGGCCAGTGGCCTGCAGGTCCTGCATTTCAGCACCGACCGCCTGGTGATGGCGGTGCCCCAGGGCCATCCGCTGGCCGGACAGGCCAGGGTACGCCTGCGCGACACCCTGCAGTTCCAGCATATCGGCCTGCCCGAGGGCACCACCCTGCACGCCTTCCTGTACGAACGGGTGGAGCAGATGGGCGAGCAGCTATCGCTGCGCATCCAGGTCTCCAGCTTCGAGGCGATCTGCCGGATGATCGAGGGCGGCGTCGGCATCGGCGTGATCCCGCAGTCCGCCGCGCGCCGCCACAGCCGGACGATGAAGCTGGCGACCATCGAACTCGACGAGCCCTGGGCGATCCGCGAGCGCAGCCTGCTGGTACGCGACCTGGAAGCACTGCCGAGTTGCCTGCGGGCGTTGATCGAGGAGTTGCAGAGGGTGGGAGACAGCCTGTAGGGCGGATAACGCCCCTGGCGTTGTCCGCGGGGCTCCGGAGAATCGGCGGACAACCGCCAGGCGGTTATCCGCCCTACGACTCCCGACAAGCCGGGGTGCGATCGTCGCGAAGGGCGCCGCCCACCACTCCCGCTCAGTTCGCCAACCCACCGCTCTCCGCCAGGCTGCGCTCGTCCGCGGCGAGCATCGCCGGCATGTGCTCGCGGAGGAACTCGACCCAGGTGCGGATCTTCGCATCCAGGTACTGCCGCGAGGGGTAGAGGGCGTAGACGTTGAGATGGAACAGGCTATAGCGCGGCAACACCCGCACCAGGCTGCCGTCCTTCAGGCCGTTGACCGCCGCGTACACCGGCAGCGCGCCGATACCCATGCCGGAGACCACCGCCTCGGTCATGGCGTCGGCGGTGTTGACCTGGAAATGCGTCTGGTTGATGCAGGCCAGTTCCTGGCCGTCGGGACCGTCGAACAGCCAGCGGTCCAGCGACATCACCGAGTTCACCAGGCGCAGGCAACGGTGCGCGGACAGCTCCGCCGGCAGCTTGGGGAAGCCGTGCGCGGCAATGTAGCCCGGCGAGGCGCAGAGGATGCTGTAGGTCTGGCCGATGCACTTGGAGACGAAACCGGAGTCCGGCAGCTCGGGGGCGATCACCACGGAAATGTCGTAGCCCTCGTCGAGAATGTCGGTGATCCGGTTGGCCAGGGTCAGGTCGAAGCCAACCTCCGGGTAGGTCTCGCAATATTGCGAGATGGCCTTGATCAGGTAGTGCTGGCCGATGCCGGTCATCGCGTGGACCTTCAGCGTGCCCGACGGCCGCGCATGGGCGTCGCCCGCCTCGGCCTCGGCCTCCTCGATGTAGGCGAGTATCTGCTGGGCGCGCATCAGGTAGCGCTGCCCGGCTTCGGTCAGCGCGATGCGCCGGGTGGTGCGATGCAGCAGGCGGGTCTGCAGGTGGGCCTCCAGCTTGGCCACCGCACGGGAGACATAGGCGGTCGTCAGGTCCAGGCGCTGGGCGGCGGCAGTGAAACTGCCGGTCTCCGCGACGCTGACGAACGCGCGCATATTGAACAGGATATCCATCACGGCCCTCTAGGCTCTGACGCTTATGGCGCGTCTCTTTTCCACGCAACCCGGAGGACACCCCAAGGCGGCGCAGATTCTGTCACGAGTCAACCCACCTATTATTGCCTTTTGTGACAAAAATTTTTCACCTATCCGAGCTCTTATCCGCAAGCGCGGGCGCTCCTAGAATTCCCAGCCGTTTCGGCCTCCCCTCGCCGTCGTTCAGGATTCGCAGCAGTGCCCCGCGCCACCCGGAAAGGTCTCCCCCTGGTTCCACCGGCTCCCCTCGCGTTCTTTCCCAGCCCCGACGAATTGCGCCGCGCCCTGCTCGAATGGGCGCGTAGCGACGGCGTCGCCTGGGTCTTCGTGTTCAAGGCCCTGCTCACCGCCAGCCTCGCCCTGTGGCTGGCCTATCGCCTGGAACTGCCGCAGCCGAGCACGGTGCTGGTGACGGTCTTCATCGTCATGCAGACGCAGAGCGGGCAGGTCCTGGCCAAGAGCTTCTACCGCATCGTCGGAACCCTGATCGGCCTCAGCGTGATGGTCACTCTGATCGCCCTGTTCGCCCAGGAGCGCGTGCTGTTCCTCGCCTGCCTGGCGCTCTGGGTCGGCCTGTGCACCGCAGGCGCCGCGCGCTACCGCGATTTCCGCGGCTACGCCTGCGTACTCGCCGGCTACACCGCGACCATGATCGGGATTCCAGCCACCGCGCACCCGGAAGGCGCCTTCATGGCGGCGCTGTGGCGGGTCCTGGAAATATCCCTGGGCATCCTCTGCACCGGTACCGTCAGCGCCATCTTCCTGCCGCAGACCAGCGGCGCCGCCCTGCGCAACACACTCTACGGGCGCTTCCGCGACTTCGCCGGGTTCGCCGCCGAAGGCCTGCAGGGCAGCCTCGACGGCGAGCGCTTCGGCGAGCTCAGCGCGCGCTTCGTCGCCCAGTCCGTGGGCCTGGAAAACCTGCGCAGCGCCACTACTTTCGAAGATCCGCACATGCGCCTGCGCAGCGGCCGGCTGATTCGCCTGAACAACGAATTCATGGTCATGACCAGTCGCTTCCACGGCCTCCACCGCCTGCTCGAACGCCTGCGCGGGCGCGGGGCGCAGAATGTCCTGGAGGTCCTGGCGCCCTGCCTGGCGGAGCTTGCCGGGCTGCTCGCGCCGATTCGCGAACGGACGCCCACCGACGCCGACGCCGCGCGCCTGGCCGAACGCATCGAGGCCTACAAGCCGGAACTGATGCAGAACATCCGCCAGGCCCGCCAGCGCCTGGTGGAGCAGCGCCCCGGCGAGAACGACCTGCTGGATTTCAACACCGCTGCCGAACTGGCCTTCCGTTTCACCGACGACCTGCACAACTACGCCCTGACCCACGCTTCCCTGGCCGAACACCACCATGCCCGCGAGCAATGGAAGGAAAGCTTCGTCGCCCGCGCCAACCCGGTCGCCGCGCTGGTCGCCGGAGCGCGCAGCGCGCTGATGATCGGCCTGCTCGGCACGTTCTGGATCCAGACCTCCTGGCCCCACGGCGGCACCTTCGCCCTCACCGCGGTACTGATCTCGGCGCTCTCCTCGACCTCGCCGAATCCCGGCCGGTTGTCGCTGCAACTCACCCTCGGGACCCTCGCCGGGGCCTGCACCGGGCTGTTCGTGCTGCTCTACCTGCTACCCCACGTGGACGGTTTCCCGATGCTGCTCTGCTGCCTGCTGCCGGTCTTCGCGGTCGGCGCCCTGCTGCTCTGGCGGCCGCAGTGGAACGGCTACGGCGTCGGCCTACTGGTGTGGTTCTGCTTCGCCTCGCTGCCGGCCAACATGGCGCGCTACGACGCCCTGGCCTTCTTCAACGAATACCTGGCACTACTCTTGTCGATGGTCCTCGCCACGGTCGCCGCCATGGTGATCCTGCCGCCGAACCGGCCGTGGATGTGGAAGCGCCTGGAGCACGACCTGCGCGAGCGGGTGGTGTTCGCCATCAGCGGCAAGAGCAAGGGCCTGGTCTCCGGTTTCGAAAGCGGCACCCGCGACCTGCTGAACCAGGCCTACACCTTCTCCGCCGGCCGCCCGGACGTGCAACGCCGGTTGCTGGGCTGGATGTTCCTGGTGCTGGAGGTCGGCCAGGCGATCATCGAGCTGCGCCTCGAACAGCAACGCCTGCCCCAGGAGCCCTGCTACGCCGAACGCACCGCCTGGCGCCGGGCGATCCGCCTGATGGGCCGGGCGCTGATCCGGCTGTTCCTGCAACCCGGGCCGAGCAACCGCCAGCGCGCCCTGCACGCGGTGAACCAGGCGATCATGGCGGTACGGGCGGCGCCGGAGCCGCGCGCACCGCAGTTCGATACCTCGCCGCTGCGACGGGTGCTCAGCTACCTGCACTTCATTCGCAGCGCCCTGCTCGACCCGCAATCGCCCCTGGGCCAGGAAAGAAACCCGTGAGCCGGTCGCAAAGCCGCGGCGCAGAAGGCCACAGGGATATTGTTACCGATCCGTACAAGGTTCTTGTCTTGACTGAGTCTATATGTCGCAGCCTATCCCAACTTACAATAAACCTAACAGCCGAAGTTAACTCCCGTTGAACTTCGACTCCGCAACTTGATTGCAGACTTACTTACCCAGCCTTGTTTATCGAGTTGCCCCGGTGACCTGTCCGCCTGTCTTCCGACGGCAGATCGTACCCACTCAGAAACTACTCAGGTAAATAGTAATGAAGGCTTTCGCCCTGATGGCCCTGTTCGCCTGCTCGCCGCTGGTGATGGCGGCTGGCGCCCAGGATCAACCTGCCAGCCAGCAGGAAAACGCTGTTGAAGAATATGCCTATGGCATGCAACTGGATGTGGCTCGCGTTATATCTTCAACCGACACTTCCAATGCCTGCGGCATCGTTCCCGCACGCATGACCTACGAAGATTCGAACGGCCAGAAACATACCGTCGAATATCAGGTCTGGGGCAACGGCTGCACTGGCGGCTAAACTCTGCTCGACCTCCGGGTCGACCTCCGAAGGATCGCGCCACGAGGGGCAGCTCGCCCATCCGGCGCGATCATTGTGTACTCGGCGGCGACAATCCCGCCCCTCGGCGAACATCCTGGCCGTCTTCCCCACGCCTCATCGTGCTGCCGCCCTTTCACAAGGGCCGACGCCTCCACCGTTTCTTTCCCAGCCTGCAACAAACCGGCAAGCATGCCGCTCAGCCCTCGCCTTGCCCCACGCCATGCTGGCGCAGCTTGTTCGCCGCCGTGGTATGCGAAACGCCGAGGCGCTTGCCCAACTGGCGGCTGCTCGGATGTTCGCGGAACAGGCGCTCCAGCACCGCCTTCTCGAAGCGCCCGACGATGGCGTCGAGGTCTCCTTCCAGGGAAAAATCCCCCAGCGGCTGCGGCGCGCCGTAGTCCGGCAGGCGGATGTGCTCGGCCTTGACCGTTCCCCCTTCGCACAGCGAAACCGCCTGGAACAGCACGTTTTCCAATTGCCGCACGTTGCCCGGCCAGTGGTAGCGTTCGAGACGTTCCAGCGCCTGCGCGGAAAGCTTCGGCAGGCCGCAGCCGATCTGCCGGCTGGCCTGGTCGAGGAAATGCTCGGCGAGCGGCGCCAGGCCATCCAGGCACTCGCGCAGCGGCGGGATGTGCAGCGAGAGCACATTGAGACGGTGATAGAGGTCCTGGCGGAATTCGCCCTTGGCGCAGAGTTCGGACAGGTCTACCTGGGTGGCGCAGATCACCCGCACGTCCAGGTACACCTCCTCGTCGCTGCCGACCCGGCGGAAACAGCCGTCCTGCAGGAAGCGCAACAGCTTGGCCTGCAGGCGCGGGCTCATCTCGCCGACGCCGTCGAGGAACAGCGTGCCGCCGGCGGTAAGCTCCAGCAGGCCGAGCTTGCCCTCCGGGCGGGCGCCCTCGAAGGCTCCCGGACCATAGCCGAACAGCTCGGTCTCGGCCATGGATTCCGGCAGGCCGGCGCAGTTCAACGCCATGAACGGCGACTGCCCGCGCGGGCTGGCCAGGTGGCAGGCGCGCGCCAGCAGCTCCTTGCCGGTGCCGGTCTCGCCCTCGATCAGCAGCGGCGCGTCCAGCGGCGCCATGCGCCGCGCCTCGCGGACCACCGCGGCCATTACCCGCGAACTCTGGAAGATACTGTCGAAGCCACGCAGCTCCTGCTTGCGCACATGGTAGATGCGCTCGCCGACGCGATCCGCGCGATGCAGGGTCAGCACCGCTCCAGCCAGCGCCTCGCTCTCGTCGTGCTCGGATTGCAGCGGCGCGATGTCGGCGAGGAACACGTCGCCCTTCACCTTCACCCGCAGCCCGTTGATCCGCGCCTTGTTGGCGCGCACCAGTTCGGGCAGGTCGAGGTCCTCCACATAGCGCGACAGCGGAATCCCCGGCACCTCGTCGACGCGCACGCCGAGCAACTGCGCGGCGGCACGGTTGGCGGCGACGATCTGCCCGCCCATGTCCACCGAGAGCACCGGGAAGTCCAGGGCGGCGAGCAGCGCGTTGAGTTCCAGGTGCCGGCGCTCGCTGGGCATCAGGCCGACGCGCTTGACCCCGAAGACCCCCGGCACCGCCTCCAGCTTGGGCCGCAACGACTGCAACTGGAGGTTGATCATGTTCGGACAGAGCAGGTAGATGGCGTTGCCCTGGTCGCCGCCGACTTCGCCGCGATTGACGTTGATGCCGTAGTCGACCAGCAGATTGAGGATGTCGCGGAGGATGCCTACACGGTTCTGGCAGTGCACTTTGATACGCATGGCGTGGCCCGGTGTTGTCGTTCTGATGGGCTCGCGGCCGGTTTTTTAACTCCCGGCCGGAAATTTCCGTCAAGAATATGTGACAGTTAGACTCACCAGCAACAATGCCTGACCCAATGAACAGGCGACCCAGGCCAATTCGTAAGGAAAACTTTACGAAAACGCCGATTCCTCCCCGTTGCCCGGTCCCTATCCGGGGCTGCACGGACCGTCCCGACGCGGTATCGATAAGGCAACGACAACAACAAAGACCCCGCGGCCACAAGCCGCTCATGGAGTCCGTATGAAAACGACGCAGTACGTGGCCCGCCAGCCCGACGACAACGGTTTCATCCACTATCCGGAAACCGAGCACCAGGTCTGGAATACCCTGATCACCCGGCAACTGAAGGTGATCGAAGGCCGCGCCTGTCAGGAATACCTCGACGGCATCGAACAGCTCGGCCTGCCCCACGACCGGATCCCCCAGCTCGACGAGATCAACAGGGTTCTCCAGGCCACCACCGGCTGGCGCGTGGCGCGGGTTCCGGCGCTGATTCCGTTCCAGACCTTCTTCGAACTGCTGGCCAGCCAGCAATTCCCCGTCGCCACCTTCATCCGCACCCCGGAAGAACTGGACTACCTGCAGGAGCCGGACATCTTCCACGAGATCTTCGGCCACTGCCCACTGCTGACCAACCCCTGGTTCGCCGAGTTCACCCATACCTACGGCAAGCTCGGCCTCAAGGCGAGCAAGGAGGAACGCGTGTTCCTCGCCCGCCTGTACTGGATGACCATCGAGTTCGGCCTGGTCGAGACCGACCAGGGCAAGCGCATCTACGGCGGCGGCATCCTCTCCTCGCCGAAGGAGACCGTCTACAGCCTCTCCGACGAGCCGCTGCACCAGGCCTTCAATCCGCTGGAGGCGATGCGCACGCCCTACCGCATCGACATCCTGCAACCGCTCTATTTCGTCCTGCCCGACCTCAAGCGCCTGTTCCAACTGGCCCAGGAAGACATCATGGCGCTGGTCCACGAGGCCATGCGCCTGGGCCTGCACGCGCCGCTGTTCCCGCCCAAGCAGGCGGCCTGACGAGAAACGCCGCCGCCGCGGCTGACCCCGCGGCGGCCTTGTACTATGGTGGACGGGCACGGCCCGTCCGCCGCTCCCACATGCGACAACCAAGGACTCCCACCATGACCGCACTCACCCAAGCCCATTGCGAAGCCTGCCGCGCAGACGCCCCGCACGTCAGCGACGAAGAACTGCCCGTGCTGCTGCGGCAGATCCCGGATTGGAACATCGAAGTCCGCGACGGCATCATGCAGCTAGAGAAGGTCTACCTGTTCAAGAACTTCAAGCATGCCCTGGCCTTCACCAATGCCGTCGGCGAGATATCCGAGGCCGAAGGCCACCATCCGGGCCTGCTGACCGAGTGGGGCAAAGTCACCGTGACCTGGTGGAGCCACTCGATCAAGGGCCTGCACCGCAACGATTTCATCATGGCGGCGCGCACCGACGAGGTAGCGAAAACCGCCGAGGGGCGCAAATGAGTCATTTCGCCAAGGTCGCCCGCGTACCGGGCGACCCGATCCTGGGCCTGCTCGACGCCTACCGCAACGATCCGCGCGCGGACAAGCTGGACCTCGGCGTCGGTGTCTACAAGGATGCCCAGGGCCTGACCCCGATCCTGCGCTCGGTGAAACTCGCCGAGCAGCGCCTGGTCGAGCAGGAAACCACCAAGAGCTACGTCGGCGGCCACGGCGATGCGCTGTTCGCCGCGCGCCTGGCGGAACTGGCGCTCGGCGCCGCCTCGCCGCTGTTGCTGGAGCAACGCGCCGACGCCACCCAGACGCCCGGCGGCACCGGCGCCTTGCGCCTGGCCGGCGACTTCATCGCCCATTGCCTGCCCGGCCGCGGCATCTGGCTGAGCGACCCGACCTGGCCGATCCACGAGACCCTGTTCGCCGCCGCCGGCCTGAAGGTTTCCCACTACCCCTACGTCAGCGCCGACAACCGCCTGGATGTCGAGGCGATGCTTGCTGGCCTGGAGCGCATTCCCCAGGGAGACGTGGTGCTGCTGCATGCCTGCTGCCACAACCCGACCGGTTTCGACCTGAGCCACGACGACTGGCGCAGGGTGCTCGACGTGGTGCGTCGCCGCGAGCTGCTGCCGCTGATCGACTTCGCCTACCAGGGCTTCGGCGACGGTCTCGAGGAAGACGCCTGGGCGGTACGCCTGTTCGCCGGCGAACTGCCGGAGGTGCTGGTCACCAGTTCCTGCTCGAAGAACTTCGGCCTGTACCGCGACCGCGTCGGGGCGCTGATCGTCTGCGCGCAGAACGCCGAGAAGCTCACCGACCTGCGTAGCCAACTGGCCTTCCTCGCCCGAAACCTCTGGTCGACCCCGCCGGCGCATGGCGCCGAGGTGGTCGCGGCGATCCTCGGCGACAGCGAGTTGAAGGGACTCTGGCAGGAAGAGGTCGAAGGCATGCGCTCGCGCATCGCCAGCCTGCGCATCGGCCTGGTCGAAGCCCTGGCGCCGCACGGCCTGGCCGAGCGCTTCGCCCATGTCGGCGCGCAACGCGGGATGTTTTCCTATACCGGACTGAGCCCGCAGCAGGTCGCTCGGCTGCGCGACGAGCACGCCGTTTACCTGGTCTCCAGCGGCCGGGCCAACGTCGCCGGTCTCGACGCGCGCCGCCTCGACCGCCTGGCGCAAGCCATCGCCCAGGTCTGCGCGGACTGAACCCTCACGGTTACCCTGAGCCGGCTGTGATGGCCGGCTTTTTTTCGCCCCAGCGAATGCCGCGCACTCCCGCCGAGGCGGCGGATAACCGCGTTGCGGTTATTCGCCCTACCGCACCACGACCTTGTGGGCGTAGGGCGAATAACGCCACAGGCGTTATCCGCCGAACCTCTCTGAACCGGGCCAACCATAAGTCAGCACTTTCAAAGCCCTACGTGCTTTTCCTACAAAAGAGCATAAAATGCTCAATTATGGGCACCAGTTCACACTGCGCCCCACGGCCCCCACTTTCTCGTCTTAGTGAGCAACGCACGTGAGAAACCGTCTCCTGTCACTGGTCACCCTGTTCCTGTCCCTCAGCGTTGCCACCGCGGTATCCGCCTCCCCGCCGCCCAAGGCCGGGCTGCCGCTGCAACAGGAGCTGGCGTCGGGCAGCGCGCTGGTTACCGACCAGAACACCGGCAAGGTGCTCTACTCGCGCAACCCCGACCTGGTGGTGCCGATCGCCTCGATCACCAAGCTGATGACCGCCATGGTCGTGCTCGACTCGAAACTGCCGCTGGACGAGGTACTGCCGATCGCCATCAGCGAGACCAGCGAAATGCGCGGGGTGTTTTCCCGGGTGCGGGTCGGCAGCCAGATCAGCCGCCGGGACATGCTCCTGCTCGCCCTGATGTCCTCGGAGAACCGCGCCGCCGCCAGCCTCGCGCAGAACTATCCGGGCGGCAAGAACGCCTTCGTCAAGGCGATGAACGCCAAGGCTCACGCCCTGGGAATGAAGAACACCCGCTACGTCGAGCCGACCGGGCTGTCGCTGCACAACGTCTCCACCGCTCGCGACCTCACCCGCCTGCTGGTGGCCAGCCGGCAATATCCGCTGCTCAGTCAGTGGAGCACCACTCCGGAGAAGACCGTGGCCTTCCGCCACCCCAACTACACCCTGGGCTTCCGCAACACCAACCACCTGATCAACAACAAGACCTGGAACATCCAGTTGACCAAGACCGGCTTCACCAACGAAGCAGGCCACTGCCTGGTGATGCGCACCACGATCAACCGCAATCCGGTCAATCTGGTGGTGCTGGACGCCTTCGGCAAGTACACCCACTTCGCCGACGCCACGCGCCTGCGACGCTGGCTGGAAACCGGCCAGGTCACTGCGATCCCGGCCGCGGCCAAGGCCTATCGCCTGCAACGCGACCGCGAGCGCGGCCTCGGCCAGCCGGTGGCCCAGGCCGTACGCTGATCCGTCGCGAAGACCGGCCGGCTCAGAAATCCACCTTGCCGCGCCCGGCCTTCACCGCGCCGCGCTTGGCCTTGCCGTCCAGCCGGCGCTTCTGCGAGCCGCGCGTAGGCTTGGTCGGGCGGCGCGCCTTCTGCACCTTGGCCACGCTGCGGATCAACTCCGCCAGGCGCTCCAGGGCATCCTCGCGGTTCTGCTCCTGGGTCCGGTACTGCTGGGCCTTGATCACCACCACGCCGTCGCCGCTGATGCGCTGGTCGTTCAGTGCCAGCAGACGCTCCTTGTAGAACGGCGGCAACGACGAGGCCTGGATGTCGAAGCGCAGGTGCACCGCGCTGGAGACCTTGTTGACGTTCTGCCCGCCGGCGCCCTGGGCGCGAATGGCATTCAGCTCGATCTCATGGTCGGGCAGGTGGACGGCATTGGAGATGATCAGCATGGGGCGGCACGGTGGACCAACGGGCTGCCAGCATAACCCCTTTGCCGAGCGGAGAAGCAGGCCAAAAGAAACCCGGCCGCGGCCGGGTTCCTTCATTTCGGCTAAGGCGCCAGGTCGAACTCAACGCTCCTTGCAGGCGACCCCGTCGGTGGGCTCGCCGCCCTTCCAGTCGCCGTAGAGGGTGGCTTCCTCGCCCTTGGTCCACCAGATGTACTGGCCGGCGGCGTACTTGGCGCCGGAGGCGGAAATCACATTGCTGAAGACCAGCGTCGAGTTGTCGCTGACCGGCACCACGGCGAGGCTGTTGTCGCCCTTGTTCAGGTACTGCACGGTGAACTTGCGACCGTTCTCGCACTTGTAGTCGACGCTGCGGGTATCCAGCTTGGCATCCCCCGGCAGGGCCAGGTAATCGACCTGGGCGGTCTGCTTGTCGTCGTCGCTGCCGCCGCAGGCGACCAGGACCACGGGAACGGCAGCCAGAAGCAGCCAGAGCGCTTTTTTCATGGAAATCCCTCTAACGAGAAAAAATGGCGCTGCCACTGTAGGAATTCGGCACCTGCCGCGTCAACGACAGGCGCCCCTAGAAAAAGTCTTGTGGGCCGCCGGGACACGCAAAGGAGCGCTCCCCTCTCCTCTGCGCGCCGGCGCCCCATCGATCACTCGGTGACCGGCTTCACCCGCAGGCCCGGCATCGGCCGCGGGGCTCCCTTGAGTCGGTAGCAGGCCCACATCACCAGCAGCCAGACCGGGATGGCATAGACCGAGACCTGGATGCCGGGGATCAGCAACATGACGCCGAGGATGAACACCACGAAGGCCATGCACAGGTAGTTGCCGTACGGATACCAGAACGCGCGGAAGTGCGTGCGGGTGCCCTGGCGGTCCATCTGCGCGCGGAACTTCAGGTGCGCCATGCTGATCATCGCCCAGTTGATCACCAGCGCCGCCACCACCAGCGACATCAGCAGCTCCAGCGCCTGGTGCGGGATCACATAGTTCACCACCACCGCGAGGAAGGTCACCAGCGCCGATACCACCAGGGCGCGTACCGGTACGCCGCGCTTGTCGACCCTGGCCAGCGCGCGCGGGGCATCGCCCTGCTCGGCCAGGCCGAGAAGCATGCGGCCGTTGCAATAGGTGCCGCTGTTGTACACCGACAGTGCGGCGGTGAGCACCACGAAGTTCAGCAGGTGCGCGGCGGTGCCGCTGCCGATCATCGAGAAGATCTGCACGAACGGGCTGCCGCTGTAGGCATCGCCGGAAGCGTTGAGGGTCTGCAGCAGGCTGTCCCAGGGCGTCAGCGAGAGCAGCACGACCAGGGCGCCGATGTAGAAGATCAGGATGCGATAGATCACCTGGTTGATCGCCTTCGGGATCACCGTCCTCGGCTTGTCCGCCTCGGCCGCGGTGAAGCCGAGCATTTCCAGGCCACCGAAGGAGAACATGATGATCGCCATGGCCATCACCAGTCCGCTCACTCCGTTGGGGAAGAAACCGCCGTGTGCCCAGAGGTTGCTCACCGAAGCCTGCGGACCGCCGCTGCCGCTGAACAGCAGGTAGCAGCCGAGCAGGATCATGCCGATGATCGCCACCACCTTGATGATCGCGAACCAGAACTCGGCTTCGCCGAAGGCCTTGACGTTGGCCAGGTTGATCGCGTTGACGACGACGAAGAACAACGCCGCCGTGGCCCAGGTCGGCACCTCCGGCCACCAGTAGTGGATGTACTTGCCGACCGCGGTCAGTTCCGACATCCCGACCAGGATGTACAGCACCCAGCAGTTCCAGCCGGAGAGGAAGCCGGCGAAGCCGCCCCAGTACTTGTGCGCGAAGTGGCTGAAGGAGCCGGCGACCGGCTCCTCGACGATCATCTCGCCGAGCTGGCGCATGATCATGAAAGCGATGAAGCCGGCGATGGCGTAGCCGAGGATCATCGACGGGCCCGCCGACTTGAGCACCCCGGCCGAGCCGAGGAACAGGCCGGTGCCGATGGCGCCGCCGAGGGCGATCAACTGGATGTGACGATTCTTCAGGCCGCGCTTGAGCTCGCCCGAATGCGGATGTTGGCCGTCCATTGAATTATCTCACGCAAGTGGAAATTTATTGTTGTCGGAGGCGAAACGGGGCCGTGCGGCTCAGGCGGCAGGCGCACGGCGGGCGCCATGCAGGGCGCGTGGCGGCGGGCGGTCGGCTGGGCGGAGGGAGGACTCACGGATCATGCGTCACCTGTTTGTTGTTGTACGTGACGTGAATGGGCCGCCAGGCTCGTGGCTCGGCGGTGCGGGCAAGGCTGGCGCGATCGGCGCCGCTGGAACGGAAACGCGGAGCGCAAGGAAAACCGCCAGCCCCGGAAGAGGCTGGCGGCAGCGGGATCAGATCACGCCGCGGCGAATCTGGTCTTCCTCGATGGACTCGAACAGGGCCTTGAAATTGCCCTCGCCGAAGCCCTGGTTGCCCTTGCGCTGGATGATCTCGAAGAAGATCGGGCCGATCACCGTGTCGGTGAAGATCTGCAGCAGGATGCCGTCGTCGCCCGGGGCGCCGTCGATCAGCAGGTTCAGTTCGCGCAGTTGCTCGAGCGGCTCGCCATGCCCGGCGACGCGGGTGTCGACCTTCTCGTAGTAGGTGTCCGGGGTCGACATGAACTTCACGCCGTTGTCGCGCAGCTTGCGCACGGTGGCATAGATGTCGTCGGTGGTCAGGGCGATGTGCTGGATGCCTTCGCCATGGTATTCGCGGATGAATTCCTCGATCTGCGAGGTATCGTCGGCCGACTCGTTGATCGGGATGCGGATCTTCCCGCAAGGTGCGGTCATGGCGCGGGAGAACAGGCCGGTGAGCTTGCCTTCGATGTCGAAGTAGCGAATCTCGCGGAAGTTGGCGATGCGCTCGTAGAAACCGGACCAGACGTCCATCTGGCCGCGCTTGACGTTGTGGGTCAGGTGGTCGATGTAGGTCAGGCCGACCGAGTTGTCGTTGGCGCTGCGGCCTTCGATGAACTCGAAGTCGACGTCATAGATGCTGCGGTCGCCGTAGCGGTCGACAAGATACAGCAGCGAACCGCCGATGCCTTCCAGGGAAGGGATGTTCAGCTCGCCGAAGTTGGCGTGGCTGCCCACCAGCTTGGCGCCCTGGGATTCGGCGTAGGCGGCGGCCTGGGAAGCGTTCTTCACCCGGAAGGCCATGGCGCAGGCGCTCGGGCCGTGCTTGAGGGCGAATTCATGGACATGCCCGGTCGGGCTGCCGTTGAGCACGATGTTGATATCGTTCTGCTGGAACAGGAAGACTTCCTTGGAACGATGCTTGGCGGTTTCGGTGAAGCCCATCATGTTGAACAGCTGGCGCAGCTGCTCGATGCCCTTGGCGTCGGGGGCGGTGAACTCGACGAATTCGAATCCGTCGGTACCGATGGGATTGTGCTGTTCGATCTTGGCCACGGCGTTCATCCGGCCTCCTCGTTGTTCTTGTTGAATGGACCGCCGCCGGTCCAGGCGGCCGACGACATGGGAGATGCCTTCATCTCACCCCGTGGCGGCGCGGCGGACAAGCCGTCGGCAGGGCCCGGCACAGGGCCTGGCGCAGGGTTTCTGGCAACTATTCCTTACGCGCCGGCGGCATGCATGGCGAACGCCCGGTCTTCGTAAAGTTATCTTTACAGTGCGGTGCGAAAAGCTGCCAGCAGCGCTGTCACGGCTGCGCTGAAAGCCGGCGCTGCATGATCGGCGTCAAGCGGTTAACCTGCGTCTTTCCTCCGCGACGGCATTCCCATGGCACGACCCGCCCCACCCGACCTGAGCGACAGCCGCCGGCCCCTGCGCGGCGTTGCCCGCAGCTATCCTGCCGGGCACCGCGTCGATGCCCACGAGCACGCCTGGGGCCAGGTGCTCTATGCGGTGTCCGGGATGATGTGGCTGGAGACGCCCGACGAGGCCCTGCCGGTCCCGCCGCAACGGGCGGTCTGGTTGCCTCCGGGCCTGCGCCATGCGGTGCGGGTCGCCTCCGAGTTGCAGATGCGCAACATCTACCTGAGCCCGGAACTCTCCCGCGGCCTGGAGGACCGCACCCTGGTGCTGGTGGTCGGCCCGCTGCTGCGCGAGCTGATCGTCAGCCTGGTGGAGCAGGAACGGCAGAGCGACCCCGACTACTATCGGGCGCTGGCCGATCTCGCCGTGCTCGAACTCGGCCGCGCGCGCCGTTCCAGCCTCCGCGTACCGCTGCCGGACGCCTCCGACAGGCGCCTGCTCGCGCTGTGCCAGGCGGTGATGGCCAATCCCTCCCTGGACATCGGCCTGGAGCGCCTGGCCGAAGACGCCGGGGCCAGCGTGCGGACCCTCTCGCGCCTGTTCCAGCGCAGCCTGGGCATGGGCTTCGCCGACTGGCGGCGGCAGGTGCAGCTGGCGACCGCCGCCGCCGCACTGATCGATGGCCGTCCGGTGGCAGGCATCGCCCATGCCCTGGGATATACGCCGAGCGCCTTCAGCGACATGTTCCGCCGCGAGCTGGGCGTCTCTCCCACCGAGTACAGGGCCGAGCATCACCAGCCGTTCCAGCCTTGACCGGCATTCGATAGTGATTGGCCGATAGATGTTTTTTCGGCCAACTAGACTGGTGCCATCGTTCACCGTCCCTGTCAGCCGCCATGAACTACCTGATCTCCCTCGGCATCGGCCTGCTGGTCGGCGCGCTCTACGCCGTCCTCGACTTCCGCTCGCCGGCGCCCCCCGCCATCGCCCTGGTCGGCCTGCTTGGCATGCAGCTCGGCGAACAGCTTTTCCCCCTTGGCCGCGACCTGCTGCAGCAGTGGCTGCACTGATCGCCGCGACGACACGGAGCCCCCGATGAAAGCACTGCAATTCGACCGTACCGGCGACCTCGCCGCCCTCGAGCTGGTGGACATGCCCGACCCGCTTCCCGCCGCCGATGAGGTGCGGGTGGAAATCCGCGCCGCCGGGCTGAATCCGAGCGACGTGAAGAACGTCCTCGGCCGCTTCCCCTATACCACCCTGCCCCGGGTACCGGGCCGCGACTTCGCCGGGGTGGTGGTGGAGGGACCGAAGGCTCTGCTCGGCCAGGCGGTCTGGGGCACCGGGCGGGAGCCGGGATTCTTCCGCGACGGTAGCCACGCGCAGTTCCTGACCCTGCCGGCCGCCGGCGTCGCGCTCAAGCCGGAAAGCCTGAGCTTCGCCCAGGCCGCCAGTTGCGGGGTGCCCTACAGCACCGCCTGGGACGCCCTGCAACGCAGCCAGGTCAAGGCCGGCACCCGGCTCCTGGTAATCGGCGCCAACGGCGCGGTCGGCAAGGCCGCGCTGGCGCTGGCCAAGGCCCTGGGGGCCGAAGCGATCGGCGCGGTGCGGCGCGAGGAGCAACGCCAGGCGCTGGAAACGCAGGGCATCGCCGCGCTGCTGCTGGGCGAGCCGGCCGAACTGGCGGCACAGGTGGAAGGGATCTTCCCCGGCGGGGCCGAGGTGATCTTCGATACGACCGGTTTCTGGCTCGAGGCGGCGGTCCCGGCGCTGGCCGCCTTCGGTCGCCTGGCGATCATCGCCGCACCGGCCGACGGCCATGTGCGCCTGCCGGCGTTGAACCTGTACCGTCGCGGTGGCTCGGTGGTGGGGATCAACTCGCTGCTCTATGGCGTGGAAGCCTGCGCAGGCTTCCTCGACGCCTTCGGCAAGCTGTTCGACCAAGGCCACCTGCCGCTGCCGGACGGGCTGCGGGAAGTCCCGCTGGAGCAGGGCGTTGAGCAGTACCGGGCGGTGAACGAAGGCACCTGCGAGAAGATCATCCTGGTGCCCTGAGGAGCGGGCGGAATCCCGGCGGAACACACCGGGATTCCGCTGTGCGCAAGGCTACTCCGCGCCGACCGCGAGCTTGCGGGCGCTGCGCGCCTCCTCCAGCTGCATGCAGCGCTCGAGGAACAGGTACATATAGTCGTAGCTCTTGCAGATCGCGTCGCGCAGTTGCCGGCGCAGCTCGGCGCTGGGATTGGTGCCGGCCAGGGTGCAGATGATCTCCAGCGCCTCCCAGGGGTGGGCATCGTCGTACTGGGCGTGGAGCTTGAGCCACTTCATGGCGCGCTTGCGGCCTTCCTTGGGGAAGGCGTTTTCGTAGACGCCGTTCGAACAGACCAGCGCCGACCACTCGCCGGTGACGCCTTCGATGGCGTAGTTGGTGGCGGCCATGGCCACCGCCAGTGAGTCGCTGGCGCAGGTGTGCCAGCACCAGTGGCTGAGCGCGTGCAGTTCGGCCGGCACGTCTTGCGCCTGGATCTCGGCCAGACTCACACCGTGGGCCTCGGCCCAGTGCAGCCAGTAGTCGGCGTGGTTGAGTTCGACCCGAATGTTGCGCATCAGCCAGCGGCGCGCCATGTCTTCGCCGGGATGGCGGGCGAAACGGGTCTTCAGCAGGTTCTGCGACATGTACAAGGGGAACTGCTCGACCACCGGCCAGCCGCCGATCAGGTACAGGCGCATCAGCGCCGGGCTCAGCTCGGCGTCGCGCATGCGCCGGTACAGCTCGTGACCGGAAACCCGGTCCTTGCTCGCCTGGCAGTCGACGATCAGTTGCTGCGCCCACTGCGGATAGCTTCCCGCCTCCTGCAAGGGGCCCGTACGGTCAAAGAACTCGCTCACACCCGTCTCCCTTCTCTTCTTGTCGGCAACGGCCTCATAGCAGCGAAACTACTCTTTCTTCGCCCCGCGGTCACCTACCGGAGGTTCTGTCCCAGGCTCGGCCACAGGCCCTGGGCATCCACTCCAGCCCCCGGAGGCTGGCGACTGAACGGCAGGGGCGCGCCGATGGCCAGGCCCTGGGCATAGTCGATGCCGATCTCGCGCAGCGCTTCCATGACTTCGACGGTCTCGACGAACTCCGCGATGGTACGTTTGCCCATCACGTGGCCGATATGGTTGATCACCTGGACCATGGCGCGATCGATGGGATCCTCGAGCATGTCCTTGACGAAGCTGCCATCGATCTTCAGGTAATCCACCGGCAGGTGCTTGAGGTAGATGAAGGACGACATGCCGGCGCAGAAATCGTCCAGGTAGAAACGACAGCCGGTGTCCTTGAGCTCGTTGATGAATCGGATGGCGCTGGCCAGGTTGGCAACCGCCACGGTTTCGGTGACCTCGAAGCAGATCGTCTGCGGCGGAATGCGGTAACGGGCGAACAGCTCGGTGAGGAACTGCAGGAACGACTCGTCGCCGATGGTCGCGCCGGAGAGGTTGATGGCGCAGGTGCCGATCGGCTCGGCGCGAGGGTCCTGGGCGCGTTCGACAAGGGTGCGGAAGGCATTCTCCACCACCCAGCGATCGATCAGCGTCATCAGGCCGTAGCGCTCGGCGGCGGGTATGAAGCTCAGCGGCGGCACCAGGCGCCCGCCCTCGTCGCGCAGGCGCAGCAGCAGTTCGACGTGCAAGCCCTCCTCCGCACCTTCGCCCAGCGGCACGATGGGCTGGGCATAGAGACTGAAGCGGTCTTCCTCCAGCGCCAGGTGGATGCGCTGGACCCAGGTCATCTCGCCGAAGCGCATCGATAGTTCGACGTCGTCCTGATGGAACACCTGGACCCGGTTGCGGCCCTTTTCCTTGGCCATGTAGCAGGCCATGTCGGCGGAGCGCAGCGCCTCCTCGAGGGTCGAGATACCCGGCAGCAGGTGCACCAGGCCGACGCTGACGGTGCAGTTGAACGGCTGCCCGCTCCAGGTGAAGTGCAGGTCCTGGATGGTCTTGCGCAGATGGTCGGCGATCTCCACGGCTTTTTCCGCCGGACAGTTCTCCAGCAGGATGCCGAACTCGTCGCCGCCCAGCCGCGCCAGCGTGTCGCCCTCGCGCAAGCCTTGTTGCAGCAGGGTACAGACCTGGCGCAGCAGTTCGTCGCCGGCGGCGTGGCCGCAGGTGTCGTTGACCAGCTTGAACTGGTCCAGGTCGAGGAACATCAGGGCGTGCCGCCCGCTGTTGCGCTCCAGGCGTTCCAGCGCTATCTGCAGGCGATACTCGAACTCGCGGCGGTTGGTCAGCCCGGTCAACGCATCGTGGGTCGCCTGCCAGGACAGGCGCGCCATGTACTGGCGCTCGCGGGTCATGTCGTGAAGCACCAGGACCACCCCGGTGATCTCGGCGCCACGGTGGATCGGCGCGCCCACCAGGGTCACCGGCACGCTGCTGCCGTCGTGACGCAGAACCAGCTTGGAATGCTCGCGACCGCCGTCGATCTCGCCGCTGAGGATCTGCTCGATCAGCAGCATGCCCTCCTCCCGCGAGCTTTCGTCGACGATCCGGAACAGCGACGCCAGGGGCAGGCCGCGGGCCTTGTCCAACGTCCAGTTGGTCATCTGCTCGGCGGCCGGGTTGAGGTAGGAAATGCCCCCCTGGGTGTCGGCGGTGATCACTCCGTCGCCGATCGAGGCCAGGGTGATCTGGGCCCGTTCGCGCTCGGCATCGAGGGCGTTCTCCACTTCCTGGCGCTGCATCAGTTGCTGCCGGGTCCGCAGGAACGCCAGGAGGATGAGCACGCTGGCGGTGGTCAGGTTGGCCACCAGCAGCAGCCTGAGCAAGGCCCGCGAGCCCTCGCCAAGGGCGTCGCTGAAGGCCTTGGCCGCCGGCGTGACCTTCTCGTTGATCGCGTGGATCTCGGTCTTCCACTGTTGCACCTGCTCGGCGCTGGCCTGCCCGGCGCCGATGCCCGCGCGCATCTTGCCGGCGACGTCGATCAGTTCCATGACGTACTTGTCGCCCACCAGCCACAGCTCGATGGCGCGCTCGAAGTAACTGAAGTCGTGGAAGTTGCGGTACAGCCAGATGATCGCGGTAACGTCGTCGGCATGGTTGCCGCCCTTGAGGATGCCCTGGCGGGCCGCCTCGATGTCCGGGTCGGGCTGGTCCAGGGCAAGGCGCATCTCGCGGTCGCCGAGGGGGATCGCGATGGCCTCCTCGTAGCGGCGGAAGTCTTCGTCGGCGCGTGAGTCGGCATAGAGGGTGAGGTAGTAGATGGCATCCTTCTGGCCCTTCGACCAGAGGCTTTCGCCGCCGACATAGCTGCGCACCGCGGAGAGGACGTAGAGACTGCCGCCCGCCAGCATGGCCTGCAGCAGTACCACGACGATGAAGGGCCATACCAGGCCGAGCAGGCGGGGCTTGTCGAGAGTCCGGTTCTGCCTCATTCCATCTACCATTCAAACTGGCGCTAAGCGATCGGGCGCCGTCTCCGTCGCCCCTGACTGCATCACCTGTCGGCCGCTCAAGATCCCGTCGCAGAACTCCCGAGGCCTTGCCTGCCGGCAGCCACGACGCTGGAGGAGGCGGACACCTGGCAAACAGTAGGAGTCTAGTGGCTGTTTGCCGAACCTGCCCTGCACCTGGCGGAACAGACAGCGTTTTTTATTGCCGCAGCCAATAAAAACCGGATGTCTTATATGGAATATACGAGAAAAACCGCCAGGCGACAGCCTGGCGCCTCACATCTGTTGCAGATGTCCGTAGAGCCGGGCGTAGAGGCCGCCTTCGGCGATCAGTTGCTGGTGATCGCCGTCTTCGGCGATATGCCCGCCATCGAAGACCAGGACCCGGTCGGCCTGCTTCACCGCCGACAGCCGATGGGCCACGATCAATGTGGTGCGGCCTTCGAGGAAGTCCCCGAGCGCCTGGTGCAGGGCGTACTCGGTAGCGGCGTCGAGGGCCGAGGTGGCCTCGTCGAGGATCACCACCTTGGGCTCGGCGAGGATCATCCGGGCGATCGCCAGGCGCTGCCGCTGACCGCCCGACAGGCGCACCCCGGAACGCCCGACCACGGTGTCCAGCCCCTGCGGCAGGCGCCGCACGCCGTCGGCCAACTGGGCGATCTCCAAAGCCCGCCAGCAGGCCTGGTCACTGCGTTCGCGGCCCATGGTCAGGTTGGCCCGCACGCTGTCGTTGAACAGCGCCGGATGCTGGAGGACCACCGCGACATGTTCGCGCACGCAGTCCAGGCCGATTTCCTCCAGGGGCACCCCGCCGTAGCGGATGCTGCCGCGCTGCGCACTGTAGAGGCCGAGCAGCAGTTGCACCAGCGTGCTCTTGCCGCCGCCGCTGGCGCCGACCAGGGCAACCTTCTCGCCGGCGCCGATGTTCAGGTCCAACTGCTCCAGGACCTTGTCCTCGCCGTAGGCGAAATCCAGCCCGCGCACCTCGATGCCAACGGTCGTGCGGCCGGCGAACGGATCGCGCAGCGGCAGGTAGCGCGGCTCGTCGGCCCGCGCCAGCAACTCGTTGATCCGCTGCAACGCGCCGCCAGCGGCGTAGTAGGCGTATTGCAGGCCGAGCAGCTGTTCGACCGGACCGATCATGAACCAGAGGTAGCTGAACACCGCGAGCATCTGGCCGATCGACAGGTCCGAGAGCAGCACGGTGAGCATCGCCGCGGCGCGGAACACGTCGATGCCGAACTGGAACAGCAGGCCGCTGGCGCGCCCGGCGGCGTCGCTCTTCCATTGCGAGGCCACGGCGTAGTCGCGGACCTCCTGGGCGCGGTGGCCGAGGCGGCCGAGGAAATAGCCCTGGCGATTGCCGGCGCGGACTTCCTGGATCGCCTCGAGGGTCTCGGTGAGCGCCTGGGTGAAGCGCGCGGTGCTGTCGTTCTCGAGCTTCTTGAGATGCTTGACGCGCTTGCCCAGCTGCACCGTGGACCAGATCACCAGCGGGTTGAACAGCAGGATCAGCAAGGCCAGCTGCCAGTGCATCCAGACCAGGATCGCGGCGGTGCCGAGCAGCGTCAGCAAGGCGACCAGGAAGCGGCTGAGGGTTTCCCCGACGAACTTGTCCAGGGTATCCAGGTCGGTGACCAGGTGGGCGCTGATCGACCCGCCGCCGAGGGTTTCGTATTCGCCCAGGGCGATATGCCGGAGGCGCTCGATCAGACGCAGGCGGATGCGGTAGACGATGTCCTTGGACAACCGCGCGAACAGCTTCGCCTGGAGCACGTTGAATACCAGCGCCGCCCCCCGCAACAGAAGGGTCGCCGCCAGCATCAGGCCGATGTAGCCGAACGCCACCTGCCAGTCGGCGGGCAACAGGCGGTCCATGAAACGCAGCGCGCCGTCACCCTTGCCGAGCAGCACTTCGTCCACCAGCAGCGGCAGCAGCAAGGGAATCGGCACGGTGCAGAGGGTGGTCAGCACCGCCACCAGGTTGGCGAACAACAGGGCTTTCTTGTGGCGCAGTGCGAGTCGACGAATCTCCGCCCAGCTCAGGCGGTCTCCGCGCTCACTCATGCCGGCCCCGTTCCAGCCAGCGGCCGAGCAAGGGTGAAAGTTCGGCAAGCGGCTGGTAGCCGTTGGTGAGCAACGCCAGTTGGCCGTTGCGTTCGGCCAGCAGGGTCGGGAACCCGGCGATGCCGAGGTCCTGGACCCAGGCGAAATCGGCGGCGGTGGCGTCACGCGCCTCGCCGCTGTCGAAGGCCGCGGCGAACTCGATGCGCGGAAGCCCCACCGCTTCCGCCAGGCCGGCGAGCACCGCCGCCTGGGTGACATCGCGACCCTCGGCGTAGAACGCCCGCTGGATCGCCCTTACCAGCGGCCAGGCGCTTTCCTCGTCGAGGCTGCGCGCCGCCACCAGGGCCCGGCAGGCCGGCTCGGTGTCATAGACGAAGCCATCGGGCAACGCGTCGTCGAAGCGGAACGGCTGGCCGGTGGTCTGCTGCACGGTCTGCCAGTGGCCGAGGATGTAGCCGCGGGTATTCGGGTCGAGCGCCGCGCCGTGGCCGGCGCGCAGGCCACCGGCTACCAGGTGGAAAGCGACGCCGTCGGCGGCCGCCTGCCGGGACAGCGCCTCGGCGACCGGGGCGAAGCCCCAGCACCAGGAGCACATGGGGTCCATCACGTACAGCAGGCGGGCCTTGGCCAAGGTTCAGTTCTCCAGCGTGGACTGGCGCGGATCGCGACCGAGCGGGTGCGGCTGGTTGCGCTGCCGCGCCAGTTCGATCTGTTTCTGCCGCTCGCGGGCGCCGGCGCGGGTCTTCTCGCTCAGCGAGTCCCAGCAGTGCGGACAGCTGATGCCGGGCACGTAGTGCTCGGACTGGCGGTCCTCCAGCGAAACCGGGTTGCGGCAGGCGTGGCACTGATCGTACTCGCCCTCGCTAAGATCGTGGCGCACGGTCACGCGGTTGTCGAATACGAAGCAGTCGCCGCGCCACAGGCTCTGTTCCTGCGGCACCTCTTCGAGGTACTTGAGGATGCCGCCCTTGAGGTGGAAGACCTCCTCGAAACCGGCGCCGAGCATGTAGCTGGAAGCCTTCTCGCAGCGGATGCCGCCGGTGCAGAACATCGCCACCTTCTTGTGCCGCGCCGGGTCGTAGTGGGCCTTGATGTACTCGGGGAACTCGCGGAACGACCTGGTCTTCGGATCGACCGCGCCCTCGAAGGTGCCGATCGCCACCTCGTAGTCGTTGCGGGTATCGATCAGCAGGACTTCCGGATCGCTGATCAGGGCATTCCAGTCCTTCGCCTCGACATACTGGCCGACCTGCTTGTTCGGATCGACGCCAGGCACGCCGAGGGTGACGATTTCCTTCTTCAGCTTGACCTTGGTGCGGTAGAACGGCTGTTCGTCGCAGTAGGATTCCTTGTGCTCGATATCGGCCAGCCGGGGATCGCTGCGCAGCCAGGCGAACAGCGCATCGATGCCTTCGCGGCTACCGGAGACGGTGCCGTTGATGCCTTCCTCGGCCAGCAGCAAGGTGCCTTTCACACCGTTGTCGAGCAGGGTTTGCAGCAGGGGTTCACGCAGCGCCACGTAATCGTCGAGAGTCACGAACTTGTACAGCGCCGCCACGACGATGGATGTCATGGGGATATAGCCTCCAGGTGGTCGCCCGCGTAAAGGGCGGACCGGAACGAAAAGCGCCAGCCGCTGGCGCCATGGAAACGACAACGCCGGCGGAAGGCCGGCGCTGGGTGCGTAGTCTAGCGCAGCAGGGGCAGGCTCTGCACCCCGCCGCGACGGACGCCGTCTCAGGGTATGTCGTGCTTGCTCCCGCCGCGGCAGGTCGGCGAGGCCGGCACCGCAGCCTGGCTCCACTCCTCAGGGGTGAAGGTATGCAGCGCCAGGGCGTGGAACTCGCCCATCAACCCACCGAGGGTGGCATATACCTTCTGGTGCCGCTTCACCGCGTTCAACCCGGCGAACTGCGGGCTGACCAGCACCACCTTGAAGTGGGTCTCCAGCCCGCGGCTGTGCATGTGGCTCTCGTCGAGCACCTCGACGTGTTGCGGATCGAGGGGCTGCAGGGCGGTCTGGATACGGTCACGCATGCTCATCGCGAATCACGACTCACTTTTTCTTCTGGGCCGGCGCGGCGACGCCGAGTTCCTTGTCCATGTCGGCCATCAGCTTGTTCACCGGCTCGACGGCGCCTTGCAGCTTGGCCTGGGTCAGTTGGGCGGATTCGGCAGTCAGGCGCGGCATCTTCTCCAGCACCTTCTTGCCCAGCGGCGACTGGTAGAAGGCATTCAGGTCCTTCAGCTCGGACTCGGTGAAGTTGGTGGTGTAGAGCTTGATCAGCTCGGGCTTGATCTTGTCCCAGCCGATGGCGCGGTCCAGTTCGGCATTGGCCTTGGCCTGGTAACGCTCGAGAACCGCCTTCTTGCTCTCCGGCGCCTTGGCCTGGGCGAAGCGCTGGGCCAGCATCTGCTGCACCTGGGCATAGACCGGGACCGTCAGCTTGTCGGCATGGACCAGCTTGAGGAATTGCTCGGCCTGGCTGGCGGAATCGGCCATGGCCATGGAGCTGAGGCTGAGCAGCACGGCGCTGCCGATGAGGCGAAGACGGGTCATGGAAAATCCTTGAGGTTGGGTAGATGTGTCCGTGGGACCCGACATTCTGCGCCTAAGTTCGAAATCCGCTCAAGCGCGGCGCCGAATATCGGGAGAATCCTATCCGGCGCCCGCCCGCTCCATGCCGTCTACTATCAGTTCTGTAGTGGGTACTTGCCGCCTTCCTTCCGCAGCCGGCATGCTTGCGTCGGCCTGTCACATGGATGTGTTAGATGAACGGAACCGCCGCCGATACCCTCGCCGTATCGCCCCCGCCCCTGCGCAACCTCTGCGACGGCCACGGCCGGCTCGATCCCCGGGCGGTCGGCTGGTCCGCCCGGCCGCGGGTGCTCTGCCACATCCCCGGCCACTTCGGCCGGCGCAAGCGCTGGAACCACTGGTGCATCGTCAGCCCCGGCTGGATGCTCTCGCTGACCATCGCCGACCTCGACTACCTGACCTACGGCGCCGCCTATTTCCTCGACCTGGACAGCGGCCAGGCGGTAGCGCACACGCAGATCCGCTTCTTCGGCCTCGGCTGCCAGTTGCCCGACGAGCCGCAGGCCAGCCATGCCTTCGAGCATCCCCGCCTGCAATTGCGCTTCGACGAACAGCCCGGGCGCCTGCGCGTCACCGGCCAGGCCCCGGACCTCGGTGGCCTGCCGCTGGAGCTGGCGCTGGAAGTGCGACGACCGTCGCACCTGGAGTCGGTGAACCTGGTGGTGCCGATGGGCGAACACACCTTCCATGCCTGCAGCCGCCAGCTCGGCCTGCCGATCAGCGGCTGCCTGCAGCTCGGCCGCCGACGCTACGACTGCCAGGCGGGCCAGAGCTTCGCCGCGCTGGACTTCGGCCGCGGTGTCTGGCCGCTGCATACCTACTGGACCCGCGCCGCCTTCGCCGCCCCCGGCGGCATCGCCGGCAACTTCGGCACCGGCTGGACCGAAGCCAGCGACCTGCGCGAGAACGCCCTGTGGTTCGGCGGCAAGCTCAGCCGCGTGCTCGACGACGTGCACATCCGCGAGCCTCGCGACCCGCTGGCCGAATGGCGCCTGGACAGCGCCTGCGGTCGCGTCGAGCTGCTCTTCCGTCCCGAACAGCTGCACCAGGCGCGGCCCAGCGTCGGCCTGTTCTATGCCAATACCCGCCAGTGGTTCGGCCGTTTCAACGGCACCCTGCGCCACGACGACGGCGACTGCGTGCCGGTGGACGGCGCCCTCGGCTGGATCGGTTCGACCCGCGCGCGCTGGTGAGGCCGGCGGCGGGCAATCTATTTCCGACCCGCAGCGCGGCGAAAAATGCCCACGAGGAAGCGACGGCAGCGGAACCCAAGGCGGGAGCGAAGGCCTAAACTGCCGGATACGCACCCTGGAGAACACTCATGAGCCGGACCGAAACCGATAGCCTGGGCACCATCGAGGTGCCCGACGACGCCTACTGGGGCGCCCAGACCCAGCGTTCGCTGGAGAACTTCGCCATCGGCGGCCAGCGCATGCCGCTCGCCGTGATCCACGCCCTGGCGCTGATCAAGAAAGCCGCCGCGCGGGTCAACGACCACCTCGGCGAACTGCCGCCGGAAGTCGCCCGGCTGATCGAACAGGCCGCCGACGAAGTCCTCGCAGGCCGCCACGACGAACACTTCCCGCTGGTGGTCTGGCAGACCGGCAGCGGCACCCAGACCAACATGAACGTCAACGAGGTGATCGCTGGCCGCGCCAACGAACTGGCCGGCAATCCGCGCGGCGGCAAGTCGCCGGTGCATCCCAACGACCACGTCAACCGCGCGCAGAGTTCCAACGACAGCTTCCCCACCGCCATGCACATCGCCGCCGCCAAGGCCGTGCACGAACAATTGCTGCCGGCCATCGCCGAGCTTTCCGGCGGTCTCGCCGAACAGTCGGCGCGGCACGCCAGCCTGGTCAAGACCGGGCGCACCCACCTGATGGACGCCACGCCGATCACCTTCGGCCAGGAACTCTCGGCCTTCGTCGCCCAGCTCGACTACGCCGAGCGCGCCATCCGCGCGGCGCTGCCGGCGGTCTACCAGTTGGCCCAGGGCGGCACCGCGGTGGGCACCGGGCTCAACGCGCCGAAGGGCTTCGCCGACGCCATCGCCGCGGAAATCGCCGCCGAATCGGGCCTGCCCTTCGTCGCCGCGCCGAACAAGTTCGCCGCCCTGGCCGGCCACGAGCCGCTGGTCATCCTCTCCGGCGCCCTGAAGAGCCTGGCGGTGGCCCTGATGAAGATCGCCAACGACCTGCGCCTGCTCGGTTCCGGCCCACGCGCCGGCTTCGCCGAGGTGAAGCTGCCGGCCAACGAGCCGGGCAGCTCGATCATGCCCGGCAAGGTCAACCCGACCCAGTGCGAGGCGCTGTCGATGCTGGCCTGCCAGGTCATGGGCAACGACAGCACGATTTCCTTCGCCGCCAGCCAGGGCCATCTGCAACTCAACGTGTTCAAGCCGGTGATCGTCTACAACCTGCTGGAGTCCATCCGCCTGCTCGCCGACGGCTGCCGCAACTTCAACAAGCATTGCGTCGCCGGCCTGGAGCCGGACGCCCAGCGCATGGCCGACCTGCTGGAGCGCGGCCTGATGCTGGTCACCGCGCTGAACCCGCACATCGGCTACGACAAGGCCGCCGAAATCGCCAAGAAGGCCTACGCCGAAGGCACCACCCTGCGCGCCGCGGCGCTGCAGCTGGGCTACCTGGACGAAGCGCAGTTCGACGAATGGGTACGGCCGGAGCAGATGCTGGAGGCCGGCCACCATGGTTGAAACCGCCAAGACCGGCGCCACCCCGCTGGAAGGCGACGGCAAGCGCATCCTGCTGATCGTCGGCTCGCCCAAGCGCAAGAGCTTCTGCCACCTGCTCGCCGAATGCTACGCCCAGGGCGCGCGCAGCAAGGATCACGTGGTGCGCGAACTGAAGCTGGGCGAGCTGGCCTTCGACCCGATCCTCCACGAAGGCTACGAACAGAGCCAGGTGCTCGAACCCGACCTGCTGGAAGCGCAGCGGCAGATCCACTGGGCCGAGCACCTGGTGTTCGTCTACCCGGTCTGGTGGGGCGGCCTGCCGGCGTTGCTGCAGGGCTTCTTCGACCGCGTCCTGCAGCCGGGCTTCGCCTTCCGCTACCGCGGCACCCAGGACAAGGACTGGGAGCAACTGCTGGGCGGGCGCAGCGCCGACCTGCTGGTCTGCCACGACCAGCCGCTGTCGCGGCTGCGCTTCCTCAAGGGCCCGCCGGCGCACCGGCAGATGGTGCGCAGCGTGCTCGGCGCCTGTGGCATCGCCACCCGCCGCCTGGAAGAGTTCGCGCCGATGCGCAGTTCCAGCGAGGAACAGCGCCAGGGCTGGCTGCGTCGCGCCGAACAGCTCGGCAGCCAGGTCTAGTTCCCTTCCCGCCCGGCTGCGGCCGGGCGCGGACACTGATCGTTCTGACAGGTCCGCCACCTTCCCGCCGGCTTCCCTTCCCCGCCCCCATGGCGGCCCTTTGCCTGCCTCTACCGGCTCACAGTGCGGGTGCCGACCGCTTTGCATTCCGCGACATCCATCAGGAATGGGTAGCGAATCTGACCGGCCCGTCACATTTGGTAGGGACCTCAAACCGGCACCGAGGGCTAGGATCAGCCCGCTTCGAAATGAATCCGGTTCTGGAAAAAAGGACTTGTCATGAAACACTACTCAGCCACCCTGGCACTCCTGCCACTCACCCTCGCCCTGTTCCTGCCCCAGGCAGCCCATGCCCACGGCTCGATGGAAACGCCGCCCAGTCGGGTCTACGGCTGCTTCCTCGAAGGTCCGGAGAATCCCAAGTCGGCCGCCTGCAAGGCCGCCGTCGCCGCCGGCGGCACCCAGGCGCTGTACGACTGGAATGGCGTCAACCAGGGCAACGCCAACGGCAACCACCAGGCGGTGGTCCCCGACGGCCAGCTCTGCGGCGCCGGCAAGGCACTGTTCAAGGGCCTGAACCTGGCTCGCAGCGACTGGCCCAGCACTGCCATCGCGCCGGACGCCAGCGGCAACTTCCAGTTCGTCTACAAGGCCAGCGCGCCGCACGCGACCCGCTACTTCGACTTCTACATCACCAAGGACGGCTACAACCCCGAGAAGCCGCTGGCCTGGAGCGACCTGGAACCCGCGCCGTTCTGCTCGATCACCAGCGTCAAGCTGGAGAACGGCACCTACCGGATGAACTGCCCGCTGCCCCAGGGCAAGACCGGCAAGCATGTGATCTATAACGTCTGGCAGCGCTCGGACAGCCCGGAAGCCTTCTACGCCTGCATCGACGTGAGCTTCAGCGGCGCCGTCGCCAACCCCTGGCAAGCGCTGGGCAACCTGCGCGCGCAGCAGGACCTGCCAGCCGGTGCTACCGTCACCCTGCGTCTGTTCGATGCCCAGGGCCGCGACGCCCAGCGTCACAGCCTGACCCTGGCCCAGGGCGCCAACGGTGCCAAGCAATGGCCGCTGGCGCTGGCGCAGAAGGTCAACCAGGACTCCACCCTGGTCAACATCGGCGTGCTGGATGCCTACGGGGCGGTCAGCCCGGTGGCCAGCTCGCAGGACAACCAGGTCTACGTGCGCCAGGCCGGCTACCGCTTCCAGATCGACATCGAACTGCCGGTCGAGGGCGGCGGCGAGCAACCGGGCGGCGACGGCAAGGTCGACTTCGACTATCCGCAAGGCCTGCAGCAATACGACGCCGGGACCGTAGTGCGCGGTGCCGATGGCAAGCGCTACCAGTGCAAGCCCTACCCGAACTCCGGCTGGTGCAAGGGCTGGGACCTCTACTACGCCCCGGGCAAGGGCATGGCCTGGCAGGACGCCTGGACCCTGCTGTAACGCCCTCGACTGCCGCCCGCTCCGGGCGGCAGTCGTTTTCGCCGCCAGGCACCCGCCGCGAGACGGCGAATCCGCGCAACGGTACAGTCCCCCGGCGAAACCCTGGCTACGTGTGCCTGTTCAATCTGCCGTGCGCTCCCTAGGCTGGTCCGACCACCAGCACGGGGAAACCACGCATGCCTTTTTCTCTCGCCGCCCTCCAACAGGCCGCCGCCATCGTCCACCAGAGCCTGCCGCCGACGCCGCAGATACGCTGGCCGCTGCTATGCGAGGCACTGGGTTGCGAAGTGTGGATGAAGCACGAGAACCACCTGCCGGTGGGGGCCTTCAAACTGCGCGGCGGCCTGGTGTATTTCCACCACCTGGCGCACCAGGGCGAGCGGCCGGCCGCCGTGATCAGCGCGACCCGCGGCAACCACGGCCAGTCGGTGGCCTTCTCGGCGAGCCGCTACGGCATCCAGCCGATCATCGTCGTGCCGCACGGCAACAGCCGCGAGAAGAACGCGGCGATGCGCAGCCTTGGCGCGGAGCTGATCGAGCACGGCGAGGACTTCCAGGCCTCCCGCGAATACGCCGCCGAGCGCGCCCGGCGCGAAGGCCTGCACCTGATTCCGGCGTTCCATCCCTGGCTGGTGGCCGGGGTCGCCAGCTACAGCCTGGAGTTGTTCGCCGCGCTGGCCGACCTTGACGAAGTCTACGTGCCGATCGGTATGGGTTCGGGCATCTGCGGCCTGATCGCCGCGCGCGACGCGCTGGGCCTGAAGACCCGCATCGTCGGCGTAGTGTCCGCCCATGCGCCGGCCTACGCCCTGTCGTTCGAGGCCGGCACGGCGATCAGCCACCCGGTCGACACCCGCCTGGCCGACGGCATGGCGTGCAGTACGCCGGACCCGAGCGCGCTGGAAATGATCCTGGCCGGCGCCGATCGTCTGGTGCGGGTCAGCGACAGGGAGATCGGCGCGGCCATGCGCCTGTGCTTCACCAGCACCCACAACGTCGCCGAGGGCGCCGGGGTGGCGGCGCTGGCCGCCGCCTGGCAGGAGCGCGAGCGCCTGAAGGGGCTGAAGGTAGGCCTGATCCTCAGCGGAGCGAACGTCGACCGCGAGGTATTCGCCGAGCAACTGGCCGCCGGCGACTGAGCCGGCGCCGCTAGGCCAGCCCCGCGAGGAGCAGCAGCCACCAGGCGAGCACCAGCAACTGCACGAAGAAGCCGGCAAAACGCAGCCAGACGAACAGCGCGGAGGTGCTGACCAGGTGCATCAGCGACTGGAACAGCCGGGCGCCGAGCACCAGTGGCGCCAACGGGTCGGTCAGGCTGCTCTGCCCGCTGGCGATCGCGTAGAGCAGCGCGCCGGCCAGCAGCGGCAGGTTCTCCACGCAGTTGGCATGGACTCGCACCAGCCGCTGGCCGAAACCGCCAGGCGTGTTGCTGCCATCGGCGGCGAAGGCGTTCACCGCCATCCGCCCGCCGAGTACCAGCAGGCCGCGCTGGCTGACCAGCAGGAAGACCAGCAACAGGGTCCAGGCGATCAGGCCGAGCAGGCAGATCGCGCTAGGGCTGAGAAACATGGATGACGCTCCTTCTATTGTGTTGTCGTGGGAAGGATGAAGCGTCTGGATTCTAGGCCGGCTAGAGCAATTGCTCTATTCGCAGTCCGCCGTCCTTAAGTCGTGTTCTGCCGGCACGCCGCTCGGCCCCGATGTACGCCGTCGGCGGATGCGTAACCGGACGACCCACTGCCCGCGGCCTTCCGAACGGACAAAGAAAAGCCCCGCCGAAGCGGGGCCTTCCTTGCACGCAGCACTCAGGGCTGTCTTCTCATCAGAGCGAATCGAGATAGCGCTCCACATCCAGCGCGGCCATGCAGCCGGCACCGGCCGAGGTGATCGCCTGGCGGTAGACGTGGTCGGCCACGTCGCCGGCGGCGAACACACCCGGTACGTTGGTCGCGGTGGCGTTGCCTTCGCGCCCGCCGTTGACCACCAGGTAGCCGTCCTTTAGGGCCAGTTGCCCTTCGAACAGCGAGGTATTGGGAGTATGGCCGATGGCGACGAACATGCCATCCACGGCGATCTCCTCGCTGCCACCATCGCGGGTCTTCAGGCGCACGCCGGTGACGCCCATCGTGTCGCCAAGCACCTCATCGACCTCGGCGTTGAGCTTGAGCACTATCTTGCCTTCGGCGACCCGCGCCTGCAGCTTGTCCTGGAGAATCTTCTCGGCGCGGAAGGTTTCGCGACGATGCACCAGGGTCACCCGGCTGGCGATGTTGGCCAGGTACAGGGCCTCTTCGACAGCGGTATTGCCGCCGCCGATCACCGCCACTTCGCGGTTGCGGTAGAAGAAACCGTCGCAGGTGGCGCAGGCCGACACGCCCTTGCCCATGAACGCCTGCTCCGACGGCAACCCCAGGTAGCGCGCGCTGGCACCGGTGGCGACGATCAGTGCGTCGCAGGTGTAGGTGCCATTGTCGCCGCGCAGGGTGAACGGCTTGCCGGCCAGGTCCACGGCATGAATGTGGTCGAAGACGATCTCGGTCTCGAAGCGCTCGGCGTGCTCCTGCATCCGCTGCATCAGTGCCGGGCCGGTCAGGCCGTGGGGATCGCCCGGCCAGTTGTCGACCTCGGTGGTGGTGGTCAACTGGCCGCCGGCCTGCATGCCGGTGATCAGCAGCGGCTTGAGGTTGGCGCGCGCGGCGTAGACAGCCGCGCTGTAACCGGCGGGACCGGAACCGAGGATGATCACTCGGGCGTGGCGGAGGGTATCGGGCATCTCGTCGGACTCCTGCCGACATCAGCGTCGGCGCGAATAAAAACGGGGCCACCAAAGCACATGGGGAAGGCTTGGAAGGAGCGGTCGCCCCGGGAAAAGGTCGGCCGGGCACACTTCGCGCCCGGCATCGGGATCACAGTGCCTCGGCGTTCTCGGCCAGGTACGAGGCCACGCCCTCGGCGCTCGCCTTCATGCCTTTCTGGCCCTTGCGCCAGCCGGCCGGGCAGACCTCGCCGTGTTCCTCGGTGAACTGCAGGGCCTCGACCAGGCGCACCATCTCGTCCACCTCGCGCCCCAGCGGCAGGTTGTTCACCACTTGGTGCTGGACCACCCCGGCGCGGTCGATCAGGAACGAAGCACGCAAGGCCACGCCGTCCTCGTGCTCGATGCCGTAGGCGCGGGTGATCTCGTGCTTGACGTCGGCGACCATGGTGAACTCGACCGCACCGATGCCGCCCTTCTCCACCGGCGTGCTGCGCCAGGCGTGATGGGTGAACTGCGAGTCGATGGAGACACCGACCACCTCGACGCCCAGCTCGCGGAACTTATCCATGCGGTTATTGTGGGCGATGATTTCCGAGGGGCAGACGAAAGTGAAGTCGAGCGGCCAGAAGAACAGTACGACGTACTTGCCGCGCAGGCTGGAAAGCTGGAAGGCATCGACGATGGAACCGTCGCCGAGGACCGCGGCGGCAGTGAAATCGGGGGCTTGCTTGTTGACCAGTACGCTCATCGCGAGGCTCCTAGAAGGTTGGGTTGCGCCCGGCGACGCCAGGCTCCCGGAAGAATATGCAGCGCAGGTTACCCAGTCACGACGATGCATTGAAATGTCGAATTTTAATTCGCACGATAGAGTCAGCCTATGCTCTCAACCTGCGGCTAGACTCATGCTGTCGCCCATTACCCGTCCTCACCGCATGCCCCTACGCACACGCCTGCTCTGGCTGTTCCTGCCGTTGCTGGCCGCCAGTCTCGGCGGTATCTGGCTCTTGTCGGAAAGCATCCTGCTGAGCCGTTTCGACCGAGAGGACCAGCAACGCCTGCAAGAGGGCGCCACCGTCCTGCACAACCGGCTGGACTTCGAGTTGAAGCGCCACCTGGACATCGTTCGCACCTACGCTTGGTGGGATGCCAGCTACGACTTCATCCAGCGCCCCAACGAGACCTTCGAACAGGAAAACCTCGACCACGAGATGCTCGACGACCTGGGATTCGACTTCGTCCTGTTCCTCGACGACCGGGGTCACCTGCAACTGAAGCAGTGGTCCCCGCCCGCGCCCGACCAGCGCGTGCTCTTCGGCGCCCCCTCGGCGAGCGACCAGGCCCTGCTCGAGGCACTGCAGCAACGCGCCATCCGCCTCGGCGCGCTGGACTTTCGCGGACGCACCGACCACAGCCTGAGCGAGCTGCTGCTGGTCGACAACCTGCCGACCCTGCTGGTCAGCGTGCCTATCAGCAACAACCAGGGTAGCGCGCCGGCGAAGGGCGCGATCCTCGCCGGCTACTTCCTCGACCGGGAACGCCTGGCCAACCTCCGCGAACAGATGCAGGCCGACCTGCAACCGATGCCCAACATCGCCACCGACTCCACCTGGAAGCCGCTGCGCAGCCGCAGCGGCAGTACCCACAACCAGGCCCTGCTCAGCCCACGGCGGTTCATCGGCGAACATGTCCAGCAGGTCTCGGTGCAGTACCTGAGTTCCAGCGGCGAGCCGCAGCTGCGCTTCGACATCACCAAGAAACGCCTGCTCTACATCCAGGGCGAGAAGGCCATCAACTTCTTCCTCGGCGCCTCCCTGCTGGTCGCGCTGGGCGCTTTCCTGGTCGGCTACCTGGCCCTGGAGCTGTGGGTCCTGCGCCGGGTCCAACGGCTCAACCGGGAGGTCGCCGAAGTCGGACGCAACGCCCACTCGATACGCCTGAGCGACTTCGGCAACGACGAGCTGGGACAACTGGCGGGCGAGATGAACCAGATGCTCGAGCGCCTGGAACACAGCGAGGCGCGCGACCGGGCGATCCTCCAGTCGATGCGCGACGGCTACTTCGAAATGGACGTCGACGGCGTGATCCTCACCGTCAACCCCGCGCTCTGCCAACTGCTCGGCCAGACGCGCGAAACGCTGATCGGCCATCCCTACTACGAACTGCTCGGCGAAGACGACCTGGCGCGTGCCCGCCAACCCTTCCAGCGCGCCATGCAGAGCGGCGCAGGCAAGACCTTCGCCATCCCCCTGCAGCGCGCCGACGGCAGCCTCGGCTACTTCGAGGCCACGGTTTCGCTGATCCACGACCTGCAGGGCGAACTACGGGGCTACCGCGGCATCGTCCGCGACGTCAGCGGCCAGATCGCCTACCAGCAGCAATTGCTGGAAATGGCCTACCGCGACCCGCTGACCGGCCTGGGCAACCGCAAGGCCTTCGACGAACAGCTCGGCCAGGCGTTGCTTCGCGCCGGCTCCGGCGGAAGCGAACTGGCGCTGCTGTACCTGGACCTGGACCGCTTCAAGGAGGTCAACGACCGCTTCGGCCACGACATCGGCGATGCCCTCCTCAGGACCGTCGCCGAACGGGTACGCAGCACCCTGCGGCAGCCGGACAAGGCCTACCGCCTGGGCGGCGACGAATTCGCCGTGCTCCTCGAGGACAGCCAGGAAAACAATCCGCAGCGCCTCGCAGAACGCCTGCTGGCGGCGCTGGTCCAACCGATCGCGCTGAATGGCGAACGCATCGACTTCGTCACCCCGAGCATCGGCATCGCTCTCTACCCGCGGCATGCCGGCGATGCCGAAGGACTGGTCCGTGCCGCCGACAGCGCCATGTACGAGGCCAAGCGCCAGCGCAACCACTATTGCCTGTACCAGGCGCCAGCCTGAAATGCGCGGTCAAACAGGCTCTGTCGCGGGCTTTCGCCAGTCTGCTAAGGTTTCAGCCCGCATCCCATCGGAGAACCATTCCCTATGCCAGCCCTGAGCGGCCCGCAATACCTCGGCGAAGGCCTGAAGCTGATCATGCGTCCCGGCCTGCGCCTGTTCGTGCTGATCCCCCTGACCCTCAACCTGCTGGTGTTCGCCCTGCTGATCGGCTTCGCGATGCAGCAGTTCAGCCACTGGGTCGACCTGCTGATGCCCAGCCTGCCCGACTGGCTGAGCTTCCTGCAGTACATCGTCTGGCCGTTGTTCGTCCTGCTGGTGCTGGTGATCGTGTTCTTCACCTTCACCATGGTCGCCAACATCATCTCCGCGCCGTTCAACGGCTTCCTCTCGGAAAAGGTCGAGGTGGTGGTTCGCGGCCGCGACGACTTCCCGCCGTTCAGCTGGGCCGAACTGCTGGCGATGATCCCGCGCACCATGGGTCGCGAGATGCGCAAGCTCGCCTACTTCCTGCCGCGCGCGCTGGTGCTGCTGGTGCTGAGCTTCGTGCCCGGGGTCAACCTGATCGCCACGCCGCTGTGGATCCTCTTCGGCATCTGGATGATGGCGGTGCAGTACATCGACTATCCGGCGGACAACCACAAGCTCGGCTGGAACGAGATGCTCGCCTGGCTGCGCAGCAAGCGCTGGGCGTGCATGGGTTTCGGCGGGGTGACCTACCTGGCGCTGCTGATCCCGCTGGTCAACCTGGTCATGATGCCCGCCGCCGTCGCCGGCGCCACCCTGTTCTGGGTCCGCGAGGAAGGCGAGAAGGCGCTGGTGAAATAAGCATGCGCCCGGTGTCCGCTGTCGGCATTGTCAGGCGGGCGTCAGCACCCTGACAGCCGGCGTCGGGCACACTACGAATGCCCTCGGGAGCGTCGGCGCAGGCCGCAGCCGAGACCTGCGCCAGCCCTTGCAGACCGGCTCGACGCTGCCGAACCGACTGGCCGCCGGTGCCTCCCCACGCAGGCGGCCTTTTTTTACCCGCCTGCCTTGCCGTCCATGCAGGATGGCCGGCGCTCACCCCCTTCCTGTCCGCTACGCCCCCCTCGACTCCACCACCCTGGCACTACAGTGGCAACCAGGCGAAGCAGGCTCCGGCCCGCTTTCGATGACCACCGTCCCCAGCCCGCCCAGCGGCGGAAAACAAGAAGAGGGTCGCCATGTCACGTTCCGCATTCACCGCGCTCTTGCTGTCCTGCGTCCTGCTGGCGCTCTCCATGCCTGCCAAGGCCGACGACCTGCCCTACCGCTTCGGCCTGGGCAAGGCGGACATCACCGGCGAAGCCGCCGAAGTCGGCATGATGGGTTACTCCTCCCTCGAACAGAAGACCGCCGGCATCCACATGCGCCAGTGGGCGCGTGCCTTCGTGATCGAGGAAGCGGCCAGCGGACGTCGCCTGGTCTACGTCAACACCGACCTGGGGATGATCTTCCAGGCCGTGCACCTGAAGGTCCTGGCCCGGCTCAAGGCGAAGTACCCCGGTGTCTACGACGAGAACAACGTGATGCTCGCCGCCACCCACACCCACTCCGGTCCGGGCGGCTTCTCCCACTACGCGATGTACAACCTGTCGGTGCTCGGCTTCCAGGAAAAGACCTTCAACGCCATCGTCGACGGCATCGTCCGCTCCATCGAGCGGGCCCAGGCCAGGTTGCAGCCCGGCCGCCTGTTCTACGGCAGCGGCGAGCTGCGCAACGCCAGCCGCAACCGTTCGCTGCTGTCGCACCTGAAGAACCCGGACATCGCCGGCTACGAGGATGGCATCGACCCGCAGATGAGCGTGCTCAGCTTCGTCGACGCCAACGGCGAGCTGGCCGGCGCGATCAGTTGGTTCCCGGTGCACAGCACCTCGATGACCAACGCCAATCACCTGATCTCCCCGGACAACAAGGGCTACGCCTCCTATCACTGGGAGCACGACGTCAGCCGCAAGAGCGGTTTCGTCGCCGCCTTCGCCCAGACCAATGCCGGCAACCTGTCGCCCAACCTGAACCTGAAGCCCGGCTCCGGTCCCTTCGACAACGAGTTCGACAACACCCGCGAGATCGGTCTGCGCCAATTCGCCAAGGCCTACGAGATCGCCGGCCAGGCCCAGGAGGAAGTGCTCGGCGAACTGGATTCGCGCTTCCGTTTCGTCGACTTCACCCGCCTGCCGATCCGCCCGGAGTTCACCGACGGCCAGCCGCGCCAGTTGTGCACCGCGGCCATCGGCACCAGTCTGGCCGCCGGTAGCACCGAAGACGGTCCAGGCCCGCTGGGGCTGGATGAAGGCAACAATCCGTTCCTCTCGGCCCTGGGCGGGTTGCTCACCGGCGTGCCGCCGCAGGAACTGGTGCAATGCCAGGCGGAAAAGACCATCCTCGCCGACACCGGCAACAAGAAACCCTACCCCTGGACGCCGACGGTGCTGCCGATCCAGATGTTCCGCATCGGCCAGTTGGAACTGCTCGGCGCCCCCGCCGAGTTCACCGTGATGGCCGGGGTGCGGATCCGCCGCGCGGTGCAGGCGGCCAGCGAAGCGGCCGGTATCCGCCATGTGATCTTCAATGGCTACGCGAATGCCTATGCCAGCTACGTCACCACCCGCGAGGAATACGCCGCCCAGGAATACGAAGGCGGCTCGACCCTCTACGGCCCCTGGACCCAGGCCGCCTACCAGCAGTTGTTCGTCGACATGGCGGTGGCGCTGCGCGAACGCCTGCCGGTGGAAACCTCGGCGATAGCGCCGGACCTGTCCTGCTGCCAGATGAACTTCCAGACCGGAGTAGTGGCCGACGATCCCTATATCGGCAAGTCCTTCGGCGACGTATTGCAACAACCCAGGGAAAGTTATCGCATCGGCGACAAGGTGACCGTCGCTTTCGTGACCGGACATCCGAAGAATGACTTGCGCACCGAGAAGACTTTCCTTGAAGTAGTGAATATCGGCAAGGATGGCAAACAGACGCCCGTGACCATTGCCACCGATAATGACTGGGATACCCAATACCGCTGGGAGAGAGTGGGTATATCTGCCTCGAAAGCGACTATCAGCTGGACCATTCCACCTGGGACCGAGCCCGGCCATTACTACATCAGGCACTACGGCAACGCGAAGAACTTCTGGACCCAGAAGATCAGCGAGATCGGCGGTTCGACCCGCGCCTTCGAGGTGCTCGACCCCGCTCCCTAGCGGGCTCCAGCCAAGGTTGCGAGATTCGCCTGCCAACTTTATGACGCATGAAATTCGTCAAATAAAATGTGATTTAAAACACATGAAAAAGTGAACTTTCATTCAGCCGAGAAGGGCATGGAACTCCATTTCCATGCCCTTTGTTTTTATCCCGAAAAACTTCTCAAGTTGTCGCTCAAGGTCATATCGAAGTCGCTTTCGGGATCAACCGATAAATTATCGCCATGAAACCATCGGCTCGCTATATTCCCTGCCGGAAAAACAGCGAAGACGATTAATCATCTCGAAACAAGAAGTACGCAGATTGATGGAAATCAAAAAACCACCCGGGAAATAAAACGATGACCGAAAACTGGAAATTCCGCCGTCGAACCTTTCTCAAGCACGGCGCCCAGGCCGCTACCCTGGCCGGCCTTTCCGGGCTGTTCCCGGAGACGCTCCGGCGCGCCCTGGCCGTCGAGCCGGACATCCGCACCGGGACCATCCAGGACGTCCAGCACGTGGTCATCCTGATGCAGGAGAACCGCAGCTTCGATCACTACTTCGGCCACCTCAACGGCGTCCGCGGCTTCAACGACCCTCGCGCGCTCAAGCGCCAGGACGGCAAGCCGGTCTGGTACCAGAACTACAAGTACGAGTTCTCCCCCTATCACTGGGATACCAAGGTCACCAGCGCCCAGTGGGTGAGTTCGCAGAACCATGAATGGTCGGCCTTCCACGCGATCTGGAACCAGGGCCGCAACGACAAGTGGATGGCGGTGCAGTACCCCGAAGCCATGGGCTACTTCAAGCGCGGCGACATTCCCTACTACTACGCCCTGGCCGACGCCTTCACCCTGTGCGAGGCCTACTACCAGTCGATGATGGGCCCGACCAATCCGAACCGCCTCTACCACATGAGCGGACGCGCCGCCCCCAGCGGCGACGGCAAGGACGTACACATCGGCAACGACATGGGCGACGGCACCATCGGCGCCAGCGGCACGGTGGACTGGACCACCTATCCCGAGCGGCTAAGCGCCGCTGGCGTGGACTGGCGGGTCTACCAGGAAGGCGGCTACCGCTCCTCGTCACTCTGGTACCTGTACGTCGACGCCTACTGGAAATACCGGCTCCAGGAGCAGAACAACTACGACTGCAACGCCCTCGCCTGGTTCAGGAACTTCAAGAACGCTCCGCGCGATTCGGACCTCTGGCAGCGCGCCATGCTCGCCCGCGGCGTCGACCAGTTGCGCAAGGATGTGCAGGAGAACACGCTGCCGCAGGTGTCGTGGATCGTCGCGCCCTACTGCTACTGCGAGCATCCCTGGTGGGGCCCCTCGTTCGGCGAGTACTACGTGACCCGGGTGCTCGAGGCGCTGACCAGCAACCCCGAGGTCTGGGCCAGGACCGTGTTCATCCTCAACTACGACGAGGGCGACGGCTTCTATGACCACGCCAGCGCCCCGGTGCCGCCGTGGAAGGATGGCGTCGGCCTTTCCACGGTCAGCACCGCCGGCGAGATCGAGGCATCCAGCGGGCTGCCCATCGGGCTCGGCCACCGCGTCCCGCTGATCGCCATCTCGCCCTGGTCGAAGGGCGGCAAGGTCAGCGCCGAAGTGTTCGACCATACCTCGGTGCTGCGCTTCCTCGAACGCCGCTTCGGCGTCGTCGAGGAAAACATCTCGCCCTGGCGGCGTGCCGTCTGCGGCGACCTGACTTCGCTGTTCGACTTCCAGGGCGCAGGCGACACCCAGGTCGCCCCCGACCTGACCAACGTCCCGCAGAGCGACGCGCGCAAGGAGGACGCCTACTGGCAGCAGTTCTACCGGCCCAGTCCCAAGTACTGGTCCTACGAGCCCAAGAGCCTGCCCGGCCAGGAAAAGGGCCAGCGCCCTACCCTCGCGGTGCCCTACCAGTTGCACGCCACGCTGGCCCTCGACATCGCCGCCGGCAAGCTGCGCCTGACCCTGGGCAACGACGGCATGAGCCTGCCGGGCAATCCGCAGGGACACTCCGCTGCGGTATTCCAGGTGCAGCCGCGGGAAGTCGGCAATCCGCGCTTCTATACCGTGACCAGCTATCCGGTGGTCCAGGAAAGCGGAGAGGAACTGGGCCGGACCCTCAACGACGAACTCGACGACCTGCTCGACGCCAACGGCCGCTACGCCTTCGAGGTGCACGGCCCCAACGGCTTCTTCCGCGAGTTCCACGGCAACCTGCATCTCGCCGCGCAGATGGCGCGGCCCGAGGTATCGGTCACCTATCAACGCAACGGCAACCTGCAGTTGAACATCCGCAATCTCGGCCGCCTGCCGTGCAGCGTGACGGTGACGCCGAACCCGGCCTATACCCGGGAGGGCAGCCGTCGCTATGAACTCGAACCGAACCAGGCGATCAGTGAAGTGTGGCTGTTACGCAGCAGCCAGGGCTGGTACGACCTCAGCGTGACCGCCAGCAATACGGAAGCCAACTATCTCCGCCGCCTGGCCGGACACGTCGAGACCGGCAAGCCGAGCAGGAGCGATCCATTGCTCGACATCGCAGCGACCTGAAGCGAGGAGTCCATCGCATGAGACCTACCCTGACCTGGACCTTGCTGGCCCTGCTGCTCTGCGGCACGGCCATCGGCGCCGTCCTGTTGTTTTACCCATCGGAGCCGGCGCCCGTCGCGCCCTTCGCGTCTCCCCCGCAGGCCACACCGGCGGCAAAACCTTCCATTCCTTCCCGAGCCCCCGAGATGAATACAGCCACCGCTCCCGACAACCTGGAACAGCAACTCGGCGAGTTCGGCCGCAACGCCGGGCAGATGTCCGAGATCGAACGCAAGCAGGCCGCCGAAGGCCTGATCGAACAGCTCAAGCGCGAGGTGGCGGTCGGCGCCGATCCGCGCCAGACCTTCGAGGAGATCCAGCGTCTGACGCCCTATGTGGAGGCCGATGCCAGGCGCCGCGAGGCGCTCGACTTCGAGATCTGGATGGCGCTCAAGGACAACGCCTCCGTCCAGCAGCAAGCGCCGACGCCTGGCGAGGAAGAGCAACTGCGCGAATACGCGCAAGAGTCGGACAAGGTGATCGCCGAGGTGCTCGCCAGCGTCGACGACGAGGAGCAGCGTCACGCCGCCATCGACGAACGCCTCAAGGCCCTGCGCAAGCAGATCTTCGGCGAGGAGAACCCACGCCTGCTGCAACGCTGAAATCCACGGCGCCCCGACAGGGGCGCCGTCACGCAAGCGTCACCAAAACTTCACATCCGCTACACGGCGTCGGTCGACACTGACGTCATGAGCAGACCTCTAAGCATCGCCCTGATCAGCGAAACCTACCCACCGGAAGTCAACGGCGTCGCCAATACCCTGGGGCGCCTGCATGCCGGTCTCCAGCAGCTTGGCCATCGGGTCCAGGTGGTGCGCCCGCGCCAGCCCGGCGACGACGGCCGGCGCAGCGACGCCGAGCTGGTGCTGACCCGCGGCTGGCCGTTGCCCGGCTACCCCGGCCTGCAATGGGGCATGTCGAGCCTGCACAAGCTGCTGCGCTGCTGGAAGCGCCAGCGCCCGGACGTGCTCTACATCGCCACCGAAGGCCCGCTCGGCTTCTCTGCCCTGCGCGCCGCGCGGCGCCTGGGCATCCCGGCGGTCAGCGGCTTCCACACCAACTTCCAGCAATACAGCGAGCACTACGGCTTCGGTCCGCTGACCCGGCTGGTCACCGGCTACCTGCGCTGGTTCCACAACCGCACGCAGATGACCCTGGTGCCCAGCGGCAGCCAGCGCATGGAATTGCAGCGGCGCGGTTTCGAACGTCTCAACCTGCTCTCCCGCGGGGTCGACAGCCAACTCTTCCATCCCTCCCGGCGCGATCCCGAACTACGCCGGCGCTGGGGCCTGGGCGAACAGGACATCGCCGTGCTGCACGTCGGCCGGCTGGCGGCAGAGAAGAACCTCGGCCTGCTCGGCGGCACCTTCCGCGCGCTCTGCGCCGCCCATCCGCAGCTGAAGCTGCGCCTGGTACTGGTGGGCGACGGGCCGGAGCGCAGGCACCTCGAACGGGACCTGCCCGAAGCGCTGTTCTGCGGCGTCCAGCGCGGCGAAACCCTGGCCGCCCACTACGCCTCGGGCGACCTGTTCCTCTTCCCAAGCCTGTCGGAGACCTTCGGCAACGTGGTCCTCGAAGCCCAGGCCGCCGGCCTCGCGGTGGTCGCCTTCGACCAGGCCGCCGCCGGCCAGCACATCCGCCATGGGCACAACGGCGTGCTCGCCGCGCCGGGCGACAAGAGCGGCTTCGTCGAAGTCGCCAGTTGGCTGCTGGACGACCAGGAACGCCTGCGCCGGGTCCGTCTCAACGCCCGCCAACACGCCAGCCGGCAAGGTTGGGACAGTATCGTCGAGCACTTCCAGAACTACCTGGAAGACGCCTGCGCCAGTCCGCTGGTCCAGCCCGCTCGGTCGAAGCCCGAGCGGCCGCCGGCAGAGGATGGCGGGGCCTTGCCACGCAGCCGCGAGTAGCTCTCAGGCAAAGGCTTTCGGCGTGGCGATGAAGCCCAGGCTCATGGCCCCGGCGCCCAGATTGATGCCGCCGGTAGGGCTGAGCATGCCCAGGTGCAAGTGGATGTCGCGCTCGCGGCAGGCGTTCTCCAGCGCGGCGAAGCCCGGCAGGTCGCGCAGCGCGGTCGGATCGCCGGCATAGCTGAGACCCAGTTGCGGTGCCAGCAGCTCACCCGCCTGTACCCGCGCCAGGGCATAGCCGAACAGCTTCTCCGCCGACTTCTCGAAGCTCGGCGAGAGCGCCACCGGTTTGTCCTCGCCATCGGCCAGGCTGAACACCGGCTTGACGTCGAGCAGCGAGCCCAACCCCAGCGCCGCGCCCTTGACCCGGTCGACGAAACCGCTGCGATCACCCTTCTGGAAGCCGCGCCGGCGCAAGTGGCCCAGGTCATCGGCGACCAGGTAGGTGCAGGTCTGCTGGCTGAGCTGTTCGAGGCGCGTACGCAGCGCGTTGGGGTGGCTGCCCTGCGCCAGCAGGCGCGTGCCCTCGGCCGCCAGGCAGGCGATGCCGGCGAACACCGAGTGGCTGTCGAGTACGCGCAGGGTGAAGGGACCGGCGATGCCGGCCGCGTGGCGGCGCTCGTGGTAGTGCTGGAGCAGGCCGAAGGAGGCCTGGGTGGCGTGCTCGAAGATCGGACTGCGCAGGCTGTCGACGGTGAGGCAGACCACGTAGTCGAAGTCGGTCACCAGTTCGTCGAGGAACCATTGTTGCAACTCGGCGGCGGAGAGCGGCTGGCTGCCGTCCTTGCTACCGACCTTGGCCAGGTGGTCGCGGTAGAAGCTCAGGGTGGTGTCGGGGTCGCGTCGATCGATGAGCCGCTGCTCGCCCAGGCGGATCCCGATCGGCATCACGCGGATGCCGTGGGCGGCGAGGAATTCGGGCGGCAGGTCGCAGGTCGCGTCGACCACCAGGCCGATACGCATGGATTCGCTCCTCTGGCCGTTTCTCGGCCTATTGTTGTGTTGGCGGTCATACAATGCCCGTTTCGGACTTTGAAGTCAGCCGGCCGCACGGCGGGTTTTCGGAAAAAATCACGGCCATGAAAAATCCCACCCCGAGGGGTGGGATCTGCTTGCCGGCGCGGCGCCGGGCCGGTGCGTCGCGGACGCGCCTTCAGACCAGGCTGGCCAGGGCCTCGCGGCTGAACGGCTTGATGTCGCCGATACGCCCCTCGCGGACCTTCACCGCCCACTCCGGATCCACCAGCAGCGCGCGGCCCACCGCGACCAGGTCGAACTCGCCCTTGTCCAGGCGCTCCACCAGGCCGTCGATGCTCGCCGGCTGCGCCACCTCGTCGGTTTTGCCGAAGAATTGCAGGAACTCGCTGCCGTCCAGGCCGACGTTACCCACGGTAATGGTCGGCTTGCCGGTCAGCTCGCGGGTCCAGCCGGCCAGGTTGAGTTCCGAGCCTTCGAACTCGGGAATCCAGAAGCGGCGGGTCGAGCAGTGGAAGATATCGACGCCGGCCTCCACCAGCGGCGCGAGGAACTCGCGCAGGCCCTCCGGGGTTTCCACCAGGCGCGCGGAATAGTCCTGCTGCTTCCATTGGGAGAAGCGGAAGATGATCGGGAAATCCGCACCGACCGCCGCGCGCACCGCCCGCACCAGCTCGACGGCGAAGCGCGAGCGATTGGCCAGGCTGCCGCCGTACTCGTCGTCCCGCTGGTTGCTGCCTTCCCAGAAGAACTGGTCGATCAGGTAGCCGTGGGCGCCGTGGATCTCCACCCCGTCCATGCCGATCGCCTGGGCGTCGCGGGCGGCCTGGGCGAAGGCGGCGATGACGTCCTGGATGTCGGCCTTGCTCATGCCGTGGACCAGCACCTTGCCGTCCTTGGCCTTCTCCATCGGGCCGTAGCCGGGCACGCTGGCGTCCGGCTCCACGCCCAGGCGCCGAACGCTGCCGACGTGCCAGAGCTGCGGAACGATGCGCCCGCCCTCGGCATGCACCGCGTCGACCACCTGCTTCCAGCCGGCCAGGGCGTCCTCGCCATAGAAGCGCGGCACGTTCGGATAGCCGTTGGCGGCCTTGTGGCCGACCGTTGTGCCTTCGCTGACGATCAGGCCGACGCCGGCGGCGGCGCGCCGGCGGTAGTACTCGACGACCTTGGCGTTGGGTACGCCGCCGGGGGAAAAGTTGCGGGTCATCGGTGCCATCACCACACGGGTGGGCAGTTCCAGGGCGCCGAGGCGGAACGGTTGGAACAGGGCTTCTACGGGGGCACTCATGGACGGACTCCTGAGGGGGAATGGGAGGTTCGGGCAGGTATCAGGCGCGGAGCAGCAGCTCCAGGCGCGACATGAAAGCATTCAACGGAGCGAGGCCGGCGCCGACCTTGAAGCGCGCCAGGGCGCCCTGCCAGGCGAAGCCGATGAAGCCGGCCAGGCTCGCGCAGTCCTCGTCGGCGGCCAGTTCGCCGGCCTCGCGCGCCTGCTCCAGGCAGTCCTGGAGGATTTGCGCGGAAGCCTGCAGGATCGACTCGACCTTGGCCGCGATCGGCGGCGACAGCTCGGCCATCTCGAAGCTCAGGCTGCCGATGAAGCAGTGGTATTCGGGCTTTTCCTGGCGGGCGAAGTGCTCCAGCAGCTCGCCGTAGTAGCGCAGCACCCGCTCGCGCGGGCTGAAGCGGCTGTCGCCGAGGGCCTGGGCGTAGCGCGCCAGGCGCGGCGCGTAGACGTGCTCCAGGGCCTGCTGGGCGAAGGCTTCCTTGCTGTCGAAGTAGTGATAGAAGGAGCCCTTGGGGATGCGCGCGGCCTGGACGATCTCCAGCACCCCGGTGCCGTGGTAGCCACGCCGGGTCATGACCTCGGAGCCCTTGGCCAGGATCAGTTCGCGCTTGTCGAGTCGGTTGCTAGTCATGGAACGAGAGAATATGACCGGTCGTCTCGTCCGCCCAGCATTATCAACGGCGGTGATCAGGCGTTACAGGCAGGGACTTATCGCGTTGCGTCATGAAGCGGCGCAAGACAGGAAAGGAAGCGGCGGGACGCGAACGCGTCCCGCGGGAGATCAACCCAGGGCCTTCTCGATGGCTTGCACCAGGGCCGGGTCGTCCGGCGCCGTGCGCGGGCTGAAACGCGCCAGCACGCGACCGTCGGGACCGAGGAGGAATTTCTCGAAGTTCCAGGTGATGTCGCCGGGAAACTCCGCGCCCTCGCCCGCCAGCAGGCGATAGAGCGGATGCCGCGCGCTGCCGTTGACCTCGACCTTGGCGCTCATCGGGAAGCTGACGCCATAGTTCAGGCTACAGAAGGACTGGATATCCGCCTCGCTGCCCGGCTCCTGGCCGGCGAACTGGTTGCAGGGCACGCCGAGCACCGCGAAACCGCGCTCGCGGTAGGTCTGGTAGAGATTCTCCAGGCCGGCGTACTGGGGTGTCAGGCCGCATTTGGAGGCGACATTGACCACCAGCAGCACCTTGCCCTTGAACGGGGAAAGCGGCAGGTCCTGTCCATCCAACCCCTGCAGGGTGAGATCGTGAAAGGCACTCATGACGTACTCCTTGCGCATTCAGCGACACAACGTGCCAAGCCCCGCACCGGGCAAGAACCCTGGCTGCGGCGCATCCCCAGGGACGGGGTAAAGAGCCCAGGCATGGCGCATGACGCGAAAGGCGCCCAAAGGCGCCTTTCGCTATACCAGCTTAGCAGTTCCGCCGGCGGACGGCCCAGGCCATCAATCGGCGAATGAACGCCGATCAGTGGTGGTGACCGCCTTCGCCATGGATGTGACCATGGGCGATTTCCTCGGCGTTGGCCTCGCGCACGTCGACTACCTTGACCTTGAAGTTCAGGCGCTGGCCGGCCAGCGGATGGTTGCCATCGACGGTCACGTCGTCGCCGTCGATGTCGCGGATGGTGACGATCTGCATGCCGCCGTCCGGAGCCGAGGCGTGGAACTGCATGCCGACTTCCAGTTCGTCGACGCCTTCGAACATCTCGCGGGTCAGGGTCGCGACCAGTTCGGCGCTGTATTCGCCATAGGCGTCTTCCGGCTCGATGGCGACGCTCAGTTCGTCACCGACGTTCTTGCCTTCCAGGGCCTTCTCCAGGCCGACGATGATGTTGCCGGCACCGTGCAGGTAGACCAGCGGCGCGCCACCAGCGGAACTGTCGATGACATCCCCGGCGTCGTTGGTCAGGGTATAGTCGATGGAAACCGCCTTGTTGGCCGCGATCTGCATGGTTCGAAACCTTTTCGATAAAGAAGATGAATGCGTAAGTGTACGCATCAATAGCCCCGAAAGCGACCGCGCCCCTGATGAACGGGGCGCGCGAGCGCCGTCGCGGGTGATTGATTTTCATCAGGACGAGGAAGGCCATTGGGTGGCAGTCTTGTCCTGTGGCCATACTCAACACCTGCGCCACCAACCGCCCTGGCAATCGCGCGCCTGGGTCCTTGACGAAAACGAGCGGCACAGACAGCTCGGCCGCGAATTTCGCTGCGGCTGGTGTGCCCGGGAAGAAGAAGAGCAGACCAAGGAGCAGTGATGCCCTCACGCAACATACTGGTGATCAACTGCGGCAGTTCGTCGATCAAGTTCGCCCTGGTCAACGAGGCCCACTCCCTGTTTCCCCTGCACGGCCTCGCCGAGCGCCTGGGCAGCCGCGATGCGGTGCTGCGCTGGAAGCGCGGCGGCGACAGCGACAGCCTGATGATTCCCAACGCCGACCACCGCGCCGCCCTCGCCCAGTTGCTGCCGATGGTGCAGAACGCCGCGGGCGGCAAGCTCCACGGCATCGGCCACCGGGTGGTGCATGGCGGCGAGCTGTTCACCCATGCCACGCGCATCGACGACCGGGTGGTCGAGGCGATCCGGGCCACCGCGCCGCTGGCGCCGCTGCACAACCCGGCCAACCTGCAAGGCATCGAGGCAGCGATGACGCTGTTTCCCAAGCTGCCCCACGTCGCCGTGTTCGACACCGCCTTCCACCAGAGCCTGCCGGAGCACGCCTACCGCTACGCCCTCCCGGAAGCCCTCTACCGCGAGCATGGCGTACGCCGCTACGGCTTCCACGGCACCAGCCACCGCTACGTCAGCCACCGCGCCGCGGAAATGGCCGGGTTGGCGGTCGGCGACAGCAGTTGGCTCAGCGCCCACCTCGGCAACGGCAGTTCGACCTGCGCCATCGTCAACGGCCAGAGCCTCGACACCAGCATGGGCCTGACCCCGCTGGAAGGCCTGGTAATGGGCACCCGCAGCGGCGACGTCGACCCCAACCTGCACAGCCACCTGGCGCGGACCCTGGGCTGGAGCCTGGAGCGCATCGACTCGATGCTGAACAACGAAAGTGGCCTGCTCGGCCTCTCCGACCTGTCCAACGACATGCGCACCCTGGAGCAGGAGCGCGAGCAGGGCCACCCCGGCGCGGCCCTGGCGATCGAGGTGTTCTGCTACCGCCTGGCCAAGTCCCTGGCGGCGATGAGCTGCGCCCTGCCGCAACTGGACGGGGTGATCTTCACCGGTGGCATCGGCGAGAACTCGCCGCTGGTGCGCGCCAAGACCGCCGCCCACCTGCGGCTGTTCGACCTGCGCCTCGACCAGGAGGCCAACGCCCGCTGCGTGCGCGGCGTCGCCGGGCCGATCCAGGCCGCGGGGCATCCGCGGGTACTGGTGATCCCGACCAACGAAGAGCGGCAGATCGCCCTCGACACGCTGGCCCTGCTCGACTGAACTGGATCGACGCCCCCGCCCAACCAGGCGGCGTGGCCAAACGCACGGCTTAAGGAGCCCAGATGCATACCTTCTTCATCGCCCCGACCGGTTTCGGCGTCGGCCTCACCTCGATCAGCCTCGGCCTGCTTCGCGCCCTGGAACGCGCCGGGCTGAAGGTTGGCTTCTTCAAACCCATCGCCCAACTGCATCCCGGCGACCTCGGCCCGGAGCGCTCCAGCGAACTGGTGGCGCGCACCCACGGCCTGGATACGCCGAAGCCGCTGCCGCTGGCCCAGGTCGAGCGCATGCTCGGCGACGGCCAACTGGACGAACTGCTCGAAGAGATCATCAGCCTCTACCAGCGCGCCGCCGCCGACAAGGACGTGGTGATCGTCGAAGGCATGGTACCGACCCGTCACGCCAGCTACGCCGCGCGGGTCAACTTCCACCTGGCGAAGAGTCTCGACGCCGAGGTGATCCTGGTCTCCGCGCCGGAAAACGAGACGCTCACCGAACTGACCGACCGTATCGAGATCCAGGCCCAGCTGTTCGGCGGCCCGCGCGATCCGAAGGTGCTGGGGGTGATCCTCAACAAGGTCCGCGGCGAGGCCGACGCGGCCAACGCCGAGGACGGCGTGGCGGACTTCGCCCGGCGCCTCACCGAACACTCGCCGCTGCTGCGCGACGACTTCCGCCTGATCGGCTGCATTCCCTGGCAGGACGAACTCAACGCCGCGCGCACCCGCGACATCGCCGACCTGCTCAGCGCACGGGTGATCAACGCCGGCGACTACGAGCAGCGCCGGGTGCAGAAGATCGTGCTATGCGCCCGCGCCGTGCCCAACACCGTGCAACTGCTCAAGCCCGGCGTGCTGGTGGTGACCCCCGGCGACCGCGACGACATCATCCTCGCCGCCAGCCTGGCCGCGATGAACGGCGTACCCTTGGCCGGCCTGCTGCTGTGCAGCGACTTCCCGCCCGACCCGCGGATCATGGAACTCTGCCGCGGCGCCCTGCTGGGCGGCCTGCCGGTGCTGTCGGTGGCCACCGGCTCCTACGACACCGCGACCAACCTGAACCGGATGAACAAGGAAATCCCGGTGGACGACCGCGAGCGCGCCGAGCGGGTCACCGAGTTCGTCGCCGGGCACATCGATTTCGAATGGCTCAAGCAGCGCTGCGGCACGCCGCGCGAGCTGCGCCTGTCACCACCGGCGTTCCGCTACCAGGTGGTGCAACGCGCGCAGAAGGCCGGCAAGCGCATCGTCCTGCCCGAGGGCAGCGAGCCGCGCACCGTACAGGCGGCGGCGATCTGCCAGGCGCGCGGCATCGCCCGCTGCGTGCTGCTGGCCAAGCCGGAGGAGGTCCAGGCAGTGGCCCAGGCCCAGGGCATCGTGCTACCGGAAGGCCTGGAGATCATCGACCCTGACCTGGTGCGGCAGCGCTACGTCGAACCGATGGTCGAGCTGCGCAAGGGCAAGGGGCTGAACGCGCCGATGGCGGAGCAGCAACTGGAGGACAGCGTGGTCCTGGCGACCATGATGCTTGCCCTGGACGAGGTCGACGGCCTGGTCTCCGGCGCCATCCACACCACCGCCAGCACCATCCGCCCGGCGCTGCAACTGATCAAGACCGCGCCCGGCTACAACCTGGTGTCGTCAGTGTTTTTCATGTTGTTACCGGACCAGGTGCTGGTCTACGGCGATTGCGCGGTGAATCCCGATCCTTCGGCCAGTGACCTGGCCGAGATCGCCGTGCAGAGTGCCGCGTCGGCGCAGGCTTTCGGCATCCCTGCACGGGTCGCGATGATCAGCTACTCCACCGGCGACTCCGGTTCCGGGGTGGATGTCGACAAGGTTCGCGAGGCCACCCGCCTGGCGCGCGAGCAGCGCCCCGACCTGTTGATCGACGGACCCTTGCAGTATGATGCCGCCGCCATCGCCAGCGTCGGCCGCCAGAAGGCGCCGAACAGCCCGGTGGCCGGGCAGGCCACGGTGTTCATCTTCCCCGACCTGAACACCGGCAACACCACCTACAAGGCGGTGCAGCGCAGCGCCGATTGCGTCAGCGTCGGGCCGATGCTGCAAGGCCTGCGCAAACCGGTGAACGACCTGTCGCGCGGCGCGCTGGTGGAAGACATCGTCTACACCATCGCCCTCACCGCCATCCAGGCGGACGCCCAGGCCCCGGCCTGAAGGAACGCCGCCCAGTGGGCGGCACTGGCTTCGGCCAGGCACGAGGATGTGCCATGTGAACGGCGGGACCACGCCCCGCTCCACGCGCCCGGCCCTGGCCGGGCGCCTACGTACAAGGACTCCTTGATGCTGTCGTTTCTCCCCCATTTCCTGCGCGGCTCCCTGGCCGGCCTGCTGCTGGTGTCCAGCACCCTGTGCTGGGCCTGCCTGCTGTTCGGCATGACCCTGGTCAAGCTGCTCCTGCCGTTCGCCGCCGCCCAGCGCCTGTGCAGCAAGATCATGAGCCTGATCGCCGAAGGCTGGATCGCCTGCAACAAGGGCTGGATGAACCTGGTCCAGCGCACCCGCTGGAACGTCCAGGGCCTGGAGGGCCTGGAGTACCAACACTCCTACCTGGTCACCAGCAACCACCAGAGCTGGGTCGACATCCTCGTCCTGCAATACCAGTTGAACCGACGCATCCCGCTGCTGCGCTTCTTCCTCAAGCAGGAACTGATCTGGGTCCCGATCATCGGCCTGTGCTGGTGGGCCCTCGATTTCCCCTTCATGAAGCGCTACAGCAAGGCCTACCTGGCCAGGCACCCGGAGAAGAAAGGCCAGGACCTGGCGACCACGCGCAAGGCCTGCGCCAAGTTCAGCCGCATCCCGGTAGCGGTGTTCAACTTCCTCGAAGGCACCCGTTTCACCCGCGCCAAGCACGACGAGCAGCAGTCGCCGTTCCGCCACCTGCTCAAGCCCAAGGCCGGCGGTATCGCCTTCGTCCTCGACGCCATGGGCGAGCAATTGAAGACCCTGGTCAACGTGACCATCCACTACCCGGACGGCAGCCCGACCTTCTGGTGCCTGCTTTCCGGACGCCTGAAGGACGTCGTGGTGCGCTTCGAGGAACTGGAGATTCCGCGCCAGTTCGTCGGCAAGAGCTACGACCAGGACGCCGGCTACCGCGCGGAATTCCAGCAATGGGTCAACCAGCTGTGGGAGCGCAAGGACCAGTTGCTCGACAGCCTGCACCGCGAGTTTCCCGGTAACGCCAAGGCGTAGGACGAAGAGCGCCGACCAGCGCCCATGAAAAAGCCCGCCGAATGGCGGGCTTTTTCGTCCAGGCCGCGATCAGTACTGCGGCTGGGTCTGCGCCGGGCCCTGGGCGCCCGGAACCGGTCGCAGGTTGACCTCGACGCGCCGGTTCTGCGCGCGACCGTCGGCAGTGGAGTTGCTCGCGATCGGCTGGTCCGGGCCCATGCCGCGGGTGCTCAGGCGGGTGCCGTCGACGCCCTGGGCGGTCAGGTAGCCGGCCACGCTCTGCGCACGACGCTGGGACAGGTCCATGTTGTGCTGGCGGCTGCCGGTGCTGTCGGTGTAGCCGACGATCTCGATGGTGTTCTGGTTGTACTGCTTGAACGAGTTCGCCAGGTTGTTCAGCGGCGCGTAGAAGCTCGGGGCGATGTTCGCCGAATCGGTGGCGAAGGTGATGTTGCCCGGCATGATCAGCTTGATGTCGTCACCTTGGCGCTGCACTTCCACGCCGGTGCCTTCCATCTGCCGACGCAGCTCGGCTTCCTGCTTGTCGGCGTAGTAGCCATAACCCGCGGCGGCCGCGCCGGCAACGGCAGCGCCGATCAGCGCGCCCTTGCCACGGTTGTTGTGGTCGATCGCAGCGCCGGCGACGGCGCCGGCCAGCGCACCCAGTCCGCCGTACTTGGCCGTCTTGCTCATGCCACCCTGGCTTTGGCTTTGCGTGTCGTAGGGGTTGTTGTTGGCACAACCGGCGAGCAGCGCCAGTGCGGTGACGGCTGCGGCCAGAGGCAGGCAACGGGAGGTGAACATGGGAAAACTACTCCTCGAGGTACTGAAACGCCCCTGCGTGAGGGGCGGCCGATATCTTAGAGCATAGCCAAGTGGCAAAATTCCCGATGCTCGGAAAAATCCTTTTCAGCCCCTGACGAAGGGGTTCTCGCGCATCTCTTCGCCCAGCGTGGTGTCCGGGCCATGGCCGGCGACCACCGTGGCGTCCTCGTCGAGGCTGTACAGGCGCTGCCGGATCGAACGCTGGATCGCCGCCGAGTCGCCGCCCCACAGGTCGGTGCGGCCGATGCCACGGCGGAACAGGGTGTCGCCGGCGATCAGCAGCTTCGCCCGGGGGAACCAGAAACTCATCGAGCCCGGCGTATGCCCCGGCGTGTGCAGTGCCACTCCGCAACCGCAGGCCAGTTCCTCGTCGTCGGCCAGCCAGCGGTCCGGGGCCGGCACCGGCGTGTAGGGCACGCCGAACAGTTGGCACTGCATCTCCAGGTTGTCCCAGAGGAACTGGTCGTCCTTGTGCAGGTGCAGGCTGGCGCCGGTGCGCTTCTTCATCTCGCCGGAGGCGAGGAAGTGATCCAGGTGCGCGTGGGTATGGATGATGCTGACCACCTGCAGGCCGAGGCGGTCGAGGCGCTGCAGGATCAGTTCGTGGTCGCCGCCCGGATCGACGACGATGGCCTTCCTGGTCAGCGGATCGCCAATGATGGTGCAGTTGCACTGCAAAGGCCCGACGGGAAAGGTTTCGCGGATCAGCGCGGGGGATGTCGACATGCAAGACTCCGATCACGGTCGGCGCGGCAAGCGCGCCATGGATTTCTATGAAACGCCAAGCATGGCACATCCATCCGCTGCCGAGGATCGCCGGCGTCGGCTCAGGGCGCTTCGCGGTAGTCGCTGGGCAGCTTGCCGGTCCACTTGCGAAACGCCCGGCGGAAGTTCGACGAATCGTTGAAGCCGAGCAGCAGGGCGATCTCGTACAGCGGTAGCTGGGTGGTGGTCAGGTATTGCAGGGCCAGGCGCTTGCGCACATCGTCGAGGACCTGCTGGTAGGTGGTGCCCAACGACGACAGGTGCCGGCGCAGGCTGCGCCCGCTGGTGTGCAGTTCGCGGGCGGCCTGTTCGAGATCGGGGAAGTCGCCGGGACGCGCCAGCAGCAGGCGGCGCACACGGGTCAGCAGGCCTTCCTGGACGTCCAGGGTGGCCAGCAGCGCCTCGCACTGCTGCTCGCACATCTGCACCGTGGCCGGGTTGGCCAGCGCCATCGGTCGTTCCAGGTACTCGCTGGGCATGCTCAGCCAGTGCCAGGGCTGCTCGAACTCCGCGGCCACCCCGAACACCTCGGCGTAGCGCCGGGCATGGGCCGGCGGCGGATAGGCGAAGCCGACCCGCACGTCCTGCAACGGCTCGCCGACCAGGAAGCAGGCGATGGAATACAGCGTCGCCATCAGGCCCTCGGCGGCGAACACCGAAGCGGCGCCCAGCGGCATCGACTCCACCGCGCGCAACTCGGCGCGGCCGTCATCGAGCACCAGTTCCAGTTCGTAGGCCAGGCCGAGCACCCGGTAGTACTTGAGGGCGAACTGGATGGCCTTGCCCAGGTTGGCGCTGGACAGCACCGCGTAGCCGAGGATGCCGTGGGCGGAGACGTTCAGGCGCTGGCCGAGCACCAGCCCCAGCGCCGGCTCGCCGCACAGGGCCTGGGCGCTGTAGGTGAGCTGGTTGAAGTCGAGGAAGGACAGGCGGCCGTTCGGGCTGTCCAGCACCTCGGGACGCACCCGCGCAGCGTCGAACAGCGCCTGGCGGGATACGCCGTACTCCGCGACAAGATCGAGGAGTGCCTCGGCATAGGCCACCGGCACCAGTTCGGCGGTGAAATTGAGCGGTTGTTTCATGGTTGTTTATTGTTCTGACCGCTGGCCGGATATGACCGGAAAGTTGGCAGAAGATAACCTTGTGAGGCTATCCCCCGCAAGCGATAGTCGATCCCATGGTCCTTCACCATCACAGGGAGCCGCTATGGCCAGCACCACCCCCGAAGGTCTGGAGATCCGCCCGCGTCATCTGGACTTCGACCTGCCCGATCCGATGCCGCGCCATTGGCACAGCGGCGACGCTTTCAAGACCCACATGTTCAACGCCATGTCGGTGCTGTTCCCCGATGGCGAGCGCTTCTTTATCGACTCCGTGCGCCACTACCGCGAACGGGTCGAGGACCCGGCGCTGAAGCAACAGATCCGTGGCTTCATCGGCCAGGAAGGCCACCACAGCCGCGAGCACCTGGTCTACAGCGACCGCCTGCGCGCCCTCGGCTACGACATCGACCGCCTGGAAGGCGGCGCCAAACGGCGCATCCGCTTCGCCCAGCAGAAACTGCACCCGTCGCGGCAACTGGCGGCCACCGCGGCCCTGGAGCACCTCACCGCGATCATGGCCGACGGCCTGCTGAGCAACCCCAGGTGGCTGGAAGGCGCCGACCCGACCATGGCCCGCCTGTGGCGCTGGCACGCACTGGAGGAAACCGAGCACAAGGCGGTGGCCTACGACGTGTTCATGCTGGTCAACGGCAAGGCCAGGCTGCGCCGCCGGGCGATGGTCCAGGGCACCTTCTTCTTCGCCCTCGACACCACCAAGGGCCTGGTCCACATGCTCAAGCGCGACGGCCTGCTGTGGAACTTCAAGGTCTGGCGCGACGGCATCAAGTGGCTGTGGGGCAAGGACGGCGTGTTCCGCTCGCTGGTGGGCGTGTACCTGGACTTCTACAAGAAGGACTTCCACCCCTGGCAGCACAATAACCTGCACCTCATCGAGCAGTACCGCGACCAATTCGAACCGGAACCGAAGGCCGCCTGACCCTCCTCGCCGCCCCTCCGCGCCGCGAGAGGGGCATGCATCGCTTCCCTGCCCTGCCTGGTATTTCGGCCTTTCGTCCACGCATTAAAAATGCCCGCGACTGACCAGCGCGGGCTTCTTCATGAAGGCCTGGGATCAGGCCATCAGGAAGCGCAGTGCATCCGCCGCGGTCTGCTCGGGAATCTCCTCCATGGGGATATGCCCGACGCCCGGATAGGTCTTCACCTGGATCCCCGGCAGGTCGCGTTGCCACAGCGGTACATGCTTCGGCGAGATCCAGCGGTCGCGTTCGCCCCACATCAGCAGGGTCGGCGCGACGATCCGGGCGATGCGTTCGCCGGAGGTGCCGAGCTCCTCGCGGTTGACCTTCAGCAACACGCGGAAGATCTCCATCATGCCCTTGCGGTTGCCCGGGCGGCGGCTCAGGTCGTAGTAGCGGTCGACCACCCCCGGCTTGATCCGCCCCGGCTCGCCATAGACTTCCTTGATGCCCTGGGCGATCAGCGCTCGCGGCATCCACAGCGGCATCGCCAGGGTCGAGCCGGGCAGCGCCGCCGAGGCGATCATCCACGGCACCTTGCGCATCTGGTAACCGGCCGGGTCGATCAGCACCAGCCGCTCCACCCGCTGCGGCTGCGCCAGGGCGAAGTTCCAGGCGATATAGCCGCCCAGGGAGTTGCCGGCGATCGAGGCCTTGTCGATCTTCAGGAAATCGAGCAACTGGCCGAGGATCGCCACCATGCGCTCGCCAGAGTAACGGCTGTCACGCCCCGGCCCGGTCAGGCCGAAGCCCGGTACGTCGAAGCGCACGATGCGGAAGTACGGCGACATCGCCTTCACCCAGTCGTCCCAGGTGTGCAGCGAGGCCACTACGCCGTGGATCATCACCAGTACCGGCTTGTCGCGGCTGCCTTCGTCGCGGTAGTGCAGCGGGAAACCGTCCAGCTCGATGAAGCGCGAGCCGCTGGACGGTGCGGCGTAGCGTTCGCGCAACGACTCCAGCGAGAGAGAGCCGAAGCCCAGGCGGGCGAATCCGACCGCCAGCGGCGGTTGCAGCAGATAGGGTGTCGCGGACATGGACGCACGTCTCCCGTCTTGTTGTTATGACAGGGCATCAGAGCATGGCCACGACGGACTGCGAGCCCAACCTAGGTTCTGTAGGCGCGAGCGGCGACTGCCCGGCTGTTACCCTTGCAGTCTCGTCGGAGCCTGGGTGCGGGGACAGAGCGTACCCACCAGCAGGTCGCCGAGCACCCGCTTGACCCGCGGCAGCTCCAGCGGGTCGCTGGCATTGAGCAGCTCCAGCGAAGCCGCCTCCATCGCCCAGATCAGCACCCGGTAGGTCAGCGCATCGTGGGCCGCGCCCTGGGCGCCCAGGCGCTCGGCCCACAGCTCGATAATCTTCAGGTGCGCGCGCTGCCGGTGCGCCGCCAGCGGCGAGCCGGCATGCAGGGCCTCCTCCTGCATCATGCGAATGATCGGACCGACCGCCAGGTGGTAGTCGAAGAACAGCGAGACCATCGCCCGCAACCAGTCCTCGTCGCTGCCGGCCTCGCTGCGCAGCCCGCCGAAGCGCGCCAGCAGCAATTGCACGGCGCTGTGGTAGATGCTTTCCAGCACCTCCAGCTTGCCGGCGAAATACTTGTAGAAAGTCCGCCGCGAGACCCGCGCCGCCTCCAGCAGGTCGTTGACCGTGGTCTCGGCGACTCCCTTGCGGGTGAACACCGGGATCGCCGCGAGCTGGATGTTGGTCCGTTGCAGATGCCCCACCAGCGGCCCCTCGCCCTGCGCCGCCTGGCGCGCCAGCGCGCCGTAGCCGCCGAGATCCTCGAATACCGCCTGCAAGCCGTCCCACTGCGCCGTTGCCATCCCGTCCGCCCCAATCGAAGCGCGGGGTGACGGCGGCCCCGGCCATCGCTAACCTAGGCCGATCCACGCGCCCCGCAAGGAAAGTCCGTGCCGACCCTATCACGCCGCCTGCTCTGGCCGCTGGCCATCCTTTTACTGGTTCTCGGCCGCCCGCTCGCGGCCGCCGACCTCTACTACCTCGGCCAGCGCATCCCGGACATCCAGAAGCCCTGGGACAGCCACGACTACCAGGTGCTGATCGACGCCCTGAAGAAGATCGAGGAAACCCAGAAGAACGCCCTGCCGCGACGCAGCGGCGAATTCACCGGGCCGCTCTACCTGCGCATGGTCAGCGAGGAAAACTTCCGCCCGCAGCTGAACATCTACAGCCCCTTGGAGATCCGCCAGAACGAGGCCCGCGAAGTACTGTTCAAGCTCAAGGAGCTAATGCGCCTGTACTTCGACTTCCGCGCCGCCAAACAGCCCTACGGCGCCGAGGCGCTGGGCCTGATGAGCTACTCGCTGCGCGAGCAGTCGATCCTGTTCACCCTCACCGTCGAATTCTGGATGACCCTGTCCCAGGCCGAACAGCGCAACCCCGCGCGCCTGCAGGGCATGCAGGAAACCAAGGCGGCCGCGGCGATGCTCACCGGCAGCGCCCTCGACTACCTCGGCCTCACCGCCCAGTTCGAGCGCCAGGACCTGGTGCTCTACTCCGCCGAACTGGCCAAGGAAATGCCCGAGCTGTTCATCCACCTGCCCTCCCCGGTGCGCGCCCAGTTGCTGGAACGCATCGCCGGTTTCGCCAAGGACCACCCTTACCCCAAGGTCCGCGACAACATGCGCGACCTGCAACCGGTGTTGCAGGCGATCCAGGCCGACGTGGAAAAACAGCTGGCGCCCGGGCGGAACGCCAAGGCACCGGACAAACCCCTGGACCTGAGCCCGCCTCCGGAGGGGAAACCCAGCGGCGTCAAAGGTTTATGAGCGGCGGATTGGACTCTCGCAGCCCTTTGCCGTAGACTGGTCGTCGACCTGTCAAGGTTTTGGGGCCGATTAGGATTCGACGCCGGTAACAAAACTTGAGGGGCATGCCGAGCTGGTAGCAGAACTCGTAAATTCGCTGCTGCAAACTTATAGTTGCCAACGACGACAACTACGCTCTAGCTGCTTAATGCGGCTAGCAGTCGCTAGGGGATGCCTGTAAACCCGAAACGACTGTCAGATAGAACAGGATCGCCGCCAAGTTCGCTGTAGACGTAACGGCTAAAACTCATACAGCTCGCTCCAAGCACCCTGCCACTCGGGCGGCGCGGAGTTAACTCAGTAGAGCTGGCTAAGCATGTAGAACCGATAGCGGAGAGCTGGCGGACGGGGGTTCAAATCCCCCCGGCTCCACCAAACAACCCTTACAAATCAGGCACTTAGCGATTATCGCAAGTGCCTTTTTTGTGCCTGAATGGGCTGTTTTGGCTCGGTAATGCCAGCTTTATGACAACCTGTCATTCGCCTCTGTTCGCCTCCGGCAACGGGAAGCGGGCCTTGATCTCCTCGACCTTGGCGACCCAAGCGCGGTAGTCCGGCTCGGTGCCGGCCTTGATAGCGTCGAACTCGGCCTCGGTCTTGAGCGGGTCACTCTCCAGGCGGTAGGCATTCGCCCGCGCCGCGGTTGCGGCATCGTACTCAGCCTGCCGGCGTTCTTCAGCCTGCTGTTCGGGGGTTACCAGTTGACTCCAGTCGATGCTCATTTCGGCAGCTCCACGGGTCCGTCAACTTCCACCAGGATAGGATCGACCTCGGCGCAGTACGCAGTCGAGATATCCGCAGTCACCTGATGGATGTAACGCACGAAAAGGAAGTCACCTCGGACTTCCACCTCCTGTAGAGGGGTTACGCTTATGTACGCATCGGGAGGCAGGTACCCACCCGCTGCGAGCGGGGTGAAATCGTACTCTTCGCCGTCGATGGTCAACCGCAGGCCGGACACAGAAACCGAACTCACCCGCTCCTGGCCGGGCAGCCCGACTTGCAGGTCAGGCTTCAGCATGAATTTCATCAGCGCCACCTCCCCGAAGCAATCACAGAGCATTCGATGAAGTTCCCCGAAGCCCAGCTACCCGACACGTAGGTCGGGCGCATGACTCGGACGTTGCACGAGCTGACCGTAATAGCAGCGACGAGAACCGGCCCGAGTTGCTGGAACTGCAACGGGTTGATATCCGCCTGCTGGCCCTGGATCAAGGTAGCGGTAACATTCGGCGGCGAGAAAAAAGACATGGGGAACGTGTACTGACGGGTCAGGATGTCAACCGCGCTGAAGTCTAGACGAAGCCTCGCGTAGACGATTTGAGTACCGTCGGCAAAACGCAGGCTGGTGCCAACGTTGGTAGCCGTGGTCCCGTTCTGTTGCATAATCGCGCCGTTCGGAGCATTCACCCCATCGACAGATACCGTACCTACGAGTTGGTTATCCGAAAGCATCCGCACCCAGGGCTGCCACGTTCCAACCGCCTTGCGACGGAAGTACATGAAATCGAGAGTACGCGGGATAAGCATCTGCACGGCGGTGCTTACGTCGTATGGGTGGTGATAGAGCATCGACCCGATGGGGTTCAGAGCATCGATGCCTGGCGGCAAGTTCGAGTAAGGACCGACACCGATACCGTAGAACCCGCACTCGTCCGGTACCGTGTTCGGGTCCGAGACGGTCCGGCTGGACGACAGGCTCTTGGGAACGCCGCCGAGGTAGTTCAGGGCATTTGCCTGCGTAGATGCCGCGATCATAGCGCGCCCTACGCTTGTCAGCGGGGTTTGCGACCAGCTATTCGGCCCAGTCTGGAACGGGAGCTGGTCAGCGCCACCGAGCAGAAGGCTGAAGTTCTGCAGCCTGGCGTCGAACAGGCTCAAGCGCGCGCCGGCAGCGGTTGCTGCTCCTGTTCCGCCAAGCGCAACCGGCACCGTGTCGCCGTCCCCGAACTCTCGAAGCGAGCCATAGCCGTTGCCGTCGTTCTGCAACTTCGTCGGTCGTACATCAGCCATTGAAAAGCACCTGTAGGTTGAGAGTTGCGCCGCCGGCGGTATAGGCCGGCAGTTGGCCGTCAGGGTTCATCGTGAGCCGAAGCATGGAACCATCGGCGAGATACCCAGGAACAGCCGCGGGGATGCGGACGTTCATCGGGTATGCCACCACGACGCCCGCGCCGTTGGTCACGAACTGGTCGTATCCGGTGCTGCGCCGGACGAAGTAGATCGCGTTCGGCTCCAGCACCGCAGGCAACTGCGCGACGACCTTGTGGGTCTGGAGCACAGCCATTACCAGGCCGTCCCATTCCACTCAGCCGGGATCGGCTGGCCGTTGAAGCGCACCAGGCCCGACTCCTCACCAAACTTGTCCAGCGTCGACTTGTTCGCGTGCGTGTGCGCCTGGGAAACGGCAGTGTCGATCTGCGCCGGCGTCGACGTCGGGCGCCCGTTGATCGCGTCCCAGTTGAGCTCGACGTCCATCGACTCATACTCGGCAACCTTCAGCCAGGCGCTGGTCGCAGGGTTCCATGCGTACAGCGCAGCGCCCGATTCGACTGTCGGGTCCGCGCTCGCATCCTGAACCAGGACGAAGATTGCGCCCTCAGGCTCCAGTGCATCGCGTGCAGCGATATCGGCTACGAACAGGATCGGCGCGCCGGTGCCGGGCAGGCTGGCCAACGCCTCGTTGATCAGCGCATTGATCATCGCGCTGTTGCCGATCGAGCGCGCCACCCCCGCCGAGTTCGTCAAATACGATTCGGCGAAGTTGCTGTTCTCCACGAAGTAGAAGCTGTCCGGCTCCAGCGTACCCGGCAGGGTCGCCACTTTGAAAAATCGAATCTGGGCCATTTCATCACCAATCAGTCGCGCCCCATTGGGCACCGTCTACGCCATCCCTCCCGGGAGGCCCTTGGTCACCCGCAACAACCACAAGCACATCTGCCGGCGGCGTCACTGTGACCGCGTATTCCTGCATCTCGCTGAGCACAAGCGGCTCGCAATCCACCTCGATCGCCAGCGCCCAGGGCTCGGCGGTGTCATCCATCGCACCCTCCCCCACGGCTCACAGTGATCGGCCCGCTGTAGTAGCGATGGACCGTTCCATCCGAGTAGGTCACGTCCACGTCGTAGACCGCCGCCGACCATTCCAGCGCCGCGGTAGCCGATGCCGATATCTCGCGCGAGATCGTTCCGGCGCCGGCGAGTTCCAGACCAGAGCCGAGCGCCAGCGTCATCAGCACAGTCCCGCCTGGCTCGGCGCGGATCTGCATCCGCACCTCGGCGCCAGTGAGGTCAACCGGTGGCTGATAGATCAGTTGCCCACCCACAGGCGCCAGTCCAACGGCTGACAGCAGGTTGATCTCGATCGTGTCGTCGTCAATGGACGCTACCCGGTGAGGCAATTGCCGAAGCCGAGCGCGGTTCAGTTCGGACATGCCCTGGACGCCATCGATCCAGGCCAGCCACGTGCCAGGCAATCCGTGCCCAGGGATGGTCAGCCGGACGGGAGCGGTCGACGCGATCTGGGTGATCGGCCGGTAGACAAGGCTCGGTTGCATGATCCGCATCGTGTCGCGGAACGTCGCCCCTTTTTCAATGCGCAGGGGTACACAGGCCGGCGTCATGCGGCTTCTCCTTGAAGTAGTAGGAGGGGCTAAACCCAACTGGTCAGGTACTGGATGCACTCCGGGCCGCGAGAGAGCTCTCCGGTGATCGGGTTGCAACTGGCTCGCACCCAGCGGTCGGCTGGCTCCCAGAAAAATCCGCGCCGGTACTCATGCGCGGGCTTACTCTTGGTCAGGGTGTCGGTAACCGTTCCAGAGGTCACGCCGCCGAGGCGCACGGCCGGCCCCTGGCGAACGCTGACGGTTGTTGTGGTCTGCCCCTCGGGATAGTCGAACGGATCGCGGATGTGGCAGATGGCTGCGCTGTTGTTGCTCAACGCGGCGAGCCACACTTGGTGCTGGTCTTGGTTGGCCAGCATGTTCTCGTCATTCACCAGCCACTGATAGGTCGCAACGGTGTTGACGATATGCATGCCTGGGGGGAATGTCGTCGTCGGCGGGGTGACCACCGGCCCACCCGTATGGTCTGGGTCGGTATAGGTCGTGACGTCATCCGGCTCCCCCGTACACTTCACCGTCCGAGTGATCTGCAGTCCTGTCCCTGGGATGTAGATCGCCTCGAACTGCTCTGTCAGTACAGTGCTGTCGACAACTGATCCGGAGCCGCTCAACAGCGCAACCTCGCTGCTTCGCTCCGTCGCTGTTCTTGTCGTCACGCCGGGCTCGTTGCGGTACTCCTTAAGTGCATAGTGGCGTCGGTTGTAGCGCGCGGTATGGATGTTTCCCTGGGCGTCATACCAAGCGGTCAGCAACCCGGAGGTCTGGTTCCATTCCTCTCGATAGAGCGTGGTTTCGATGGGATCGCCCGGCTGACTGCTCTCGTCGGTCACCTGATGAACCGGATTACCGAGCGCGGCCTGGCGATTCTCGATCACGCCTATTGTGACCGTCTGACTGTGATCCGCCTCTGGATCTCGGATATCCGGGGCAATGGTCACCTCGACGAGACCATACAACCCCTGAGGGGCGCCAGACGGGGACGAACCGCTGACCACCGACGTTCCGGGCGGCGGGTCAATCTGCCGCATCCCTTCACCCTGTGTCACCACCACCCCCAGCAGCAACCGATTTCGGTAGACCCCCAGCAGCTTCAGGTAGTCCAGCTTGACGTTTTCACCAAAAAACCAGTAGTCGAAGTTGCTCCCGAGCAGATCTTTTACCGCACACTCCGGCTGTCCTGCGCCCTGCCCAACATCCTCAAGCGTTATCTTCTTCCGAAGGGCGTGAATCGTTCCGCCCTTTGTCCAAAAATCGAGGTAGTAGCTGCCCTGCTCCACATTGAGGTAGATATCCACATACAGCGGGCGGCGCGGCTCCTCGTCGCTAGACCACCAGAGGGGGAGCCCCCTGAATGGGGCGTCGCCTGTATAGGGCTGCCCCTCGGCCGAGGTCGTCGCGCCGCCGTAGTACAACTGATAGTCGTAATTGCCGCCACCCCGAAGGATAGTCCGCCCCCACCACTTCCCGCCCTGCTCCTCGACCTGCGGGTCGTCATGGTCCGGTAGGCCCATGTCGAACAGATGCGTGTGATTCATCGGCCAGGTGCCGTAGTACGCGATCGCTGGGCGCGTCGCCCCGTTCGGCAGGGTGACGTAGCCGGCCAGATCCTTGTTCGGCTGGCGGATCTTTCCGTGCCACGGCCAGCCCATGCGAACGACCTCTCCGTCCCAGGGCATAAGCTGGTTCATGCCTTGAACTCCATGCGGCCAATATTCTCACCGCCATCCTGCATCTCGAAGCTGGTGACACGCTTGAACACAACCACCACCAGGCCATCGGTGCTCACGATCTCCTCGTCGGCCACCGTGCGCTTCGACTTGTCGGTCTCGGCCAGCGGCCAGGACACACCGCCCCCGCCGATCTGCTTGCCGGCGGGGTTGTAGTCGGCCCTGCCGCGCGCAGCATCCAGGGCGCCGCGCGGGTCGATTTTCCGTAGCGACCGCGCCTGACGCTCCGGCTCGATCAGCCGGTTGAGTGCCGCGGTCAACCCCTGGTCGCCACGCCGCTCCGCTTCAACCCGTTGGCCGCCGGCGCGGCGGATCGCTTCATTCCTCGCGCCGAGGCTGCGGCGCTCATCTGAAAGAGCCATACGCTATCTCCTACGCGTTCAGCACATCGCTGAACACCAGCATCGACAGGGTGAGTTCGTCAGCATCGAAATAGATGCGCGCCCACACCTCGCCGTTGAGGTCATTTGCATTGATCACGAACCCATACGACTCCTGCGCCGCCCACTGCCTGGAGGTGCCCACGATCGACATACCTCCGGGCAATTCACCCGACGTAACCCTGATTTGCAGTTGTTGCCCGCTCGGAGCCCAGGTTCTGATGTTCAGGTCGAACTGTCGGGATGTGCTGGGATCGATTCCAATTGCGGCGGTGCCAAGCTCGGGAATTGCGAACAGACGGGCATCAACAAATGAGTGTTGAGGCCCGAGGAGGAACTGGCCGTCGGTATTGACATGCAGCACCTCGCTCGGAGCGCTGCCACCGCCACTACCCAGCCTCACCCAATCGGCACCGCTCGCGGTGCCCTTCGCCAGGTATAGCGCGCCGTTGTTCGTGTTCACGTAGTGAGCACCGATGCTTGGTGGCGGGTCGAGCGGCTCCCCGGCGCCGGACAGGACGTGCGTAACAGTTGCCATCAAATGTTCTCCATGATCAGGTTGTTGCCGGCGTCGTCGACCAGCGTTGCGCCGGTTTCGTCGACAAGGGTGCCGCCAGACGCCCCGGACTCCAGAGCCTGGATGCGCGCCTGGAGCGTCATGAGGTCGCCGGCCGTGACGGCTGCATAGATCGCCGTTCCCGCCGGCCAGTTGCCGTCGGAGGTTCCTTCCTGGGCGCGATCGATCGTCACCACCCCGCCGGCACGCGCGGTTGCTTTCACGATTTCATGCTGCGCGCCAGCGTCATCCGCCAGCGTCAACAGCACCCAGCTACCGCCGGAGAGAGGCAGCAGCGCGGCGGCGGCATCCGGCACCGTCAGGCTCAACGCGCCAGGCGACAGCCCTACGCTCAGCGTCGTCTTCCAGTTGTTGATCCAGGCTCTCGCCATCGCTACATCTCCAGTACGTCATCAGGTACAGCTACCCGGTAAGTGGCTGCGATCTCCGGCGCATGTTCGTCCCGGTAGGCCTCCGGAATATCGTTTGCAGTCAACGAGAAGCGCCGCGGGAACAGTTCGGCGCCGGGATCGCGATTGCTCCAGTTGCCCGAGAAACCATCCGCCTCATCGTCATACGCCGGACTTCCGTTGCGACCTCCGAGCTGCGTCGTAAGTTGGCCACCGCCCGACGGTGGGCTGGCGGGATCGGACGAGCCAGCCGGCGGAACAAGGGGATCTGCTGCGCCAGCGCCGCCTCGCATCACCGCGATAGAGATCGTGGTCAGGGCGCTTCCGGATGCGAGGTCGAGCCGGTCGACAATGCGCCGACACTTGCCCACCGCACGCGCGCCCTGATCATCGAGGCGGAGCGTATGCACCAGGTCGATCGGTAAAACCATGCTGGTAGGCACGTCCCACGTCACAGTCGTCCCACGGTGCGCTGCGATGAGCGTCGTTGCTCCCTGAGCGAGCAGGCAGTTCAGCGCAGCCAATCGCCGGCTGTCGTCCTTTTCATCGCTATGGCCTGTGTTGCCGCCCGTGATGGGGTCGTTTTCCCAGCGCTCGGCACTGTCCGACTCGATCTCGAACGATGCACGCTGCCGACCGACAATCGGGCCGGTCGCCGCCACGCTCGGCTGAACTTCCATGACCAGCCGGTAGCGCTCGGTTACGGACTGCACCCATCGCCGGCCAGCAATCCAATTTCCGCCGAGCAGCAATTCGGTGAAGTTGTTGACCCATGCCGCCGGCGGATTGCAGTAGACCCCAGTGGGTGGCAGCGGATACCAAGTTGCATAGAACAACGTCTGGCCGCTGCTTTCGGTCGCCGATGTGATCATCTCGACATCAGGTAACTCGGTGTCGTCGCCGCGCCAATTACAGAACCCCGCCTCGCCGACCGCGTTCCCCGTGCCGGGGTGCTGCCAACCATACGAGGCGTTCAACTGCCAGAGCCGGCTGAATCGGTAGTCGCACTCGATCTCGACCCTGTTCGTCTGCGAACTCAGGTCGGCCAGCTCGACTGCAAGCGTTCCGTACACCGTAGAGCCTGGGCCGAACTCGAAGGCAGGCGCCACAGCAAGCCATGATGTGACGCGGAGAGCACCATATGGCGAGCAGTCCAAGCTCCCGGTGACGCTGGTCAAACGCTCCTGGGCATAGTCCCACCGCGAGCGTCCATCGACCGGCTCGAACACATCGGCGGACCAGGCACCGCCGACCAGGGCGTCGACGGCCGCAATCTCCATGGCCTCTACACGCTGCTGCAACTGGTCCGTGCAACTGACGTCCAAGACGCGCCGAACAGGATTCCAGGCTGGCTGCGTAACCCTTCCCGTAAACCGCCGGCCCTGACTCAGCTCACCCGCAGTCTCCGTTGCGTAGTCGATGGTTACGGTTCGACCAATCCAGTCCGTAGGGACAACAGGGCCGTCGCCGAGATAGATCGAAAAGGACGCGACGCCAGCCGCCCCCTCTTCACGATCGACCTCGATCTCCCCGGTCAGGAGCGGCGTAACGTCGTCATCGCCAACGCGCACGATTGGGCGCCATGTGAAAGCGTAGCCAGGGATGATCGGCTCAGGACCAGGCACAGCGGAGTGAGCGGCCGAGTTCAGCGCAGCGCTATTGAGCGGTCCACCGTTGAGCATCAGATTTCCTCAGCGACAATTTGCCAGGTCCGGCTGTTGTTCGAAGCATCAAGCGCCTCAGGTGGGATCGACGCGAAGACGTGGAACAGCGGCCACCACTCGACGCGGTAGAGTTGCGCGCCAGGAATCTCCGACACAGTGACCACCTGGCCCGCGGACGACACGTCCGTTCTGACCCACTCACGACCGACCAGCGCCAGCCCCCACGGACCGGCGTCGGGGCGAACCTCTCCCGGGATGGTGAACACTCGGTCGGCGGCAGTACGGCCGGAAATGCCAAGCGACGCATTGCATCGCAGCTCCAACGGGTTGTCGAAGTCGAGTCCAAGCATCCCCGTGCCGATCCATCCTGAACCGCTGATGGTGATTGCCGTCTTGCGCCAGTGCGTCATCTGTACTGCCGCACCTCCGCTGAGCCTCAATCGCTCGACGCCGCCATCTACAGCCTGGTACTGACACTGCGGGGCGCCGCCGTGTATCACGATCGGCACGCCCCCAAGCATCACGTTCGGAATGATCATTCCCAGCTCCATAAAAAAGCCCGCGCTAGGCGGGCTCGGTCATTTTGGGCGTGTCCGCCCGAACTTCGAGGCGGCCTTGCGTATATCGCGGAGCGTGTCGTGTGTCCCGAAAACGGTGAAACCGGCATCGTCTCCGCCCAGGTTGAGGGTCAGCGAACCCAGGTTTTGCATGGCTGCCGGCGGATTCGCCTGCTGAAGCGCCGCGGTCGGAATCTCGGGTATCTCGGGGAGAGTTCGTTGATACCTCTGCGACATCTGCAGCGACTGCACCGCGTTGAAGATGCGCTCTCCTCCGCGCATCATCATCAACTCCGGCCCGCGCTCCCCAACCCACGCCATGCCAGGGGGAGCGCTCTGCGTACCAGTGGCAAACCCGGGTATCTTGGGGGTGATGCTGGGCACGCCAGGCAAGCCCATCTCCGGAGGCGGAACCAGCGTGATCGGTATCACGAGCTGCTCAGCCAATCCGGCGGCGATGTCGGCGACCTGCTGCTTCAAGGTCTCCGCGCTTTCGAAGTCCATTCCGAACGATACCTCGACGTTTTGCACAGCCTTGATGCGCTCCTCGAGGTCGGCCAGGTTCAGGCGGTTGACGTCATCCGCGGCCTTGGCGTTACCAGCCTCGACCTCCGCAGCCTTGTTGGCGATGCGCTCCACCTCCTTGGCCACGCCTTCGAAGCCGTAGCTGTTCGCGCCAGCGTCCTTCAGTTGCTGAAGGATCTGCAGCGCGCGGCGCGCCTCCTCGATCGCCTTTTGGTTGTTGCCAGCGTTCAGGGCGTTGCGAGCCGAGGCCTGGGCCGCAGTGGCATCACCGAAGGTCTGCGTTCCGGAGGTGGGCGTCGCCTGGATGCCCTTCACCAGATCGGCAAACTCCTTGCGGACATCTGCCTGGCGCGAAAGCGCGTCGTTGAGGTTCTTTGTGGACTGCTCAAGGAGGGCCTTGGTCCGAACAACCTCAGACTGGAGATCGGCGACGTTCTGTTCCCGAGCCCGCTTCAGGGCATCGTTCTGGCGCTTCACGATCTGCTCTTGTCGAGCCTTCTCGGCGGCGAGGGTGGCTGTGAGGCTGCCCTCCCCCTTTTTTACCAGCGTATTCGCCGTGTTGATTCCCTTCGCAACATCGTTCAACTGGTTCGCAACCCAGTCGACGACGCCTGTTTCCTTCGCGCGACGCCCCCAGTATTTCTGGGTTTCGGAAAAGATCCGGTTCAGCCCCGCACCAATCTCCGGGGCAAACGACGCCATCTCCTCGCGGAGCTTCGGCAGTTCCTTCCGCAACGCGATAACGATCTGCTCCGAGGTCAGTTCACCGGCGGCAGCCATCTCGCGAAGCCGGCCGACAGTCACTCCGAAGGAGTCCGCCAGGGCGCCAGCAATGCGATCCGAGGACTCCAGAACGGTATTGAACTCTTCGCCCCGCAGAACACCACTGCCGACGGCCTGGGAGAACTGGGTAATGACCGAGGCCGCCTCCTCGGCAGATGCCCCGCCGATTTTCAGTCCGAGCGACACCGCCTCTACGGTTTCAAGGGCGGCGCGCTGATCCATGTCCGCATCCCGAAGCGGGCGCTGCAACCGCGAATAAAGGCCGATGAGGTCGCCGACATCACCCTGGACATCATCGGCGATACGGTCGAGCTCGATCTGCGCGGTGTTGAACTCTTCCTGCGAGCGGGTTGCCAGGCCAAGCCTAGAATCAAGCCGGCCAACAGTGTCGGCCCCGTTCGCTAGCTTCGCCGTTGCAGCGCCTACTGCGGCGGCGAGACCTGCAACCGCCAGTGCCGGGCCGCTCCCGCGGAGAGAGCCGATGCTCGACAGCCGCGAGCCGGCCCCAAGCGAGTTGAGTTCGCTCTTGGTCTCCGCGATCTGCTTCTTGAGCGCCCGCTGCGCAACGGCAAGCTCCCTTGTGGATAGCGTTCCGCTGGACCGAAGCAAGCGATATTGCTGGTTCAACTGCCCGATGGCAGCCTGCAGTTCGCGCACCCTGGCTACTCCCAGGCTGCTGCGCGCTTGCTCCAAGTTGAAGCGGCGCTGTTCGATCGCGCTCTGCTTGATCGCTGCGGCCTGTTGCCGGAGGCTGGTGGTGGCCGCATCATTCCGGCCAGCCTGGAGGTTTCGATCCAACTCCCGCTGGAGCCGCTGCCGTTCGGATGTCAGGCTCCTCGTATCCAGCCCCGCCTGCTTCAACTCCCGCCGCATCGCGGAAAGCCGAGCTATCTGGACCGTCTCTGCCCGCTCCAGGCTGCGCAAGTCCGAAATGGAGTCCCGGTAAGCCTGCTGCAATTCGCGGCTTGGCCTGATCGTCGATGCCAGTTCGTTGCCGAGCGTGCGGATCTGCTCGCGCGCCGAGCGCGCCTGGCGTTGCGTGTCCTCAAGGGTGCTTTCGAGAGCAGTGAAATCGTTTAAACGCTTGAGAGGTTGCGCGACCTGTCTGACCAGTTCGGCGTATTCCTTGCGGAAACCTGACACCTCGCGCAGCGCATCATCGAGGTCAGCAGTCAGCCGGATCTTTACGTCAGCCATTTCATTCAGCCTTCAGCGCGGTCAAGAACAGCGACCAGGGATATTCAAGGACGTGGTGATGCCCAAGCCTCACCAGAACGCAAATGGCGCGCTCCAAACTCCTCAAGGCTTGTCGCGGAGTTTCGAGAGACGGCCCAGCATTCCGAAAAAATGCGGGTTCACCTCTTTACATGCATCCCGCAACTTGGCGAGTTGGCTAGGCCGGAGATCGTTAATTTGGCTCTCCGTAACCGACGTCATCAGGCACAGATCGGAAAGCCTGATATCTTCGAAGAGAGCATTACTGACGAGGTCTTGGTCACTGACCTCCTGCATTAGCTTTCGAACATCCGCAACGCTAAGTTCCCGCACGGTCAACTCAACGCCATCAATATCAACAACCCGACTTGCTGTGAATGTGGACATTTTCGACTCCATAAAAAAGAAAACCCCGCAAATAGCGGGGTCCGTAACTGGAAAAACTATCAGCAGCCAGAAGTGTCCCAAGACAGATCACTTGTAAAGTCAGCCCCTCCAGGCTTTCTGACAACATAGAAACCGGCGCCGTTGAAGATCAGCTCCCATTCCGGATCGGCAGAGCCATCCGAGCGGCCGAAGAATCCATCCTTATTTACATATGGAGGAGGCGAAGAACTGGTGTCACACTTACCCTCAGAACTAAGAGGCGGCTTAGGAGACTTCGGCGCCTTCTTAGCAATCTCAGGTATTGAACCATTGTAAGCAAACACAACACAGCCAGAATCTAGCCCATTGGACCCAATAGCTTTGTACTCTTTAGACGAGAGCTTACTTGCGACCTCCCAGTCATACTTAAATCCGTACTGAACAGAGCCCCCGCTTCCGCCTGTTATGATTTTTTCCGCTTTACGTGCATTGCTGATAGTTATTGTCCCATCAGCTACGCAGACCTGCGCACCGGTCTTATTTGTCATCGCCATCGCGCGCGCATAATCGAGACTCTTTTGCAAATCATTGCGCGCCGAGGCCGTGCTGTTGCCTTTTATGAGATTCACAAAAGACGGAATGGCGAAAGCGACCATGACACCCAAAAGGACGACAATGACCATCAGCTCGACAAGGGTAAATCCGCGCGACCTAGAGTACATTTCAACCCCTCCCTAAATGGCGCCACTGTAGCACCACGCGGGCTCGCCCACATCCGGCGTCCCTGCCGGGCATGAACGGCGTCACACCGTCGCCAGTTCCTTCTTGATGTTGAAGTACTTCGACTTTCCTGCGCCGACCTTGGTCGGGTCCATCAGCACCTTGGCAGTGGCCTCGGCAGCGAGGAAGTCTTCGGTATTGAGCCAGTCCTGTTGGCTCGACGGGTTCAGGCGGCACCGGAAATAGCGCGCCTGGATACGGCGCTGGGTACCGGCGGCGTTCTCGCCCTCGAAGAGGAACTCGAACGTCTTGCCGCTGTTGGTCAGCGCTTCGATCACATCAACGGTGGCGGACTTGTAAGTCACCTTGATCGGCGTGGCCGCAGAGATCGCACCCCCTTCAACGATTTCGATACCGGCGCCGGTCATGTTCCAGTCGTCGAACTCTTCGTAGGTCGTGGTGCCGTCATCACTCTTCACGCTGGTGATCTCCAGCGGCATGAAGTCGAGCGCGATCGTGCCTCCTGGAACGGCGGTGTGCGCTTCGTCGGTGTGGGTGGCAGAAGGAACATTGGTGGCGTCCCCCCACACCAAGGCAGCCAGGATGCTGGTCTTGAGCTCGCGGAAGTTGATCGACAAACCGACCGAAGTGATGCGCGAAACGGCATCGTACTCACCGCCCTGCGGGGTGGTGGTATCCGGCAAAGTGATCTCGTTGGTCTCGATGGTCTGCTGGATAGTGGACGCCAGGCCAGCGAACTGGAAGGGGGTGGTAGCGCCGGACTCGCGGATCTTGAAGGGTCCGCCGATCACATACGTCTCTTTCTCGATAGCCATATCAGGCCTCCTTCTTGATCACGCCTTCGCGGCGCAGGAATTCAACCTGGTCAGGGCTGACGTTGATCTTTTCGCCGGCCGCCTTCTCCTTGCCCTGGTGCCAATGCACCTTGACCAGGGTGACCTCGACGGCCTTGTTCAGCGCAGCCGGCGGCGCGGCGTCGACCGAGGCCGGCACCTGGGGATCGCTCTTCATGGGTTACGCCTCGATGATGGTTTTCAGATACACAGGGACTCGAATCACGGCAGCGGCCACTCCATCGCCCGGCGGGTACGGCTCAGGCGCCCCCAACGTCAGCCCGGTAATGCCGCGCTCTCGGGGCAGCCAGCGCAGGAACTGACCCTTGGGGGCAGGCATCAGACACGCCAGAAGGTCTAGCTGTAGGTCCTCCAGAGCCTCCTCATAGTGGTCATACCCACCTTGCACCGCGCCTACCACGTCGAAGCCGCGATGGAAGCGAACGGCGGCATCAAGATGCTCCGGCGGCTGCTCCTTGCCCGGCTGGACGACAATCAGCGGAAAGCCCTCATGCCGCTCCTTGACCAGCTCGTTAAACCACCCAGAGAGCACGCGAGTGCCCGCGTCCGTCCGGTATCCCTGGTTTGGCGTGATGGTTTGCAGGCGCGCCAGCAAGGCCAAGCGGCCGATCGTGAGCACGTTCGGCTTCATGCTTCCTCCTCAATCGTTGCTGCCGTCAGCAACCAACCGTCGTTCGCAATGAGCTTTTCGACGAGATAGCGCGACGACCCGATAACGAAGAGGTCACCACGTGATGCCGTGGGAACATCCTTCGCCAGCCAACTGATCCCAACCTTGTCCGTGATGAAAACCCCATCAGGTCCGTCGTAACTGAGGTTTCGATCGACCTGCAGAGGTATCCCCTTGATCGGGGGGCGACCGATGCCGCGGAACTCGCCCACGGCATCAGATAACCGCTCTTGCCCACGCTCGTGGAGCCGTTGGATCAGCCGGCCAAAACGGCCCGGCGCGCTCATTGTTGGATCAGCATCGCCGACGCGAAGCCGTCAACGGTGGGCTCGGTGATCTTGCCGAACGCCACCGAGTCGGCAGTGGCAGCAGCTACCAGCTCCCCATCGAGGACGCTGCACTTGGCACCCTGGGTCAGGCCAGCGGCAGCAGGCAGGCTCCAGACGCCGCCAGTTTTTCCGGCGAACGGCTCGCCCGCGGCGGCATCTACCAGCGGCACCACCACCAGGTCTCCGATCACCGCAGGTACGCCGGACTGAACGCCGCCAGCGGGCGCAATGAGAGTCAGGACGTTGCCGTCCTCCACATAGTTCTTCGCCATGGTTGATTCTCCTAATGGCAGAAACAGAAAGCCCCGCTAGGTGCGGGGCTCGGGAGTTGGCGCCGATCAGGCACCGTTGGATTTCTGCAGCCCGCGGAAGTCCAGCGGCGCCACGCCAGCGTCGATGCGCACCTTGCTGGCCACGCCGTCGACAGTGAAGCCTTCCTGCTGCTCCAGGTACGGGGTATCGACGCCGTCCAGGTAGGCCACTTCGATGGTGTCAGAGCCTTTCTTGGCAGCCATGTACCAGGCGGTCGCCGAGGCATCGTCCAGGCGCGGCTCGCCGATCACCTGTGCGAATGCGCGAATCGGGTTAACGATGCCGCTATTGACGTCGGCGCCCGGCACGGACTCGGAGTTGATGATCTGGTTGGCCTTGTCCTCGAGTGCCACCGGAGTCAGAACGAAGCCCGGACGGATGTTGAGGGTGCGCCCTTTGCCCTTCTCTACCTGGGCTTTCTGGGTGGCCATCTGGGTCTTGGCCTTGCTCAGGCTGTCGATGGAAAGCGCCGAAGCCGCGCCAGTGAGCAGGTTGCTGTGGTCGGCATGGAACAGGGCCTTGCCATCGCTCATCGCCGGGTTACCGGTCAGAACCGCATAGACCAGGTCGCCGATGGTGGCCTTGGCCGCCTGGCCCAGCTTGAACGGGATATCCGAGAGCATCTGCAGGTCGTCGTTGATGATCGCCTGACGGGTGATGCTGAACAGCTCTCCGTAGGTAGCCAGGATGATCTGCTCGCCGCGCTCGCCAAGGGTGACGTACTTGTACTCGGCGCCCTCACGCACCTGACGCAGCGAGGAAAACTCGCCCAGACCGACGCGGCGCGCCGGCTTGAAGTCAGTGAGAATGCCGGGCTTGGTCCACAGCGGGAAGGTTTCTTCGGCCTCTTCCCAGCCCGCCAGCACCGACTTGTTGGCGACGTCCAGAAGGATCAGGCCGAAGTCGCTGGAAGTGTGGGTGAAGGCCAAGCCGACCATTTGCGGGGCGTTGAGCGAGGCCACGCCGATCCCGCGATCGACCAGCGAGGCACGGGCCAGTTCGCGGAGCGTCATGCCGTTGTAGGCGTTATCGGCCTGGCGCTCGCCGCGACCGATGCGGGCCAGCACGCTCGCGCGCACCGAGTCGCCCACCAGGTTGCCGTTGCCGGCATGGATGTGGGCGCCAGCGCCAGGGGTGGCGGCCGGCTTGGTATCGGCGCCAATGGCAGCCAGCAGCTTCTCGCGTGCCTGGTCGACGGTGATGGTCATGTCGTTCAGGCAGGTGGCGAGCAGTTCGGCGTGCCCGCTGGCAAACGCGCCGAAGGCAGCAGTGATTGCGCTGCGGCGACCAGATTCCTCGGCGAGGATGCGGGCGCGAATATCGGCCTCGGTTGGGGCGGCGGCCACGGGAGCCGCCGGCACGGCCGGTGCCGGAGTCGGCGCGGGAGTGTTGGTCGGCGCGGCGGGGGTCTGGGCGCGCGGGGCCAGTAGAGTTTTCAGAGCTTCGGGCATGTGGGCGAACTCCTGCATGCGTTTGGAGGAAAGGTGAGCGGCCGCTTGCAGCGGCTCAGTGAGCTGGTCGGCGAAACCGGCAGCGACGGCCTCTCGGCCATTCATCCAGGTCTCCTCCTTGAGGAGCGCCTTGATGTCGTCGGCGGACTTCCCGGTCTTGTTGGCGTAGGCCATGACCAGGGTGTCCTCGACCTTGTCGAGCAGTTCGGCATAGCGGCGCATGTCGTCCGCATCGCCGCCCTGGATGCCCCAGGGCTTATGCACCATCATCATGGCGTTCTCGGGCATGTAGATGGTGTCGCCGGCCATGGCGATGACCGAGGCCATCGAGGCCGCCAAGCCATCGATGTACACGTCGACGCTGGCCGGGTGGTTGCGCAGCAGGTTATAGATCGCCGTCCCCTCGAAGACGTCGCCGCCCGGGGAGTGGATGTGCAGGTTGATCTTGGTCAGGTCGCCCATTGCCTTGAGGTCTCGAGCGAACTGCAGCGCGGTGATGCCCCAGACGCCGATCTCGTCGTACAACAGCACCTCGGCGACGCCGCGACCGGCAGCCTTAATGCTGTACCAGGACTCATGCGGGGCGTTGGCCTCAGTCAACGCCGCCGCCATCGGCAGCATCAGGCTTTTATGGATCAGGGTTTGATGGCTGCCCATCGGCGCCTCCATTGTTGCTCTCGTTGGGGAAATCCGGCCCAGGCACGGGTAGGCCGGCGCCGTATCTGTTGACGAGCTCGCGAGCCTCGGCGGCGGTAAGCATCTTCCCGACGCCCAGGTACACCTTCTGCACCGCCTCAACCGGGTCCATCCCGGACTTGACCAGTTGGTGGTAGGCATCCGAACTGAAGACCAGGCCGGCTGCCCGGTTCGCCTTGATCTCCGTCTCACGGGACTTCTTCAGCTCGCGCGGATCTCGACCACGAGCGCGGGCAACTTCCGCCTCATCGGCGAAGCCGGCCTTGACCAGCAACTCCCATGCGTTGGCCTCATGCATCGGGTTAATCCATGGCATGACCGGCCCCTGGTAGACCGCCGCGTAGAGAGTGCGGTGATCAACGTCGGCGGGCAGGCGCTCCTTCCGAGCCAACAGGTACATCTGCAGCCAGGACCGATAGACAGGCCGGCACCAGTAGTCGATGAACTCGTGCTGCAACAGGTCGTAGCCCAGCCAGCCCTCGACCAGTTCCTGGCGCTGTGCCGAGTAGGTGCCGTCGTAGGCCCTGGACACCGAGGAGTAGGTGCTGCGAGTGCCAGCGCCGATCATCCGCAGTTGGCCGTTGCGGAAACCTTCAAGGAAGGGGTTCGGCCGGTTGCTCTCGATCATCCCGACGTCTTCACCTGGCTCGAGGTCGTCGAAGACCATGCCGGGGGCGATGGGGATCGTTCGGCTCTTCCGGTCCTTCCCGGGCTCCACCGTGTAGCTGTCGGGGTTGCCCTTCTTGATATACATCGCCAGGGCAGCACTGATGCGCGCCGCCACCCGCTCGCTCTCCTCGTAGTCCTTCAAGTCGGCAAGGCGGATCAGCACTGCGTGCAACATCGGCACGCCTCGGTTCTGGCCGATCCGCTTGCGGTAGGCGATGTGGATGATCCGTTCCGCTTCGACGCGCTTCACCGCCAGGCTGCCGCCCAGCGTCTGCAGGTTGCCGGGGTGATCCTTGAGCAGGTGATAGGCCCTTTTCCGGCGCCAGGTGTCACGCTCGATACCCTGGACAATGCCTTTCGACAGGTTGTTGTAGCTGAAGGGCAAGTAGTCGGGCTCCAGCAGCTCCAGGGCAAAAGGCACCGACGTGGCAAACGTGTAGTTCGGGACTCGTCCCATCAACTTCTGCGCCAAGCCTTCGCCATCGCGCAACCAAGTGCGGCACATCAGCCGCTCTACCTGGGGCCGCGTCAGCTCACCAGAGGTCTCCGGCGAGAGTGACCACTCGGCCCACGCACTGCGGATTTCCATGGCCAACTCGGCATGCACCGAGCCATCCAGGCGCAGCGGCAGCGGTTCCACGCCGATGCCACTACCGCCCACCACCCTCTCCTCGAGGCGATCGAGCAAGCCGGTAACCAGATCGTGATCTTCGTCCAGTTTCCGGCACTGCTCTCGCATGGAGACCGCAGACTTCTGTAGCGAGGTGTCGGCGCCCAGCGGTTGACGCTTGGCCTTGTGGGTTCGCCCTGGCCTGGCAGCCTCATACGCCTGGATTGCCTCGCGGGCGGCCAGGCGCCGAGCCACCAGGTCGGGGGCCCAGGGTTTCAGTAGACGATCGATCAGGTTCATCAGCAGAACTCCGCCAGCGCCGGGCCTGGACGGCGACCGGCGGCGCGGTCCCGATCTGCCGCCGCGCGGCGCTCCCACTCCCGGCGTCCGGCACGGATCTTCTCGATATCCTCCATGGTGTGGGTGCGTCCGTTGAAGATCACCGTCCGCCCTTCGAGCACGGCGGCCTCGGCCTCCAGGTATTTGTCGAGCATCTGCTGCGCTGTCAGAGCCATGGTCCGCTTCCAGTGTTGAGCCAGCCCCTAGAGGTGCTGGCATGGTTTTCGTTCGAGGGTTGCTGTTGGGCGACCTGCTCCGGCACGGGATCAACGCGCGCGCGCTCAAGTTGGTCGAGGTCGAGGCCGAAGCGCTGCTGGCTGATGCGCAGCGCGGCAAGGGCGTACACGAAGCAATCCAGCGCCTCATTGCGGCGCCCGCCGGAGTCCCATCGCAGGACGCGAACACCCTTCGCCATCACCGACTTCTTCTTCTCGGCGGTGATCTGCTTCAGTTCGTCTTCGTCGCAGATATCGCTGTCGATCGGAAAGTGCACACAGCCGGGCGTCGGTTGCCACGGAATGGGCACATCGATGCGCAGGCGGCTGTAGATCAGCTCCTTCGCGTTATCAGTGCCCAGCTCGGTCTTGTAGACTTTGCGCTTGCGACGCTTCGGGAAGTTGGCGATTGGCTTGCCGTATGTGCTGGCCCCGAAAGTCGGAACCACCCAGTGCACACCATGCTTGATGCTCTCGGCCTCTACCTCATCGGCATAGTGGCCGCCGGCATCCCAGCACCAACGCTCGACACGCATGGGAACGCCGTCAGCCCGAGTGAACTGCCGGTGGATCTCCAAGCCGACCTTACGCCGTAATTCCTCACTGGCCGGATCGCCGGTCAGAATGAAACGGTGAACAAGCCATGCCTCCTCGCCAAGACCGAAAGCCCAAACGCGGCCCTCGTAGCGGTCGTCCTGGGTGTCGATTCCACCCATCAGGACCAGCGCCTGGGGTGGCACCTTCGGGTAGTTCTCGCGGCGAGCGTAGAGCGTCTTCCACTCCACACGCTCGCCCTGGTCCTCCTCCCACACCTCTCCGCGCGTGGTGTTGATGAAGGCGATCAGCTTCTCGCGGTCGCCTTTGACCTTGAGCCACTCATCAGCCAGCGACACCCAGTCTTTCCAGGTGCTGTAGATGGCCCAGCAGTAGAAGCTGACCGAGCGCGGCGTGCGGATCGGCTCGTTGTCCGGGCCGAACCAGTCCATGCTGTCGCGCGTCCAGATGCCGGTCTCCGAACAGATCCAGCGCCCGTTCTCCTGGGCTGCCACCATGTCGCGATGGATGAAGCAGGCATTGCAGTGCTCGCAGGAGTACCAGGCCTCCTCGGCCTCGCCCAGCGCGTTCTTCCGCCACTTCAGACCGAATGCGCAATCCTTGCCGCCCCACTTCAGGGACTGCTCTTGGTGGCAATGCGGACAGGCGACGTGGAAGTGCAGCCGGTAGGGCGACTCCTCGGCCGCCTTGGTGATCTGGCAGCTACCAGCCGTCTTGGGCGTCGAGCCGCGGATGGACTTCGGGTAGATCGCACCGTCCAAGCGCTTGTCGCCGAGGAAGGTCGGCGAGCCCTCCCCCTCGACGTCAGCGTCGAACTTCGACAACTCGTCGTAGATCACCTCGTCGGGCGATTTCTCGCGGTAGTTCCTGGCGGCCTTCCCGCCGAGAATCCAGAGGTTCCGCCGGTTCGAGAACACCTTGTTGTCCAGGGTGTTGTCGCTGTGCTTCTTGCCATACCAGGGCGCGAGGGCCAGCATCACGTCGACGTCGCGCACCATCCCCATCACGTGCTTCTTGCTGATGGACTCGGCATCCGGGTCCGTCGGGCTCCACATCATGATGTTGCGGCGCTTGTGCTGGATCTTGTAGCCGATGTTGGCCATCAGCAGCTTCGTGTAGCCGATCCTGGCCGACTTCACGAAGTTGACCACCCGGATCAGGTCGTTGCCCATCGCGTTCAGGATCGCGACCTGGAACGGGGCCGTCTTCCAATCGCCCTCGTTGTACGAGGACTCGGCCGACATATAGAAGTTATCGTCGGCCCATTGGACCGCCGTCATCGGCAGGTCTTTGAACATGGCCTGCAAGCCCAGCTTGACCGCATTGCGCAGGTCATTCATCCAGGGTTGCAAGGTACTCATCGAGATATCCCGGAAGGTCGTCGCCGAAGTCGGCCGAGAGGTTGCGCGCCAGGGCGATCTCCCGCTCGAAGGCTTCCAGGATTAAGGGGTCCATCTCTGGGTGGCGTTGGCTCACGGTCTTTCCGACCGTCTCCAGCTTCGAACCTATCTTGGCGGCGATCTTGGCCAGCGCGTAGGTGGCAAATGGGACGGGGACCAGGAGCTTGTCATTCACCTGGTTCTTCTGTTCCTGGGCGTAGGTTTGAGCGCGTGTAAGTTCGAGCCGCGCCTGCATCAGTTTCGCTTCGACGTAGGGATCAACACCTTCCGGTAGCTCCCCCTCAGGTTGTTGTTTCCGAGCGGCGTGCTGGATGCGGTTTTCGACCACATCCGCCACCGTGTAGAAGGCCTCTCGACCTATTCGCTCGATTGGTTGAACGCCCCATTTATCAAAGGCTTGCGGAGAAATCCCGAGGCTCGAGGCCATCTCGGACTTGTTCAACCATCCGCGCTGCTTGGTTGTTTCGTTTTTGCTCATGACTAAACAACAACCAACCTCCGAAAAAAGGTCATACATATTTGGCGCGCGGGGCTCGAATTACCCTCTGACGGGGGCACCTCCGGGAGGCCCCGCCAAATTTTCAAACTTGTGCTGGACAACAAGAATTCGCACCACTTTGGTGCGCCCGTCAGCGCCTCGCGGCGAACCGAGCAGCCACGCCGCGCATCGCCACCTCGAACTCACGCGGCAGGTTCTCGTCGGCGTACTGCTGCGCGATCTCGAAGAAGCTCAGTCGGCGGCGATACGAAGGACGAGACACGAAGGCCATGATGATTGAGACGGCATCCCGGCCTCGGCCTGTGCGCTCAGCAATGCCAATGGGCTGGCCCTTGCGGGTCATGACGAAGTAGCGGCGAGCATTACCCTTCGCCCTGCTCCGTCTGCTATCGGTCGCGTTTGCGTTGTACCCAGCCTGAGTGAATCCGCGGATGCCGCTCAATGCTCTGGTGACCTGTCCGCGCTTGATGTTCCCGTAGCGATCAAGATCAGCACCGGCGCCTGGCACCACGTACTTCCCTTCGGGCAGGATCCCCTTGGCCCTGAGCTGAAGCTCGGCCGGCTTGTTCCGACGCGGCCCACCGTAGACCTCGGGGGCAATCCACACCGATGCAGGCTGCGCCCCGTCCGCTTCGTCCTTGAACCAAACCCGCGCTTCGAGCCGGTCTTTCCTGGCTGGCACCATGCGCAGGCTGTTCAGGGTGTACGGTGTCGGGCGGTCGAACACGACACGCATCTCGTCGCGCAATCGATCCATCAGACCTTGCGCGGTCCGCGTAAGCGCAGTGGCTGTCGCGTAAGGAATCTGCCGCTGCTCAAGCTCAGTCAGGTCGGCGAGCTGCTGCTGGAACCCTTCTGGCTTGATGCTGATCATCTTCGGCAATACCTGGGCAGGCCGGCGATATGCTTACGCAACGCCGCGATCATCAGTTCGCGCCGCTCGACTCCGGCTCGGAGATCAGAAACAACCTGTCCATCAGCGGCAGCAAGGACGGCTCTTCCTGCATCAGCGCTGCCGGTGGCTCCGGGAGCCTGGTGCACTCCGCCTGCGGGGCAGCGGGCTTTGACGTACACGACGCGAGCACCAGTGCCGATAGCATCGCGGCGCAATTGGTTTTCTTCATGGGAGGCCTGTAGTGCTGCTTGGTATGTGCGGGCCATTGCGTCGGTCTGAGCCTGTGCCTGGCTATCGCGCTGGGCCTGCTGGGCCATAGCGGTGATCGTCTCGGCGGATTGCTCGACGGCGGCCTGCAGGTCATCACGCTGAGCGGTCACGTGATCGAGACGCCAGAACACCAGCGCAGCTACCAGGGCGACCACCAACCATGGCCGCCAGGTCACTGATCGATCCTCCGACCAACCTTGAACTTGAACGTCGGCTCTTGATCGAGCATCGAGTTGACGATGCCCTCGATGACCGAGAACAGGGAGACGACAAGTTCAAGCGGCGCCCACTTGGCGAACGCCAGCGGGCAATCGCTATCGACATCCCCCAGCCACATCGGAATGCCGTAATAGCTCCCATGGTGCGAGACGCCGATCTTTCGAGCTTCGGCTTTCGTCTTGAACCCGAGCATCATTCCCCCTTGAGCGCTGCGCGCGCCCATTCGAGACGCGCCACTCGATCCTCAGCACCGTTGTAGCCGCCGTTGATCTTCAGCGTGATTCGCTCGAATCGGCCTTGGTCAGCCAGGTCGTTTAAACCCCGCGACTTCCACCACCACCCCGAGGCGATAGCTGCCCAGGTCCGTTGCTCCAGCAGTTCCGGTTGCGCTACCAGTGGTAGCGCCAGGGCGCGGGCGGCTTCGGCGTAGTTGTCGTGGCCGGTGATCATGATCAGGCCGCGCCCCCGGTATCGATACCCATCGCCCGTATCCGGCGACCCGTTGCCCATCCGGTTTGCGTAGACGCGGTTGGCGATGCGCTCAGGCTGTCGGGCGCACTGCTTCGCTTCTACCGGCGTGAACCGCTTCGGCCATGTCTCGAGCAGGCCTTCGGCGGAGTAGTTCAGATTCTCGACCAGACGCTTGAGGCTCTGGCTTTCGTGCCCGACCTGAGCCAGGAACATCGCCACCCGCTCAGCCGTGTTGATCTCGAACCGAGCCATGGCGCCGTTGATGTGCTCGACCCAGGTCGATGCAGTAGCGGCGCCGCAGCCGGTAGCGCGGTCGAGTTGATCGGCAGTGATCTTCATTCGCCAGACCCTCGACGCGGCAGCTTGATCCCAGCGTAACGGTCGGCCAGGTCACGGATCTTCTCGACGCCCAGGAAGCCGATCCAGCCACCAATGAAAGTGGCCATGCTCTGCGGCACGCCAAAGAACTCGAAGCCGCTGATGATCGTCAGCGCCAGCCCCCCGCACAGCGCGCCCTCCAAGAGCGCCTGCCGGCGCGTGCCGCCGCCGTAGATGATCCTGGCCATGGCCATGGCCCACGACAGCAGGGAGGCGTAGATGATCGGCGCATGCTGGCTCAGCCAGGCGAGCAGGGCCGCCCAGGTGTCGGGTTTGTCGGGCATCTTCATCGTCTCAGTTCCCCTCGCCGGGGCAGAAATGAAAAAGCCCCGCACTTGGCGGGGCTTGGGGAGTGGTAGCAGCGCAGGGAGTCGAACCCCGTATCTCCAGCTTATGAGGCTGGCAACCTACCGGTGGTCTACAGCTGCCATGGGCGTAGCTTCACAATTCGCCAGGCTTTCAGCCTGATAAGAAAAATAAGTATTTTTCCGACTTCCCTGCGGTAAAATCCTTTACAATACTTATTGAAATACTTATAATGGCAACCATGAACAGCGAGGTAGCCATGAACAAGATCAACTGGACACGGAAGGCGGTTAAGCAGCTCAGCAAGATTCACAAGGCCGACCAGGCCAAGATCTACGACGCCGCCCAAGCCTTGGCACATATGCCGAACGTCCAGAACATCAAGGCCCTGTCCAATCACCGCTACGGCTACCGCCTCAGGGTCGGCAACTACCGGGTCATGTTCGACTGGGATGGAGCCATCAAGATCGTCAACATCGAGGAGGTCAAGAAGCGCGATGAACACACCTACTAACGTTCAAATCATCAACGGGCCGGACGGATCGCCGGCCTTCGTTGTCATCCCCTACGCCGAGTACATCAAGGACCATCCCAAGGATGACCTGGTGCCCAACGAAGTGGTCGGCTACATGGTCAAGGAAGGGCTCAGCCCCGCCGCTGCCTGGCGCAAACACCTCGGATTGAGTCAGGCTGAAGTCGCCAGCCGGATTGGCATTACTCAGCCGGCCTATGCCCAGCAGGAGACCGCGGCGAAGCCAAGAAAGGCGACCCGCGAAAAAATCGCCGCCGCCCTAGGGATCGCGCCGGACCTGTTGGACATATGAGAGGGTGAAGGCCTTGTGGGTCGGTAACCCGTCACTTTGCTTACAGCCCGATGTGGCAGGTGAGACTGCCGTCTACCGAGTTTCGACCTTCGAATGAAAAAGCCCGGCGGGAGGGGCCGACCGGGCTTCCCGCCGCTGTCGAGGAATAGCCCAGGTGGAAACCACGGCATCGGCGGGGGCGTGATGATGCCGCGCCAGGCCAGGCTACGCAATAAAAAACCCGGCGCCAGGGGCCGGGTTTCGAGTGCGTCACGCTGCGTTCACAGCAATTCACGCTGGGATGAAAACACCCCTTATTCCGCGTGTAAAGCTATTCCTCAAGCGCTCTCGCGGAACCGCTCCAGGGCGCTGTCGACCCACCCTACAGCCAGCTTCAATGTCTCCCTGACTTTGGCCTCGCCGATCTGGTGTTCACGCGCGATGCGCAGGGCCGGCCACTTCGCGCCGTAGTAGAGCCACACGAAGTCGCCGGCCTGCGGCGCCCTGTCGATGAGTCGAGCAATGACCCGGTCGACGGCCAAGGCCATATCGTCAGTGACGTGGTAGGCCTTGGGGCTCGACATTGGCATGGCTTGGCTCATGATAGCGGCGGCCGGCGACACATACCCGGGAACCCCCATCCCATCCATGCGCCACCACCCCCACTGTTCGAGGAGATACTCGGTATCGCCCAGCAGCTTGTCCACGTAGGTTCGAGTTCTGCTCATGCCGCCCCCGGACCGTTCAGGCCAAACAGATCGCGCAGCAGCGTTTCCACCGCCGCGCCCTTTGCGTTGCCGTCCTGCAGCCAGAGCCGACCGTAATCGTGGAAGCCCAGCGTGCCGCGGTCGCCGTGCCAGTTGGCGATCATGACCAACAGCGCAGCCAAGGCAGCAGCACCGCCCACCTTGACCTGCGCCAGCTCCTGGCCGGCCACCTTGAGAAACTCCCGCTCCAGCCTGGTCATGACCTTGCGGGGTGCCATCGGTTGTACGTTACTCATCGGGTACCTCGCGCAGAGCTGACGCTCCAGTCGTTCAGGCAAAACATGGTCAGCGAACCGCCGAAACATGCGCCTGTGTCCAGATAGAACACGTTCCCCAGCCTGGTAAGCCTGTTGTGCGGTGTGTGCCCAACCAGTACTGCGGCAACGCCCTCGACAGGAGTGGAGTCCTCGTTCGCTGCCCTGGACCTTGCCCACAGAGCGGCGGTGACGTGCGCTTTCTCTCCGGCCCCCACGCCGGCGCAAAACGCCTGCCAACTCTTCGCCTGGCACTCAGCATGAACGATCCCGACGGCGCCAGCGGCGGTCTCCACCTCGATGGCCAGCGGCAAGTCGTCGAACAACTCGGCGTAGCCCCGCTGCTCTGTCTCCGGCAAGCCAAGCAGCCACGCGCCCCCATTGGCGACATGGAGCCAGTCGTCGCCGCCATGCTTGTAGGTATCGACGACCATCTGCTCATGATTCCCCCTGACCGCGTGGAACCAGGGCTGGCTTAGCCATTCTTGGACCAGGTCCGACCCCGGCCCGCGGTCCACCAGGTCACCAACGCTGAACAGCCGATCAACCGCCTTGTCGAAGCCGGCCTGCGCCAGCAACGCGTCCAGTAGATCGAAGCAGCCATGCACATCGCCAACGCAGAAGTCACGCCCAACGGTGTTGCGCTCGAAGCGCTGAACCAGAGTCACTGCATACCCTCCATCTGCTGCCTGGCCTTCTCTGCACAGGCTTGAAACACCTCTACCCCCACGTGCTCACGCAAGGCTTCGATCAGCAACCGATTGGCCAGGTCGTTGTGAGCCCTGCGACTGTCCTTGCGCAGCTTCGCGATATGGTTCTGGAGACGGACCTTGTCTCGGTTCATCCAGCGGAGCGCGGTGTTGGCCCGGCTGAACCAGATTTCGTCAACGTAGCGTCCCGTCGCCTTCTGCTCGGCCTTGGCCGCCTCAATCTGGCTGCGACAACTGATGCAGGAAGCGCTCAAGCGCTCCATCAACTCTTCGCACGCCTCCAACGTGTTCGGGAGGGTGATCGGGAATTTGTGTTCGGTATTCACGCTGCTTTCCCCTTGCCGTACTGACGGCCCTTGTAGGGTCTGGCCATTTCGACTTCTTCGTCGCTGGGCTGATAGCCGCCGATAATCTCCACGAACCGATGGAACTGACCCTGGTGCTGAACGTGCGCCACGCCAACCTGCCCGTGCCGGTTCTTGTCGACGATCAACTCGGTAATGCCGGCCTTGCCGGCGTCGCTTTCCTGATCCCGGTGGACCAGCACAACCACATCGGCATCGGCCTCGATCTGCCCGGAATCGCGCAGGTCGCTCTTGGTCGGGCGCTTGTTGCCCCGCGCCTTCGGCCCACGGTTGAGCTGCGCCAGCACCACCACGGGTACGCCGAGCTCCTTGGCCAGGCGCTTCAGGCCCTTGCTGATCTCGGTCACCACGTCGTAGCGGCTCGCGTTACGCTGCTCGCCCTTGATCAGACCGATGTAGTCGACGGCAACCATCCCCAGGCCGTGCTCGCGCTTCACCGTCCGGCAGATCTGGCGGATGTCCCGGAGTGTCAGCGAGGCGTCGTCGCAGAGGATCAGCGGGGCATGGTTGAGCTTGTTCACCGCACCAGTCAGGCCCGGCCAATCGGAATCGGCCATGGAGTGGCCTTCGGCAATGTGCTTGAGCGGAACGCTGCCCACCGATGACAGCACGCGGTTGGCCAACTCGACATCGGTCATCTCCAGGCTGAACACCAGCGCCGGCTCGTTGCACGCCAGCGCCACCCGCTCGGCGAACCCAAGGCCAAGCGTGGTCTTGCCGCTGCCCGGCTCGCCGGACACAACCACCATATGGCCGGGACAGATACCCGGAATGAAGGCGTCCAACGAGGGCAGGCCGGTGTCATACCCCAGTTTCACCTCACGGTTGAATCGCCTGTCGATGCCGTCAATGGCTTCGGGCAGCACCTCGCCGATGAAGCGGTACCGGCGCCGGGAGTCGAGCCCCTCGGCCTCGAGGGCAACCCATGCCTGCTGGCCCTGACTCAGAACCTCGTCCAACGGTTCACCATCCTGCAGACGCTGGCTCATGACCTCGGCCGCGGCGATCACCCGGCGCGCCACCGACCGCTGCTTGATGATCCGGGCGTACTCATCGGCGTTCGCGGTGCTTGGGGTGTTCTTCACCAGGTGGGCGGCGACCTGCAGGGTGCTCTGCCCGTCCGCCAGTTGAGCCCGCGCCTCATAGAGGGTCACGATGTCGACCGCGATACCTTTCGCCTGGCAAGCCAGTAGCAGCTCGAACAGTTCCGCGCAAGCTGGGTGATGGAAGTCCGAGACCTCCAGCTTGGCGCCCATGTCCTCGATCAGATCGCCCTTCTGGATCATCGCGCCGATCACCGCATACTCGGCTTCGTGGCTGTAGAGCTTCGACTCTGGTACCTCGTAGCCCATCACCGGGATATCGTGCATCTCGAGGTACCCGGTCATACCGAACCTCGCACGGATTTCCAGCGCAGCAGCACCACCTCGCCGTTGGCGTCGCAGAGCCGATCAATCACGCGATCCCCGATGAATCGCCGGATATCTACCAGGCTCAGGTTGCTGATCAGGATGGTCGGAAGCAGGCGCTCGTAGCGACCATTGACAACCTGGAACAGCACCTGGCGCTCGAAGTCGGTGCCGTGCTGGGCACCTACCTCGTCGATCACCAACAGGTCCGGAGCGTGCAGGCTCTCGTAGACCTCGGACTCGCTCTTACCCTTCCGCCCAAACGTGTCCTTCACGCCCAGGATCAGGTCGGGTGCGGTGATGTAGCGCGCCGTCGCGCCAGCCAGACCTTCGGTGCGGAGCACCTGCTGGATGATCGCGCAGGCAAGGTGTGTCTTCCCGGTTCCCATGGTGCCCAGCAGCATCAGCGAGCGACCAACCTTCCAGTTCGAGGCGAAGTCATCTGCGTAAGCCTTGCAGCGAGCCAGGACTGGCGACTGCTGGTCCGGTGCGAAGTCGGTGCGGTAGTTATCCAGGGTCGCCAGTCGGAAGCGCGGCGGTATCTGGCTCTCCAGCAACGCGGCGTTGACCATCCGGGCATCACGCGCAGCCTGAGCCTTGGAGCGAACCTCCGGGTCGGATGATTGGCGAGCTTCGAACTCGCAGCGCCCGCATCCAGTCCAGACGAACCCGCCGTCGAACTGCTCCTGCTGCTTGCTCTCGAAGCCGCCGTGAACGGGGCAGGTCTCGTCCCTGGTTTTCACTTGGTTTTTGGTCATGGTCATGGTCTCGCAATTCGGTAGGTGCCGTCGGCCTGGCGCTCCAGGCCCTCTTCGTGGTTGGTCTGGTCGAGGCCCAGATGAGGCGAAGCAGGAGGAGGTCCAGCGCGCTGCGCGCCGAACGGAGGCCGCTGGTTTCGCACCCAGTTGCGCCAGGCCGCGAACCAGTCGAGCTTCGTCGCGTTCTTCCCGGTTGCGGATCGCCAGTGATCACCGAAGCTCTCACCGACCTTGCGCAGACCGGCCTCACCGAACTCAGGACGCTCGGCCAACGCCCAAGCCAACCAGTCATCCGGCAGGGTCCAGTCCTCCGGCAAGCGGGAGCCTCGCTTAGGCCTGACGGCTGGAGGGGGCTGCTCGGACTCTGGTGTTGGGCGCTGCTCCTGCGGCGCCAGCTCTTGATCTTTTCTCTGTCCCTGTCCCTGTCCCTTGCGATCCTCAGTGGATTGCTCGCTCGATACTTCGGGGATGCTTGAAGGACTCGCCGTGCATTCCTCTTTCTGTGCATCAGGGATCGGAGAATGATCGATGGTGGAAGACGGGTTAAGCTCGCGCAGCAGACGGGCCGCCTCGCTTATCTTGTCCTCCAGCACCTTGGCGTCGAACGGCAGTTTCCACCGCTTGGCATTCCCCTTGCCGCCGCGCAGCCTGGCATGCAACTTCTGCAGCCAGCCCTCCAGCGCCTTCTCCGCGACCACGGGATGGTAGAGCCGGCCATCAGAGCACTTGACCCATCCATGTAGCGCACCATCCTTCACCGCTCGCCAGGACTTCAGGTCGCGCCCGTATTCAGCCAGGCGGGCCAGGGCAACATCATCATCAGGCAAACTGCCCGCCGGCACCTGGTGGTAAGACTTGAGCCACAAGGTAAGCCCTGCCCTCCACTCTCCATCCGAGGCCCGCGCGTGAAACTCCGAACCGAAGAGGCGGGCAATGTCGAGCGGCATGAACTGGAAATCCCGCAGGTCACAGTCGGCCGGAGTCATCGGATCAGGAAACGACATCGCTGCTCCCTTCAAGCTCACGAGCAAGGCGCAGGAGCTCCGCTCCTACGAGCATTGCCTGGCCGGCGGACAATTCGACGTATTGCTGCTCGCCATGACTGTCCTCTTGAACAATGAAGACCCCATCTCCCGCGAGGCCCACTTCAGTTTTCAGCGTTGCTCTGAGCTTCATATGTCCAGTTCCTCGGTGACGCGCTTCACGAAGTCGTGGTATCCCTCGGCCATGAGGAACCCTTGATCTTCAAGCGCACCGCGGCATGCCTTGGCGTGGCCGTAGAGCACCCAACGCTCACGCTCGGGCAGGTCGCGGAATTGACGGTAGGACGGCCAGGGTCCGGCGATCACCGGGTGGCCGTTGGGGCCAGTGGTGATCCGGCCCGGTTTCGGTTGTGTGGTCATTCGCCGATCTCCTGCGAAGGGGTGCCGCGCATCTGGAAGCGCTCCCGGCCGGCGCCGAAGTCCGGGTGCGTGGCTCGGTGTTGGGTCACGAAGGTGCAGCCGCGCGCGAAGCGCTCGAACACCCTGCTGATCTCGGCCTTTGCCCAGACCGCGTAGGGGCGCGCGTTCAGTTCCTCGTGCTTGCTGCGCACCATGGCGAAGGGGCGCGGGCTGTGCGGCATGTCGCGCACCACCGCGTCGATCACCCTGGGCGGAAGGCCGTACTGCTTCCCTATCCGCTGCCGGATAGCGGTGATGCTCTCCATGCCGTTGGGGATCGAGTCGAGCAGCGGGTGCGATCGGTCCATGTCGCCGACGGTTTCGGTCAGCGCTGCCACCTGCTGCTCGGTCTGCCGCTGCCGCCGCTCCAGATCGACGGTGAGTTGCACGCTGGCCAGTAGTTGCTCGGCGGCGGTCAGTGGCCGGGAAGCCTGCTGTTCCAGTTCCTGCCAGCGATCCACCAGCCGCGCGGTGAACTCCGGGCAGAGCTGGGCGACGACGATGATGCTGTCGCGCTTGCCCTGGTCGCCGGTGAAGACATACTCCTGAGTGGGGCGGCCAGCGGTGGGCTTTTCCTGCATTGCAGGTAAAGCAATCACCCCACGCTCGGCCAGCCGCTCAATGGTCACGCGTACATTGTCGTGACGCGACCCAACAAGATCCGCGATCTCGCGGCTGGTCATGGTGGCGGCCTGGCCGCCGATGGTAGTCAGGTTCATCGTTCTACTCCCGCCATCTGCACCAGTGCGTTTTCCGTTTCGCCGGTAAGGTCAGCGAGGCGTCGGAACACGTCGCGGTGTGTGTACCAGGCGCAAGCCGGACTGACCTTCGCCGCCGACAACGCCATCAGCGCGCCGATCGTGCGCTGTGCCTGCATTAATCGCTTGGCGTGATCTTGCTCGCGCTCTACCCGACCAAGAAAATCGTCCAGAACCTGCTGCGGGCCGTGGTAGTGCAAGCCGTAGCTAAACGTCCCGCACAGCCTTGACGGAGTGTCCGGGACCAGCCCTCTCCTCGAGCGCAAAGACTTCTTGATATCGAGCTCAGTCATGGCCGCTCCTCCCGGTAATGCCAGACAGAAGCCCGGCGAGGTCGGCGCGTGCTCGCTTGGCGTCGTGGTCCAAACGATCAGGGGTGGCGTATTCCGGCGCGTACTCGCCGCGGCCTACCCAGCAACGGTTGCCGGGGTAGCGGTCGTTCAGCAGATCGGCGCCGCGCTGGGCCTCTTCCTCGGTCGAGAACGGGGCGACCATCTGGGCTATCGCAATCCCGCCCTTCTGAACGGCCGGTGTGGAGATGAACCAGAACAGAACTCCATCGCCTGAAGACGCACGCTGAAACACGGGACCGGTATCGAAGCTGCCATGGTTCACAGGTCACGCTCCCGATAGGCGGCGCCGATCTGCTGGTTGTAGCGGTAGAGAAAATTCCCGGTGTACAAGATGATCCGCTCGATCAGGTCATGAATCTCCGTCACAACGGGGTGCCCTCGACCACCAAGGGCGGGAACGACCGAGTCCATCAGCAGAGCCCGAAGTTGCGTCATATCACTCCGAGCGTGATTGAATAGATCGAACTCATTACGACTGAGCTCGACCCGCTCCATCACCTCCCCGTCGACAGGAAGCGGAGGACGAGAGGCCTGTGCCTTCGAGAGATCAGACATGACCACCCCCAGCGCGTCCTTAACCTCGCGCTCACGGGCTCTCCATTCGAGGTAGCTCTCGCGATCAGTCCTTTCGACATCCTCGCGAAGCCCAGGGACCAACTCGAACAAGACCGTGTCGACCTGCTTGCGATGCGCGCTGATCTCGTCCGCCTGCTGCGAAGTGCCATCGATGGCGCGCTCGGCCCACTCGGGGAGTTGCCTTTGTAGCCGCATTTCGTTGAGGATCGTCCAGAGGTGCGAGGTCAGGTCGCGCTCTGCCCGAATACCCTGGCGGAGCATGGTGATTGAGGCGCTCATTGCTTCCGCTCCTTCTGCCGGTTGATGCGATCCGATAGGACCTGTTCGAGCTCCACCAACTGGAAGATGCCCCCCCCGATCTCCTCCAGAAACCAGCCGAGACGCTCTGAGGTTTCCTGGCCTACTTCGCCTTCAGCGCCAACGTTCGCCAGCAGGTTCCCGACAGCGGCGACACCAAGCGCCATGTTCTGAGCAGCCTGCCGGGCTACTTCACGCTCCCCCCAAAGAGACATCGCCTGCTCTTCCGTGAGCACCTCAGAGGGGTCGCGGGAACACTGCTTATTGATCAGGTTTGCGAGGTTCATTGCTGGCCCTCCTCACGCAGGGAGTCGAGCGCGGCGTCAACCAAATCGGCAGCCATCTCTGCAGCAATCTCCAGGGCATACAAGCATGCGTGCTCTTCGTCGGAGGTGGTCAGTGCTCCGAGAATGCTAGACGCACTTAGCGTCAGCGCGATGGCCTCGCTCAACGCCTCTTCGACCGTCGTGGTCGGGTTAATCGCTGCGAATCTCCGCGGCGGAAGCTGAGATATCGGAGCCTTCAGTGCAGACGACTGGGGCTTGTTCCAGACCGCGCTCATGCTGCACCGCCTGCGTGTCGCGACACGCTTTCAGGATTTCCGGATTGGGTCGCGACACCGGCCCGGCAAGCTCTGAGCAATGCGCCAGACATGGCCCCCAGCAGGGCGAGAGTATTGAGTTCCTGAGAGAGCAGCGGCTCGCCGGCATCGTCCATCGCCCGGGTCATTCTCAAAAGAATCAGGTGAACCGCCTCGCTGATGTCCTCGGCGGCGGCCAGAGCCGCGTCAACCGGCCGGTCGGCAACAATGGAGAACAAGAACTCATCCCCGTTGAGAGGATCGAAGCAAACCTGGTGGTCAGTGGTAACGGCGCAGGGGACTTGCGCGCTTTGAGTTTTCTGTTGCATAGTTAATTCGTCCTTCGAAAGACAAATTGATATCCAGGCAGTCGCTCCAACGACTACCGACTAAAGGCCTCGCGAAAGCGGGGCTTTTTGCTGTCTGGAGACGGGGAATCCCTATCCTCCACACATTCTGAAAAGCGCAGCCCAGATCAGGGCGGCTTTGAGGAAGGGGCGCGAGCGCGCGTATCAGGCTTTTTCAAAGTGCAAGCTCCCGAATTTCGTTGAACGACGCAGACAGCCTGCACCCGTTTAGAAATATCCCAAGCGCCCATGTAAACGAAGGCCCTGAAGAGGCCCTGCCGATAATCACCCTGCCCAGACTCCGCACAGGGGCGTTCATAGGAATAGTGGGTTGCCAGTGCCCCTTTTTTGGGCGCGTCACCCCGAGCTTGTGGGCAGAGCTTCCACCAGCAGGGAGTTCCTGGGCTTTTAACCGGGTTTAATGATTCGGACCGTGGCGGTTTAGCATGCGAAACTGATCCGCCTGGCAGAACTCGGAATACCCCTCGGTAGGGCACCGCAGGCCGGATGCTCACGGTGCCACCTCGGCACTGGATGGATTCACAGCACGGTTGCCGGTCTGCTCGGATTGGCAGTCGAGCGGTATCTTTTGGGCATGGTCGGCGGAGCTTTCCGGGTACAAGTCGGGCCTCAGCTCTGTTCGAGAGACGCCGGTAGAAGCCTCGATCTTCAGGACGTGCTTTGCCGGAACGTTCCCCGTTGCACACATGTGCTGAACGTTCTGCGGGGTACACCCCAAGGCCCTTGCTAAAGCGGTTTGGCTTCCAGCGGCGCTCACCGCCCTCTGAATCGGGGATTGTTCCATTGTCGATCTCTACAAGAGTTTCTTGCAGAAAGCCTACACATCAACAAGAGAAAATTGCAATGCAATCTACAAGATTTATTTGCATAGTGGCCGTATGAGCACTCTTCAACAGCGAATTACAGCCGCCAGAGAGCTGGTCGGACTCAGTCAGTCCGAGCTGGCGCGGAATCTTGGCGTCACCCCTCAGGCCGTTCAGAGCTGGGAGTCTGGAAAGTCGTCCCCCAGAGGTAAGCGGCTTGATGAGCTTTGCCGTTTACTTCAGGTCACTGTTACCTGGCTTGTAACCGGAGATGATCCAAGGCTTCGCGAGGCCTCGGAACTGATGAATTTCGCCCCAATGCTTCAGCCTGCCAGGGAAGCTAAGGAGTACCCGGTGATTAGCTGGGTAAATGCAGGAGAGCGCGCAGAGTCACCAGACAACTATGCGCCTGGCATCGCGGAGGAATGGCTTCCGTCCACGGAGAATGCTGGCAAGCACGGTTATTGGGTGCGGGTGAGAGGAAAGTCGATGACCTCTGACACTCCACCCAGCTTCCCTGAGGGCACGCCGATTCTCATTCGACCGGAAGGCTTCGACCTGATCAGCGGAAAGTTCTATATCGCCAAGCACCGCGATGGAGAGACGACCTTCAAACAGTACGTCAACGATGGCGGAGTGGAGTACCTCGCCCCCTTGAACGCCGCATTCAAGCTCGTGGAGCTCGACGAGGACTGGAGCATCATCGGCCGAGTCGTGGACGCTAAGATCACAGGCCTCTAGACCGATATCAACTGCAGAAGAAGCCGGCCAAGCGCCGGCTTTTTTGTGCCCGCCGAAAGCGCCCAACAAAAAGCTCTTGCAGGCCTGCAAGTTTTTCTTGTAGCCTTTATTACAAGATTTACTTGTACACAGAGAGGCGGCCATGGACACAGCAACCATCACGGCAGGCAAATGGAAAGGCACTCTCGGCATGGGTCTCGCTCCGCGCGAACTGGAGGCCACCCTGCATGCGGCGAGCGACCTGACCGCAAAGGAGATCGCCAAGCTGATGGGCATCGCGCCTGGAACCGTGTCCAAGCGGTTGGATGATGCGAGGTTCAAGCTCGGCGCCAAGACCGTCCGCGGCCTCGTGCTGGAGGCATACAAGCGCCAGATCATCAGCCCCCTGTGCGTTGGCATCCTCGCCATCCTGGCGGCAGCACAACCCCTCCTCCATGAAGCCCCTGCCATGCGGGCGCGCCGTGGCGGCGAAAGGAAGATCGAAACTCGCCTGACTGCTCGCCGCGATGGCGTGGCCTGGGTGGCGTGACCCCGCTACAGGGTGTTCGGGTGAAGAACTATTTCAATCATGGGCAGCACGAACGGCCAGGCCCTCAGGCAGCCAAGGATCGCCACGATGATGGACAGCACGAATAGCACAAAGCCGGTCTTGTTCATCCGGCGCGGCCTGCCACTGATGACGACCGAGCCAAATTGGTATGGGTGTGGCGCCATCCCGGACACGAAGGGGCGGCAGGCCATTTCGCCGATCCCCCAGATCATCCCCGACAGGGCAAAAAGCCCGACGATGCCGTTGTCGACCTTGAGGTCGAGAGTGAGCGAGGCCGCCAGCAGCAGGAAACACAGGATCGCCATGATCTTGAACCACTCATCTGCGATGAATTTTGCAATTACGGAAACCGCCACGGCTCCGCCCTCCTTTGCTGGCTGTGTTGTGTGAGAGCGCTCAGCCTAGCGCAAAGCCCGTCACCTGGGCAGTGGTGAGCAGTCGGGGCTGACCGACACCCAACCGATTTTGGCAAAGCCACAAATGCCGGCGGGCCCTTGCTCGCCCTGGAGAAACTATGAAACGAGCAACCGTTGTAACCGAACTGCCGGCCAGCGCCAGCCGGGATATGGACAAGTTCGTTGTCCGACTGCCGGACGGACTGAGGGCCGAGGTGGAAGCCGAGGCCAAGCGAGACGAACGCAGCATGAACAGCGTGGTCATCATCGTCCTACGCGAGTACCTGCACGGTCAGCGCCGGAAGCAAGCGCTCCTCGATGCTCTGACCGCTGCCACCGGAGGGCACTGACCATGAAGCAAGCACTCATCGGCACCGCGATCAGCCTGCTGCTCAGCGCGTGCCTGTACTTCGGTCAGGGGTCGCTTCACCAGTTCGCCTTCTATGTGGCGGCGGCCACGAACGTTCTCTGCTGGCTGCTGATATTCGCCGGCGGCATCAAGGGGCAAGGAGCCGCGAACCTGCTCGCCCGCCCTTGGCTCTCCATCCCTACCGGCGCTCTGCACGTGGCGGCCCTGGCCCTCACAGATCACCCCGCACTCGCGGCTTCGAGCCTGCTGGTGCAAATGGCTTGCTACGCCCTCGCCTACCAGGCGGTGCGCAGCGCCGAGCAAGGGGGTGACCTATGACCCATGCCCTGTTTAAACAGATCGACCTGACCGCCAAGCTCGGCCAGGACGGTAGCTCGCTCCAGGCCATGAACGCGCTACGCGTCATCCGGGAAACGGTAGCGAAGCACCTGGCCGGCACCGAGGGTGCAGGAGAGATTCCGCTCGAGCGCGCCCTCCTGGCGCTCCGCACCATCGCCGAGTTCCCCTGTCCAGAGCAGGACGACCTGCCGGCGGCGAACATGCGACAGATCGCCTTGGCGGCCTTGGGTGGCGCTGAAGCGAGTTCAGAGCCGGGCAACCCTGGCCGCGAACCTGTTTCCGGACCGGGTAATGCCGGCGGGCGACCCCACCCCGCGCCGGGATTGGCCCGCGAGCGCGACCCGCTCGGACTTGCTCCGCTCGCTCAGGCATTCAACGAAGCGCCAGCACAGGGGCTGAAGCCTTCTGCCTTCGACCTCATCACCGGCACCGCCAACCAGCCCCAGGATGCTGCCCAGGACTTACCTCCGCTGGAGGAACACCTGGCCCAGGTCGAGCAGACCGGTGCCGCCCTGCACGAGGACCAGGCGAATGAGGAGCGGCGCGAGTTGGCCGAAGGCCTTCAAACCCTGGAACGCTGGCTTGATCGAGTAGATATCGAGGACGGCTACGTCGGCGTGCCAGTGATTGAAGCCGTCGAGGTAGCGGCCAATGAGCTGAGGCGCCTGCGCCAGTTCGAGCGTATCTGCGAAGGGCTGCCGCAAGACGCCATCGATGGTGGCTGGACCGTGCAAGGCATTCGCGGCTATGCCAAGCGCTTGGAGGATCAACTGAAGGCCGCCCTGGCGCAAGTCGAAGCACTACGAGCGGAGCTTCAATCTCAGCGAGAGCGCAACACCGAGCTGATCTTCAAGCTCGGTAGCGCAACGAACGGCTGGGGGCGCTGCGAGAAAGAGCGAGACGCTGCCTTGGCCAGGGTCGCTGAATTCGAAGCCCAGGCTCAGCACAGCGTGCCGGAAGAGTTCATCGGGCGCCTGTCTGAATTCCTCGCGCAGCGCGGCGCTACCGGGAAAGCTCTGCTCCGAGAACTGCGCGCCATGCTCGCCGCCGAACCGACCAGTTCGGCATCCCCGTCGTGCAAATGGACCGAAAGCAGCGGCATCTGGGAAACAGGTTGCGGCCAGACCTGGGGCTTCGTTGAGGATGGACCAGCAGAGAACGGCGCGCTGTTCTGTCACCACTGCGGCGGACGCCTGGTCCTCATCAAGAGCGACGACCTGGAAGATGACGGTGAGCCGTGCCCGGACTGCATGGAAAACGCGCCAGCGCCTGGATGTGAAGCATGAGAAAAGCACTGACCGCTATCGCACTCGTCGCGCTGTTTGGCCTGGCTGCTGTTTCCGCTGGCATCGCGCTCCAGCCATTCAAGACCCTGTTCATCTGGGAGGTATGCCAGTGATGAGAGGCTCCGATATTCCGCCACCACCAGGGTATCGCCCTACCCCGCTCGCCACCCTCGGCCAGCAGTTGGTCCGCCTGGGCCAGGCGATGCAGAACCCCAACACCAAGCTCGGCGAGTTGACCGAACTGGTCCAGGCCTGCGGGGTCGACCTGCGGATCTGCGACACGGACAAGGGGCGCCAGCCATGATCGGAACACTACTCCTCTGCATCGTCTGGTGCGCGGGCGGCCTCTACGTCGGATACGCGCTCGGCTCGCTGCTGACTGCGAAGAGTTACACCTGCGAGATCCAACGCCTTCAAGAACAGCTCTGCAAGGAACGTTTACTCCATAGGATGGGCGTGGACAAGGAGCCGCCATCATGCTGATGACCTACGAGAACCTGAAGCGTCTGCTCAACATCTGGGACAAGCCAGACCTCTCCGCACTCACCCGCCTCCTGGTCGCGCGTCGCATGGCCAGGCAGTACCAGTTCGGCTGGGAGGCCGACAGGACCTGCGCTGATCGAAAGATCAAGGAGGCAAGGAAGGGCCTTCCATTCACCAGGGCCCAGTTGGAACAGGCGAAGGAGTTTCGGAAAACATCCAGCAGCTACCACGAGAAAGCCCAAGCCGCCCTTGGCGCCTGGCTCCTGCAGGCCGAGAGGTGGATCGAGGGAGAGATTGGAGTCGATCGCATCTGCGATGCCCTCGGCGTCAATCCGGTCCACCGCGCCGCCATCCAAGGCGCCAAGCCTGGGCAGATGCTCAATCACATCGCCTTCGTCGAAGGCCTTGAGGACAGCTCGAATGCTTTCAGCGGAAGGCGAGAGGCGGACCTGAAGGACGGCCCACTGTTCAACTGCATCATAGCCGAGATGCTGCGATTCGCAGAGGAGAACCCTGAGGCTCTACCCGATCCGTTCGCTCCCGGCGGGCCACTCTATGGCGTGCCCCAGACAGTGATCCGCAACGACGGCACGATCGAGACGAAGCGGGCCGCGCTGACGCTGCACTGCCGAGACGGTTCAATCCGCACGGTCGAGCGAAAGCCTGAGGTCTATACGGAAGTGGGGAAAGATGGAGGGGGTCGCCATGGCTAGAACTCTGTTCCGCGTGATGAGGGGAGAGTTCGCGTTCTACCTGACCGAAGGGTCGAAGGGGGGCAAGAAAGGAGGGGCGCGCTGGGCCTTATACCGGACCAGTGGATTCGGGAAGGTCAAGGACGGCTTTGTCTTCGTCAACAGCGGTGACCGCGCCAGACTACTGGCAATAACGAATAATGATGAGCGGATGGATGTCTGCCAGGCACTGTTCGATAGCAAGAAACGCCGGGCCTACGTTCGGCGCAGCGAGATCCGCGGCCCATCCGGCCGCTGGGAGGGGCTTGCATTCAAGCCTAGACCTCAGGAATGCGCTACCTGACTGTTAAAAAATTCGCCAGCGAGTCTGGCTACACCGAAGACGCTGTGCGCTCGAAGATCCGCGACGGAATCTGGCGCCTCGGCGACGTATGGAAGAAAGCACCGGATGGCCGGACGCTTATTGATGTAGAAGGCTATGAAGCATGGGTAGAGATGGGCGGGGAGTCAGGGCGGTCTCTGATTCGAGTATCGAAATCACGTTCATGTATCGCGGCGTCAGGTGCCGGGAGCGCATCTCGCTCAAGCCCACCGCCACTAACCTGAAGCGAGCGGAGCAGCATAAGGCGGCTGTCGAACATGCGATCGCCGCCGGCACCTTCGACTACTCGGTGACATTTCCTGGATCTCCGCGCGCCGCCAAGTTTGCGCCTGAGGCGTCACGCGAAACGGTTACGGGATTCCTTGGCCGATGGCTTGAGTCGAAGCGCAAGCACGTCTCCAGCAGTACCTTCGAGGGCTACAGGAAGATTGTAGAGCTTCGCCTGGTGCCAGCCCTAGGCCCCGTCATGGTGGTCGACCTGAAGCGGAAAACCGTCAAGGATTGGCTGGATACTTTGAAGGTGAGCAACAAGACACTCAGCAATATCCAGAGCTGCCTACGCTCGGCCCTCAGTGATGCGATGGAAGAGGAACTGATCGACAACAATCCCCTCGCCGGCTGGACATACGCAAGGAAGGGAGAGGTCAAGGGCGACGACGTGGACCCGTTCTCGCCGGAAGAGCAGCGAGCGATTCTGGATGCCTTGGATGGTCAAGGGCGGAACCTGGTGCAGTTCGCACTCTGGACGGGGATGCGGACCAGCGAACTCGTCGGCCTCGAGTGGGGCGATATTGACTGGCTCCGCGGCGAGGTGCATGTCACTCGCGCCATGACCCAGGCGGCCAAGGGGAAAGCGGAGGTGACGAAAACCACATCCGGCCGGCGCAGCATCAAGCTGCTCGGCCCTGCGCTGGAAGCCCTGAAAGCGCAGAAGGCATTCACCTACCTGGCCAACCAGGAAGTCTTCCAGAATCCAAGGACGGGCGAGCGATGGGTCGGCGACGGACCGATCCGGAAAACACTGTGGGTTTACGCGCTGAAGAAGGCCGGCGTGCGCTACCGTCGTCCCTACCAGACCCGGCACACCTATGCCTCGATGATGCTGTCCGCCGGCGAGCACCCCATGTGGGTTGCGCAGCAGATGGGGCACAGCGACTGGACGATGATTGCCAGGGTCTACGGCAGGTGGATGCCAACAGCTGATGAGCACGCTGGATCGAAAGCGGAGGACCTGTGGGGCAAAAAGCGCTTGACACCAGACCTAGAAAACCTGCCAACTGGCTAGCGACCGTGCAGCGCCCGAAAGGCGCGACGCAGTATTGGAAAAATACTAAAGGACCAACTATGAAAAATCGCAGCTATTCCCCCTATTTCTCTACCGTCTACGACCAATCAGAACCCGCGGGCTACATCGGAAGGGGAACCCATTACTCCATATTGAGCTGTGCTCAATGGTGCGATGAACATATGGTTCCGCACCCCGATCACTCAGCCAACATTCAAAAATTCGCTGTCATTTGGGATGAGGACCATGACGAGCGAATTATCGATGTGATTAACGCGGGGTACTTCAGGGGGCTACTCGGCCCGGTCAAGTTCATTGGGGAAAGGAAAGGTTCGCTGACCGTCCTTGTCGACCAAGCCTTCTGGGCCGTATACGACAAAGAGGCATACCTGAAGGAATGGGCACATATAGCCTCTAATGTGAACGGCGATTACTGGCCGGCGTATGTCTACGCCTTCGGCGACCCTGATGGCGAACCGATGATCATCCAAGATGATCTGGAGAATACTTCAACCTATCTTCGGAACATCTGGAATCAGTGGGATCTGAGCGCGGCACACAGGAAGCCTGCCATGCATGAATACGAATCTCTGGATGAATGACAGCCTTATGGCAGCCTTGAACCTGAAAGCCGCACCAATACAGGGTTAGATGCGGGTTCAAATCCCCCCGGCTCCACCAAACGCAAACGATAAGCCCCTGATTTTCCTAGTGAATTTCAGGGGCTTTTTCGTTTAGGCCCTACAGCTGTCGAAAAACTGTCGAAGGTAGTCGCTCAAGCTAGCCTAGCGGGTTGAGATACTCATCGAAATACACCCTTTCGTATGCCGAAGTGCCAGAGCGCAGCCGGTAGCTCGTCCAGAGAAACAGGCGTCGCTCTTTTGAGACGCCTACTCCCCCAAACGAATCCATGTTGGGTAGCCGTGAGATCTCTTTGCACTTCTCGACAAGCCGTTCAAAAGGAACCTTGAGAAACTCTTTGATCTCTTCACCATACAAATCATTTTCCGGCTCAAACGCTCCTTCGCCAACCCTTTCGCATTTTTCTAGTTCACATGCATCCTGAATTACATCAAAATGCATAGACATACCCTCGATACTTCCTTTAAGAACTTGAACAGGCCGATTTGATAGCAGCTCAAGAATCTCACTTTCGAACCTAGGATCAATCTTTGGACCTAAGAGAACTCTCTTTATAGCATCATCTCTGTAATAACGCTTCCCCTCCTCGCCAACGACAAACCTCCACTCTTTCTCATGGGCCCATTCCTCCCGCTTAATGGAAATGCGCTTCACTAATTCTTCCCGACCACTTTCGCTAGCAAAGCGCATCAGGCCCAGAGCGGGAAGCTCTTCTGACTGGTAGACGACCTTGACGAGGTTCTCTCCTTGCAGCCCGCCAACTTGTAGAATGGAGGTATCGAATTCTAGGCACATCCCAGAGAAACTGGATGCGTAGTACGCCCACAGGGGATAATCGAGAGTTGTCTGAGAAAGCGAGATAATGGCTAGCCGGTCAAAAATATCACTGGCCATTTTGTGGAGCTTACGATACTCATCCTCTGCACCCAGCCAAGTCTTAAGGAAGTAGTCCTCGTTACCTCCAAGCTGATAGAACCCCTCCATCGGATCATTCATCTTCCGAAACGAAGGCGCATACAAATATGAATCCTTAAGTGCGTCCATCTCTCTGCGAAACAGGCTCTCGTCTAGCGACCTGTAACGGCATAAACGTGCAGGAACTCCATTCAATTCAGTCTCCTTAAAATCAAAATTTCACCGTCGGTTAATCTATCAGAGCAACCGTAAGTGGACCAAATTTCAGAGCTTCCTGTAGATGATCTGGAGATAGATGCGCGTAGCGCATTGTCATCGTCAGAGTGGAATGGCCTAGTACTTTTTGAAGCGTGAGAATGTTGCCTCCATTCATCATGAAGTGACTGGCAAAGGTATGCCGTAGAGCATGGCTAGCCTGACCTTGCGGCAGTTGAATCGTGGTGCGCCCCAGGGCGCGGCGGAAGGATGTGATGCAGGACGTGAACGGGCCATTCATTCGCCAATGCGCTCTCACCCGGTCAGCCAGCTCTGCTGGAATCGGTACGTGACGCACCTTCCCTGACTTGGTTCCGGCATACGTCACGACGTTGCCCTGGAGTCGATGCGCGGGGAGCTTTTCCGCCTCGGACCATCGAGCACCGGTAGCCAGGCAAAGCAGCGTCACCAACTCGGTATGCGGGTTGTCGCAACGAGTGCGGATGGAATCGAGAAGCTCGCCGATCTGCTCGGTAGTCAGCCATGACAGCTCGCGCTCTTGCAGCTTGAGCAGCTTCACCCCAGCCAGCGGGTTGCCATAGTCGATCTGGCCCAAATCCTTCAGTTCATTGAACACCGCGCGGAGGTAGCCCAGTTCGTTGTTCAAAGTCTTCCCGGATATTCCCTCCTCCAGCCGCTTACGCCGCAAGCTCGCATACAAAGACGCATCCAGGGCCGTCGCTACTGGGTCGCCTAATCGAACAGCCAATTGCAGCATCTTTGATAGCCGCCGAGGCGCATCACGCAGTGAATGGCCGTGCAGGTCGTACCAGAGCTGCACCAGCTCCGAGAGTCTGCGGCGATCCTTGGGCTTGATGCTCCAAGCAGGGTTCTCGATGCACTTCTGCCTAACCGTGGCTTCGAAGCGTTGAGCCTCTCCCTTGGTCTTGAATCGCCTGCGGAAGCGCTTGCCCTTGATGGGTTCGATATCAGCCAGCCAGCGTCCATCCTCCAGCTTCGTGATTGCCATCAGACGGCATATCCCCTTCGCAAATAGCGGTCTGAGATCAGGTTCTTGATGTGCTTTTCGAGGTCCCGCCGAGTCCAACCCTTCGCTAAGTAGTGGTCTTCGATCACATGCCAGAATTCGAGGCTGTAGGCGGACTCAATCGCCTTTTTTGCGGGGATACGCTCGCGTGCAATCAGGCTGATGAACTGGCCCAGGAACATCTCGCAGTTCTTGCCGGAGAAGCCCATGGCCGTCTTGCGATAACGCCGATACTCGACACGCTCAATGAGCGGATCGGCCTCCACCTGGACCTTCACGTCTTGCATGATGAGCGTCCAGAACGGGTCATGCTGAGTACGCAGACCGAGCAGCCGATACGCCTCGCAGCCGTACACCCAGAGGTGATCGAGGTGCTGGGAGATACCTTCATAGGTCCGGGTGCCGATCACGCCACCAGAGGCCTTTACGGAGCCCTGAGCGAACTGATTTATGATGGTGTGGTGGTAGCGAAACTCGATACGCCAGACCGGCTGCTTGGGGTTGTAGGCTGCGTCGCTGTCACCAAACGGATTGCCGTTGTGGGTCGACCAGACGGCGTTCCAGTAGTCGAGCTTGTCGGTGGCACGGGCCTGTAGCGACTTGTTGTAGACCGCCAGCTGGATGCCTGTCGGTGAGCCGAACATGTAGGTTTCACCACGTCCATAGACCGAGGCGTTGCCGTTGAACTCGATTCGGTCGATGCCGCTGATCTGCCGTACCCGATTGGATCGGCAGTACATGCGATCCACGATGTTTTCTTTCGGAGTCCAACCTTGCACGTCCAGGGCGATGTGGACAGCACACTGGTTGGGCTCGCAGTGAGTCATCACCGCCGCAGCGAGTGAATCCATGAGTCCCTGGAGCGCCTTCGGGGCCACGCCATCAATCGCATGCGGCGAAACCTCAATCTTGAGGTGAGAACCGATGCTCTCCAGCTTCATATTGTGATTCTTGATCAGCAGGATCAGGCCGAGGTCTGCGTTCTGCAGTCGGAACTGATACCCGGAGTCGCGCCCAATGCGCCCCTTGGACCACTCGTAGCCGGCGAACTCAACGATAGGTTCCTGGGAGTCGAATAGCGCGATGACTTCAGGGCGAATCAGCCCGTTGTACAACTGGCGGACGGTATCCACGCCGCAGCGCAAAACGCGCACCCCGGAAAGGTCGGTCATTTTCGCTGTGTAGGCGTCGATGAAAAGGCGGCCACGCGGTGACTCGATGATTTGACCGTCTGGTTGAACTAGCAGTCGACGCTGATCACTGAACTTTGCCATCTGAATTCTCCAACGTTATCCATTAATGTCCATTTCACTGCGTGTGTTGTTAGACGTGTTACAGGGACGTCGCCGCGCCTTCGGCCTACCGCTCATGCCTTGCGCTCCCGGCCGGCGTCGCGGCGAACGTCCAACACTCCAGTTGCACCGGACTGACCCAACAGGAGGGGATGGTGGGTTGCTTGAGCGGAGCGCCGCCGCACAGGAGGTAGGCCGTCAGCACGAGAGCAACGACGTTGATCAGTCCCTCTAGGCTCATCGCGTTTTCCTCGTTTGCATTTCCTGGGCATGAGCGTGCCCGTCGCTGGAATACAGGCGCTCGCGCCGGTGATTCAGCGTTCGGAAATGGTGGAATTAAGAGGCTTTGGAACGGGGCTCTGGGGCGCGCCGCTGTGGTTATCTCACCACAAAATCAGGTGCTGGAACGGGGCTATGCCGAAGGCGAATGGGGCCGGAAACGTAGTCCAACACTATCCAGTTAAGTCCATTCACTCCGCTCGGATATGCACGACCGGTATCGCCCAACACCAAGGGCTCTGCCCTTGTCATCCCGCTCTTGCCGCCGAGGGCTCGGGAGCGCGGGGCGGAGAAGCTGCCCCACGCTCACCGGCCAAGGCTGGTGACGGGCATGCGTTCAAGGGTTCGCTGCGCCCGTGCTTCCGTTCGCCGGAACGGTGAAGCTGTTCCGACGAGCCGGGAGCGCGGCCCTTGAGCGCGGATCTTTAGGGTGGGCGATGCGGTCCAGTACGTTGCCGGAACCATGCCGGTCGCGGTGCCGCATCACCCGAATCGTGCGAATGTCGGACCAGAACAATTCGTTCGGATAGCGCCCCTCGCCGTTGGCCGCGACGACGAGGAAGTAGGGATCACTGTGAACGCCTTCGAGTGCCAGGACGACGCCGACAACATGAAGGAGACACCAGAGCGGCTCGGGGTCTTGTTCCCATACCAATTCGAAGAGGACGGTTTGCCCCAGATAGGTCAGGGCGCTTTCGGTATCCAGGGAAACACGGTTGCTAGTCATTGCTGTAATCCCCCGCTTCGAAATTCTCTTTTCCACTGAGTAGTTCAACGCGGAGGCGGACCATGTTCACCACGCGCATTTCCCCCATAGTGGTGCTAGGGATGGTGCCGTTACGCACCCATTCCCCAGCTTCTTCAACACTCACGCCGCACATCTCGGCGAAGGCCGGGATGGTGCAAATGTCGGGGCTCGATTGGTGTTCGCTCATAGGGGCATCTCCTTTTCCATAAGCTGGCTGGTGAACAACGCGACGTTGACCAGCACGTGCTTGCCGACCTTCTCGTGAGGGATGTAGCCATTGCGAATCCAACCCCAGACAACGTCATGGCGGTCACCCATGCGAATCCAGTCGGCGAACTCTCTCCAGGGCATCACAGGCGGCGCTGTATTCCCGATCCGTGACTGCAGCTCTTGAAGATCCATTGCGACTCCCCTCACCAAAAGGGATCACCGTGATCCCATGGAGCAATGGGACCACGGTGGTTCCATTGTCGTCAAGACCACCGTGATCCATCATCACCGGATGAGCAGAGAAGACCCCCAATTCAAATTACGGATGACCCCAGAGCTGAGAGCTCAAGCCGAGCAAGCAGCAAAGGCATCCGGACGTTCGTTGAATGCCGAGTTAGTCGCTCGGCTCGAGTCGAGCTTCATAGCCGAAAACGCCACCGATAGGCTGATTACAGCCGAACGTGCTCGTGAGTTAGCGATGATGGCAAGAAGTGCCATTCCTGATGAGATTCGAAAGCGAGCGGTAGAATCAATCTATAGAGCGGTAAGGCTAGGCCACAGCGAGGCAATTGCATCTCTTAGTGATTTAAACCTGGATGGCGGAATTCCAGACTCAGAGCTTGAGGAGCTAATGACTGGTGTTATCCAAGAGTTAGAGTCCGCAGGATATAAGATTAAATGGGATGACGTAACTGCTCTTTGGATTAAATTCTAAGCGACTCCGCCATTATCTTCTTCGTAAAAAAATCGGCTTCCAAGAAACTGGCCAAACCAGAGGGACTTGAAAATTGGCAACTGTAGTTCCGCAGCACAAAAATGTTAAACAATGCTTTCAGAGCCACTACTCCCTCCCGTACTTTCAGAGGGAGTACAAATGGGAACCAAGGCATCTAGAAGAGTTTACCAGCGATATCCAAGAGGCATTCCTGGATAACTATGACCAGAAAGATGGTCGAGCTGCAGTTTCTCAATATAGCTCCTATTTTTTGGGTTCGATTATTACCGCGCCAGATCAGGATGGCAAAATCCCTTTGATTGATGGACAGCAGCGCCTTACTTCGATATTTATTCTTATGGCGTACCTGTATAGATACATAGAAGATAATAAAATTTCTGATGCAGCCAACCTTAGCGATTTACTCTGGAACTTAAACTACGGAGTAAAAGACTACACTATTGAATTCAGCCCTGTCAGAAAAGACATATTTGACAAATACCTGAATACAAAGAAGCTAGGCGCTGCTGCTCTGAAGGACGCAGAAGATGTACAAGATCTTGACGAGAGCGATAAGAAAATTCTCCAAGCGCTCCGAAGCCTTGAGTCACTCATAGATACAGAAGTAATTCAAGCCCTCCCGTACTTTGTAGACTACTTGCTTGGCAAGGTTAGCCTAATAGACATTTCTGTCGGAAGTGAGTCAGAAGCACACAAAGTATTTGTGAGCATGAATGACAGAGGGCTTCGTCTTGGACCTATCGATCTGCTCAAAGGCCAGATCCTATCGAAAATTGACCTAAACGATGACGCGCGTGCCTGCAACGCTATCTGGATTGATAAGGTAAGCAAGCTTCGAGCGGATGACGCAGAAGGTGACTCTATATTTATTCGTACTTTATTCAGAGCGCAGTGGGCGGACACAATGCGCGGAAAGAATAAAGGGGATCAGGCCGGCGACTTTGATTTAATAGGCGATGCATATCATCGCTGGTTTCAAGACAACTCAGCCAAGCTTCAGCTTCAAAATGGCGATGACTATAAAAAATTCATTGAGAAGACTATAAGCAAATTTGCAGATATTTACAGATTCATTAAGACTGCAGAAGACAGCCTAACTTCTGGCTACGAAGAGATCTACTATAACTCCGCGAGAAGATTTAGCCTTCAGTCGATGATTCTTTTGGCATGTACAGGCGTTGATGACCTTGAAGCCGACTGGAAGCACAAAATCTCTCAAGCCTCGAAACTTCTGGATCTTATCCTCACATCCAGATCCATCGAAGGCAAGCAAAATAACTACGACAATTTAAAAGAGATCTCTTTCCAGATAACTAAGGATATAAGAGGAAAGTCGAAGGTAGAGCTAGATGCATACGTTAAACAGGAGTGGCCAAGGTACTATGCGGCTCTGAACGGCCTTGCTGGCGTGAAATATACCAAGGCAGATAGGAGCGACATTCTCTACTATCTAGCAAGAATCTCCTGCTACATCGAAAATGACTTCGATACTGCCAACAAAACAGAGTTCTCTGTATATTGGCAGCGGGATCGTGGCGCAAAAACTTTCGACATAGAGCATTTGCTTAAGAAAACCTACGACGTTACCAGTCTACCGGCAAACCACGGCTTCGCAGATGCCAAAGAATACGATGACAGGCGCAATTTACTTGGAGCACTTACCCTGCTCCCTCGTGCGAGAAACAGATCACTTCAAGATGAACGCTACTCTAATAAACTTGCCGTCTACAGCACAGAAAACACCCTCGCAAAGTCGTTCTGCGATGGATTTTATCAAAACAACCCAAAGCTAACGGCTTTTTTGGCTGCGAATCCCGAAGTGCAGCTAAAAGCAATTGGTGACTTCACGTCAGCCGATATTGACGAGCGCGCAAATGTCTATATGGCTGTGGCGAAGAAAACGTGGAGATGCCCCATTGTGTAGGTGATTTGGGTAGCGATGTCGATGACAGGGGAGGCGCTAAAATTGTCGAAAAAGTGTCGAAATCACTCGCCAATACTCGCCATCATTGTTCAGTAATGCAACGGATAGCGCCCCGGAATTACTAATGTCGACCACCAATTGCCATTAACGGACGCGGCGAAAGGCGGGTTCAAATCCCCCCGCCCCCACCAAACGCAAACGATAAGCCCCTGATTTTCCTAGTGAATTTCAGGGGCTTTTTCTTTGCCCAGTCCCTTGCCTGCTCCTCCAGCGCCGGGCCTTTCCTGTTGCCGGCTCGCCTTGCTGCTCCCTCCCCTACCGTGACCGACACCCGGCGAGCTTCGCCAGCCCACTCTTTTGGCTGCGGACGCGCGGAATGATATTTCCCGAATCTGTTAATGAGACCGTTCGACTCCGCCGCCAACAAGGCTCTGGAACGCTGGCAGGAAAACATTCATGGATTCAGGTTCGAAACTCCCCGTCCAAGAAAACGAGCCTCCGAGAAACCGACGCATACTTTTCGTCAAGCACAGAAAAAGAATTTGAGCTAGACACTCACTACCAGGGTAAGCAGGCGTCTTATATCCCTGGAAAGCGAAACCTAAAACAGAGATTCCAAAACACGATAAACCGGCCTCCACAGACGCTCGAAGGACAAGAAAAATGAAAAAGGAACCGAAAGTAGCAAAAAACAGGATAGTCATCGCCAAAGATGAGAAGAACGTTCTGACCTGCACCAGCGAAGGATTCGAATATACGCCAGACATCGTCAAGAACGTCTACGGAAAGAGCAGCCGACCCGCACTGGAAGACTGGTTCCTGACGGAACTTGATTTCTTTCGCAGGTATTGCCCGGGATACGAGATTTTCACCCTCGGCTCCAGTTGTGTCTTCGGCGAAAAGTTCGTGAACTACCTGACCATCTGCGAATTCGACATAGACAGTACCTACGCCTTCGACTGTCTCAAGAAGGCCCTGAGGGAGTCCGACCAGGCCATTAGGCGGAAACTCTCCGCCATGTGGAAATGGGACATAGCCGCCAGGAAGGACTGGAGCATCGTCTTCATGGTTGGGCACATGGACTTCGCCTACTTCCTCCAGCACAGGAAGGAGTTCCAGGGGGATGCCCATAAGCGCTTCATGAGTACATTCACCACGGCGGAGACGAAAATCACCTCTCGCGACTACAAGGTCATGCATGACGGCGCGATCCTGCCCTTCGACGAAACGGCCCTGTCGCCGGAAGACAGGTTTATTTTCGAGAACTATCAAAAGATAAAGTTCGAAACCACGCCACTATGAAGTTAACGGACAAAAGCGAAAGGCGCCCGGCCGGACGCCTTTCGCCCATAAACTCCAGCCACTCGCCAGTTTGTTTTAAGCACTTCTACGAAGTCCAGGAGTTCCGACTCCTGGCCGACTCTTCCAGAGCCCCGCAATAAAACTACAAATCAAAAACATCCTCAGACTGGACGCTTGAAAAAACACCGTTGGCAACGTTTCAATTCCCACCATGTCTTCCGCATGGATCAGTGGGAAAACTCATGTCACTACAGTCTGAAATGCTCGTGGAGCAGAAAGTTTCCAACGCCCAGAAATCCACCGGCACCGCCTATCTTCTGTGGTTCTTCCTGGGCGGTTTCGGCGCACACCGCTTCTACCTGGGGAAAACCGGCACGGCGGTTACCCAACTGATCATCACGCTGATCGGTTGTTTCACCCTGTTCCCCCTGATCATTACCGGCATCTGGTGGATCGTCGATGCCTTCCTGATTCCCGGCATCATCCAGGGCCATACGGAGCAGACCCGCCGCGACGCCCGGCTGGAAGTTGCAGCGCTGCAGGTAGCCGGCGCTTCCGCGTCGCACCCTCAAGACTGACCGGCGCACCTCGCTACGGTCCTCGGCGGGCCGGAGAAGAAACCAATGCCGGGAGGTGGGACAAGGAGAAGTCCCCTTCTGCGTTTCTTCCGCTGGCGATAGGTGCCGACTCGTTCAATCCCGAATTGGCCGCCAGAACGGCCAGCACATCTCACTGATGCAAGGACCCGCACATGAGTGGAAAACCCGCCGCCCGCGTCACCGATCCAACGACCTGCCCAGTGCCAGGGCATGGCAGCAACCCCATCGTCCAGGGCTCTCCCGACGTCGTTTTCGACGGCCTGCCGGCAGCACGGCAAGGCGACACCTCAGCCTGCGGAAGCCCGATGATCTCAGCCGTTTCGTCGACGGTACTCATCAACGGCCTACCGGCGGTGACGCTGGGTAGTATCGGGGCGCACGGCAACGTGGTGATCGGCGGCTCGGGGACGGTACTCATCGGCGACGTCTTCACGCCCGCCCCGCGCGCTCCCGCCCTTCCCCTTAACCGCAACAGCGTGCCCTGTTCCGGGCGCTTCCAGCTCATCGACCACGAAACGGGCAAGCCCGCCGCCGGACGCCGGGTCAGGGTCTGGTCGAGTGGCGGCTGGAATGCGTTCGACACCACGGATGCCGACGGCATGACCTCCTGGATCGAGCGCCCCACCGCGGAGACCCTCTACATCGACCTGGTGCAGAGGGGCGACGCATGAGCGACCAGCCCAGCCTGTCCCGGGGAGGCATGAGCCCCGAAGGCAGGACCAACCCCGTCGGCACCCTGGAATCCAGGCTCGATCCGCAGGACAAGAAGGTGCTGTGCTCGGCGGTCTGCCATTGCAGCAGCACGCCCAACCTAAGCCAGGATGGCAAAAGCCTCAAGCAGGCGTGCGTGGCACAGCGGCTGGGAGAGTTGGACGAAGTTCTCCAGGGACGCAGCCCCTACAAGCCCGAGGTCAGCTACGACATGACCAAGAACCCACCGCAGCCGATTCTCGATAGCCAGACCGGTAACAGTCCACATGGCTGGATACCGGGATGGATCAGCAAGTATTGGGATGAAGATCCGGAGCATCCGCCGTTCAAGCCAGGGAAAGGAATGATTCGCAGGCCCGACGTGATCATCGTTCAGAATCCCAACAGGCCGCCAACCCAGGACAATATCAAACAGGTGGTGGAGATGAAGTTTCCGCCTGACCCACATAATAGGGAACAACTTGAGGATTATGCAGCGATTGCCGGCAACAAGAACAAGATTGTTGAAATGAAACCCTCCGACTGCGACTGTGGCCAGGAAAATCAACGATCCAAGGTGCCAGTAGAGCAAGCAGGGTGGGCCGTCGCCATCGCAGGTGGAGTGATGTTCGTCTTGACCCGAGGCCGTTCCCCTCGCCCGATGATTCCCGCCTATTGATCAAGAGGAAAAGCCCATGGAACAGCCATTCGATCTGGCTGCAGAGTTAGCCAAGCAACCCCATCTACTGGAAATAGCCGGCAACCTGTTGATGAAGGGCGGCCCCGAAGACTATATCGGTGCCGTGCTTTGCCTACGCGGTACTCTCTACTTCAAAGAGGCCCATACCCCACTGGTACGTGAGTCATTATGCCAATGCTTCGATGAGTTCAAGCGCCTAGCAGAGCCTCACCTCACCTGGCTCTGGCGTGAAGAGCCTGCACAAGGAAAGCCACTGACCGCATACCGTGACACCCAACCACTGCGCGAGATGATGGGGGCAATGGATGAAGACGATCATCTCAGCTTCTGCTACACCAGCGGCAAGAAATCCCGCGATGCAGGCGCCTGGCTGTTTGATATTTACGGCAAGCGGAGCTGGCAAGCCAAAATGGGGCATGATCTTAGTGTTCTGGAGTTCTCCGTACCTCTGCTATATCAAGAGCGGCAGCCATTGGATTTCCTACAGCTGTTTATTGACTTCGCACGGCGACTAGAGCCGGAGCAGGGGTATGCGGGGCATGCCTACAATCTCTCGCCGACCAGTTGGGACAATGACGAGCCCTCCGAAGCCTTTATGGCGGCGCGTATGCCGGGTTTGGATGTAGGGACGGCTTGTCTGCTGGCCAATACTCCCGAGTTCAAACCTACAAGAATCAAAACTGTCAGTTGGCTAACCCTCCTGAACAACGAGCGCCTGGCGCTGGCCGGCGGGCTCGATGCCCTGCGTGCGCAACTGCCCTCCAGCCACTTTGCCTTCTACCGCTACGGCGATGGCGTGGTAATCCAGGCCGGTGCCTATCCCTATATCGCGGGTGATGCGGAAGACTCCAGACCCGCTCCGTATGTGCTGCTGAACCACGCGCTCAAAGGCATTCGCTATGAAACCGTCGGCTCGCTACACGGCGGCTCCCACGACGGCGAATTGCGGCTGGTGGGCTGGGCGGCCGATCAATGGCTGAAACGGCTGGATGTGGAAGACAGCGAACTCCCCCGCTGGCGCGACAAATTGCTCAACACTGAGCCATGCTTGGACGCGACGAACTCACTGCCGGAGCGCCCGTAGGGGCTTACGTTTTCTGGGATCAAAAGTGCTCGCCAAGGCTACACTCCCTATGAGGCGAGCCTGACAGAAAAATAAATATGTCCCCTTTTTCCTTCTTTTTCCTTACCTAAATGACTACATCAGCCTCCGCGCAAACCCACCTCCCACGAACAAGCCCCTTCAGCTCATCGACGCTAAGAGTTCGATCACGCCTGCGATGAACAACTGCATGGCAATTTGCACAGAGGGGCACCAGGTCAGTTTCAGGGTTCACGGCTTTGGGGGCTTCGAACTCAGAAATGGGCTGCGTGTGGTGAACGTGGATAAAACCCTTCGCGTACTCGCCGTATGCCTTTCCGAAATCAAAACCGCACGCCTTGCAAGCTACACCATGAATCGCAATTGCCTGGAGACGCAGTGTTGGGTCACGCTCGTAGCGGACCCCGTAGTAGGTGGACAGACTGCCCTCGGTGCGAGACTCAAAGCCCCCCAAAGCTCTATCGCCCCAACTCTCGGCAACCTGCAAAGGCTTAATCTCGGCCCTTGCCAGGATGCTATCAAAGGTGACCTGTCCAATCTCCCGGACACCACTACGCCAGTAGTTGCTGGCCTTCGATGGCGGAATGGGCTCTAGGTAGCTATTCCCTTCTTTTGCCAGGACTGCCTGCTCAAATGGCTGAAAACTCTCGATCAACGCGAAGAGATCACCTTTCGAGCTTTCAGGGTCAGGGTAAACCTTGCCGATACGCGCAATACCAAAGTAATGCGGCTGAGCACTGAGGCGCTGATCAGCAAAGGACTTATCTGTCAGCTTGCCCTTGTAGTAAACCACCTGCACCCCTGGCTTAAGGATGGCGCTGTATCGCCTTGGGTAGTGGTAGACAGCTCCAGTTTCGTCGTCCCAGATCGACACATCATTCTCAGCGATAACGGCGGGCATAGCTGCAGAGTCCTTTCATGATGGTTGAGCGACAGCCTATCAGGCACCTGCCCAAAATCGAACCTGGCAAAGAGCGGGAGCGATGCCCCTCTACTAGAAACCTAAACCTACTTGAGATCGTTAGGCATGTAGCGAAAAGGTATGCCCAATTCACCACAACAGCCTAGCCAGACAAGGCGGATAGTACGGCACAGACGCTCATAGTTAAGGCCTGTGTGAATTCGGCTCAATGAACATACCGGCTCACATAGAGACTCCTCTAACCCCCGGCCTCGCCGGGGGGCACCGCCTCCGTCGGTTATCGGTGTCTGCGTGCGTATTCCGCCTCGAACAGCGACAGGGCGTCGCTGAGCAACGACAGCAAGGAGCCGGTGATGCGGCGGTGCTTTCGCCGGTCTTCGGTTTCGTCGAGCAGGTCGAGGACGCTCAGCGTTCCGATCGCCGACTCCAGCCGGCGGCGGGCGGTGTCGAACAGGTCTTCGCTGGCTGCGCTGCTGTCCAGGTAGAGGGTGGCGCAACCGGGGTGCTGGTTGCATTGCGAGGTGCGTCGCAGGGGGATGAAGGTGGAAGGGGACTGTGCGGTGACGGTTTTGCCAGGACAAGGCGCCGCTCGGGCAAGGTGCGAAGCGCTTCACAAAATGCCAAACAGAGGGCGAGCGCATCCCATCGCCAACACGCAATCGCCTTGAATGGCCGCTTCGATTCCTCGTCATGCGGGGATGCCGTGCCCGGCTCCAGCGCATCGCCACCCACACCGGAAACCCCATGCCCTACCGCGTTCTCCTGCTCATCCTGGCCCTAACGCCCGCCCTCGCCTCCTCCGCCACCCTGGACGAACGCCTGGGCGACCTTGAACACGCCTTCAAGCCCGACCTCGACGGGACGACAAGCGCAAAGCCGGCCAGCCCGCCGCCGGAGCGGTTCAAGCTGGCGCCGCTGGGTAGCGTGGTGCGCAAGAAAGAGTGCGCAACGTCGAACCTGCCGGATGAGCAGTCCAGCTGCGCGGCGCTGGAGTTCTGCACGGACTGCGCGCAGTAAGCGCAGCCTCCAGGCGGAGCGCCGGCAATCTCACTTGGCGAACAACTGGTCCATGTCGCGGAAGCTCTTGAACTCCAGCGCGTTGCCGCAGGGGTCGAAGAGGAACAGCGTGGCCTGCTCGCCGACCTGGCCCTTGAAGCGGATATAGGGCTCGATCACGAAGCGGGTGCCGCGCTGCTTCAGGCGTTCGGCCAGGGCGTGCCAGTCGTCCCAGGCGAGGACCACGCCGAAGTGCGGCACCGGCACGTCGTGGCCGTCCACCGGGTTGCTACCGGCGTGGCGCTGGGAGTCGGTCTGCGGGTGCTGGTGGATGACCAACTGGTGGCCGAAGAAGTCGAAGTCGACCCAGTGCTCGGCGGAGCGGCCTTCGCTCAGGCCGAAGACCTCGCCGTAAAAGCGCCGGGCGGCGGGCAGGTCGTGGACGGGGATGGCGAGGTGGAAGGGCATCAGGCTCATGGCGCGGTTCCTCTGTGGGTGTGCCGGGATTATTTGCCGTGCCGATTTCGATGGAAAGCGCATAATATTTCGCCTGAGCAATACTTTTTTCGAGGCTTGGATGATCCGCGAACTCCGCACCCTGGTCGCCGTGGCGCGCCGGGGCTCCTTCGCCGCGGCGGGGGAACAGGTGGGGCTGACGCAGTCGGCGGTGAGCGCGCAGATCCGCGCGCTGGAACGCAGCGTCGGCGTCGAGTTGTTCCAGCGTACGCCGCGCGCGGCGCACCTGAACGAGGCCGGGCGGCAGGCAGTGCGTACGGCCGAGCAGATCCTCGCGCTGTTCGACGGCATCGGCCAGGGCGACAGCCCGCGCGGACGCCTGCGCATCGGTGCGGTGAACACGGCGCAGACCGGGCTGCTGCCGGAGGTGCTCAAGCGCCTCGCCGAACAGGCGCCGCACATCGAGCCGCAGGTGGTGCCGGGCGTCTCGCTGCACCTACTGGACCAGGTGGACGCCGCCGAACTGGACCTGGCGATCCTCATCCGCCCGCCGTTCAACCTGCCGCGCGGGCTCTTCGCGCAACGGGTCGAGCGCCAGCCGTTCGTGCTGATCGCGCCGCCGCAATGCACCGCGACGGATGCGCTGGAATTGCTGCGCACGCAACCGTTCATCCGCTACGACCATGTGTCCTTCGGCGGTCGCCTGGTGGGCGATTTCCTCGAGGCGCAGCAGCTCAGGCCGCGCCAGGTGATGGAGCTGGACGAGATCGACGCGATCGCGCGGATGGTGGAGAACGGTCTCGGCGTGGCGCTGCTGCCCCGGGCCGGGCTGTGGCTACGCGAGCCGGCGCGGGTACGGGTGATCGAACTGGGCGCGCTGGAATTCCAGCGCGAGCTGGTGATGGTCAGCCGCAGCGGTTCGGCGCAGGACGACCTGGTCGGTGAATTCCGCCGCGCCCTGCTCGCCGAGACGGCGGCTCAGGAGGCCGCGCCGACCACCGCGTAGCGCGGCGCCGGGCGCGCCAGCTCGCCGAGGAAGGTCCACAGGCGTTCGGCCTCGCCGGGTAGCGGCAGGCGGCGACGGATCAGGGTGTAGCGCAGCGGTACGTCGAAGCGCTGGCCGCCGGCGCGCACCAGGCGACGGCTGGCGAGGTCCTCGCGGACCAGGGTATGCGGCAGCCAGGCGACGCCCAGGCGCGATTGGGCGAAGAAGCGCAGCCCCTCGGTCTGGCTGGAGCTGTGATGGCGCTGGAGGAACAGGCCGCTGTCGCGCAGCAGCGGTTCCAGGGCCCAGCCCAGGTGGCATTCCTCGGAGTAGCCGAGGAACGACAGCGCTTCGGTCTGCAGGCGGTCGAGGTTGAACAGCGGCTGGCCGGCGGCGTCCGGCGCGCAGACCGCCACCAGTTGTTCGTGACCAAGCTCCAGGCGCTGGAACTCGGCTTCGCTGTCGATGCCCAGGCGGCGCGACACCGCCTCGCCTTCGTCGAGCAACGCCACCACGTAGTCCACCGAGCCGTCGCGCAGGCGCGACAGGCATTGCGGCAGGTAATCGCAGTCGACGCTGAACTTGGCGCTGCGGAAGTCCGCCTGCAGACGCGGAATCCAGTGCGGGAAAAACACCGAGGAGAGGATGTGCGGGGCGCAGAAACGGATGCGCCGCTGGGCGTCTTCGTCGCGCTCGCGGATCGACTGGCGCAGGTTGTCCAGGGCGCGCACCGCGTCCTGCGCCACGCCTTGCAACTGGCGGCCGGCCTCGGTCAGTTCGAGGGCGTGCTTGTGGCGCTCGAAGACCGGCGCGCCGAGCCACTGTTCCAGGGTCTGGATACGCCGGCTGAGCCCGGACACGGAGACATGGCACTCCTGCGCCGCACGGCTGAAGCTCTTGATCCGACAGAGGACGAGGAAGTCCTTGAGCATCACCAGGTCGATCATCGTTGCGCGTTCCTCAACGGTCGGGCGTTTTCAGTCTACTTCGCGCGGCGGTGCCTGTTGCAAGGCTAAAGTTCGGTTTGTTTTGCCGATTTGGCAAGCAGCTCGTCGACTCCCGCAAAACAGACCGGGAAAACCGGCCCACAGTAGTGAGGTCGCGCTTTTCCAGCCATCGACCCGCCCGAGCATCGTGGCCGGGCGGGTCCGCCACGAGGACAGGACCATGCAGACATCCCCCGCTCCGGCCATCGTCGCCGGCGGCGCCTACCAGCCGGTGGTGCTCCACGCCGGCATCGCCTACGTCAGCGGCCAGTTGCCGCGCCAGCACGGCGAGCTGCGCTGGACCGGCAAGGTCGGCAGCGAACTCGACCTGGAACAGGCCCGCCAGGCCGCCCGGCTCTGCGCGGCGCGCTGCCTGCTGGCGCTGGAGGAGGCGCTGGGCGGCCTGCAACGGGTCGAGCGGCTGCTCAAGGTGACCGGCTACGTCGCCAGCGCGGCGGGTTTCGTCCAGCAGCCGGCGGTGATCGATGCCGCCAGCGAGTATTTCGACGAGGTGCTCGGCGCGCGCGGCGGCCACGCCCGCGCCGCCGTCGGCGTGGCCGAGCTGCCGCGCGGCGCCGCGGTGGAGGTGGAACTGATCGCGGCGGTGCGGCCATGAGCGCGCTCTTCCCCGCCGGCCCCGACGCCTTCGGTGCCGACGAACTGCTGCGCCTGCGCCGCGAGACCCCGGCCTGGGGCAGCTACGCGCACTTCGCCCACGGCTCCGCCAGTCTGCCGCCGCAGGTGCTCTACGAGGCCCTCGACAGCTGGCTGGAAGCCGAGCGGCGCTGGGGCGTGCAGCGCGCCGCCGAGCATTTCGCCGAGCCCTTGCAGGCGGTCCGCGACAGCGTCGCGCGGGTGCTCGGCACCCAGCCACGGCACATCGCCCTGCTCGACTGCGCCAGCCGCGCATGGTCGGTGGCCTTTGCCGCGGCCCTGGCCGCCCATCCACGGATACGGGCGATCAGCAGCTTCGACGAATACGGTTCCAACAGCCTGTGCCTGCTCGCCGCGCGCCAGCAGCGCGGGCTGGAGCTGCGCCTGATCGACGCGCGCGGCGACGCCGCACAGCTGTTGCAACGGCTCGACGAGCAGTTGCACGACCTCGCCCCCGGCCAGACGCCGCTGCTGTCGCTCAGCGCGGTGCCCACCGGGCATGGCGCGGCTACCGCACTGGAGGGCGTGGCCGAGCGCATCCGCGCCCATGACGGGCTGTTCTTCCTCGATGCCAGCCATGCGGTCGGCCAGTTGCCGCTGGCGGTGGAGGCGACCGGCTGCGACGTGCTGGTGTTCCCGCCACGCAAGTGGCTGCGCGGGCCAAAGGGACTCGGCGTGCTCTATCTCGGCGAACGTGCCCTGGAGCGCCTGGCCCTGCCCGACGGGCTGGACGTCGGCGGCGCGCAATGGAGCGACGCCTTCGCCCTGCAGGCGCGGGATGACGCGCGGCGCTTCGAATGCTCGGAGTTCAACCCGGGGCTGCGCCTGGCGCTCAAGGCCAGTTGCGACTACCTGTTGCAGACCGATGTCCGGCGCATCGCCCGACGCAACCGCCAGTTGCGCGAACGCATCGCCCAGCAGCTCTACCGCCGGCTCGGCTGGACGCCGCTGGAACAAGGGCCGCACGCCAGCGCGTTGATGACCTACGCGGCCCCCGAACTGAGCGGCGAGCAATGGCTGAAGCGCCTCCACGCGCGCGGCGTGAACGCCTCCTACATCGGCCCGCAGTATGCCCGCTGGGCGCTGCGCGAGCAGGCGCTGCCGGGGGTACTGCGCCTGACTCCGCACTACCTGACCGACGACGGCGAGATCGAGCGCCTCGGCGAGGCCCTGGAGGATTGCCTGCGACAGCGCGCCGCCAGTTGAGCGACCTTGCGCGAATGGCAACGTTGCGCCGCCGTGCCGGCGGTTGGCGCAACGCCGGGCGATTTGCGCAAGGTCTTTGTGCCGGCGGCAACGAGCGTTGCCGAATGCGCCGCGCACGGCCGCCGCCATGCGGTTTAAATCCCTCTCGTAGAACAACGCATAACGATCCCGCCAGCGACATCTTTCACCTGCCTGAGACACCGACGACTTTCGACGCCCTGGGCAGCCTTTCGGTCCGCCGCGGACCGCTCCGCCCTCAATGGAATGATGAATGGAGGAAAGACGACCATGACCGGATCCCGGAAAACCCTGATTCTCGGATGCGCCTCCACCGGCGCCAAGTTCACCCCGCGCAACCACGCCGCCACCGGCGACCGCCTGCTCGACAGCATCTGCACCGGCGCCACCATCCGCACCGCCCCCGGCGAACTGCTGGACGAAGCGCGCCAGCTCTACGAGATGGGTTGCCGCTACTACCACTATCATGCGCGCAACCCGCTGACCCAGGAACAGACCACCGACAACGACATCTACCAGGCGGTCAGCCGCGCCCTGCAGAACCGCTTCCCCGACCTGATGCTGAGCTTCGGCGCCAGCCGCAACGGCAGCGAGGTGCAGGAGAACATCCGCCGCTTCGGCGAGTGGGAGCGGGTCAGCCACTGCGCCATCCCGCTGCACCTGGGCGGTGCGCACTTCGTGACGATCCAGGCGGCCATCGAACTGCAGGTGATCTGCGAGCTGGAGAAGCAAAGGCGCAAGCTCGACCTCGACTATGCCTCCAGCCCGGCTTTCCTCGCCGACCTGCGCGACTACCAGCCGTCGACGGCGCTGGAAAGGGCCGAGTTGCAGACCCACTCCACCAGCAAGGGCGCCGACTACGGGGTGACCTCGCCGATGACCCAGTTCCAGGTCTACCGCAACGCCATCCAGGCGCGCCAGAAGCTCGGCCTGTTCCACGAGGTGGAGTGGGTGCAGCATGTGCGCAGCTACGCCATGACCCGTTTCGCCGTGGAGCACCCGCGCCTGCGCCTGGGCGGTTCCGGCCAGTTGAACGTGATCCTGCTGTTCGGCTTCTCGCCACGCCTGCCGTTCCCGGAGACCTACCAGCAGTTCCGCGCGGTGATCGAGAGCGCCAAGAGCCTGGAGTACGACATCGGCGAACCCGGCGTGCGCAAGCGCAAGGTCAGCATCACGGTCGGCGCGGCGGTGATGCCGCAGCATGCCGCGCAGCACTTCCGGCCGCTCGACGTCGGTCCTCGCGCCGGCACCCCGCTCTGCGCGGTGCGCCGGCTGGCCGCCTATGCCGCGCAGGCGGACAGCCAGGTCGATGTGCTGCGGGTCGGCATGGAGGACACGCCCTATGCAGTGGACGATGACGGCCGGGTGACGCTCAGCGACAACTGCCAACTGCTGCGCCAGGCCCTCGACGAACTGCGCGCCAACGGCGCCGAGGCCGAGCTCGACGGCGAACGGATCTTCCAGCGCATGGGCATGGAACGCACCCTCGGCGAATACTTGTCGCTGCAGCGCCTGCATCCGCTCGGCGAAGCCAACTTCACCCTCGCACGGGAGTTCGTCCAGTGACCGCCGCCCTCGCCGCGAACCCGACCCAGCGCTACCGCTGGGTCATCCTGCTGATCGCCACCTTCGCCCAGGCCTGCGCCTGCTTCTTCGTCCAGGGCATCGGCGCGATCGCCGTGTTCATCCAGAACGACCTGCAACTCTCGTCGCTGCAGATCGGCCTGCTGGTGTCGGCGGCGCAGCTGGTGCCGATCGTCGGCCTGCTGGTGGCCGGCGAGCTGCTCGACCGCTACTCCGAACGGCTGGTGGTCGGCCTCGGCACGCTGATCGTCGCGCTGGCCCTCTGCGCCTCGCTGTGGGCCACCGACTACCTGACCATCCTGCTGTTCCTGGTGGTCGTCGGCGCCGGCTACAGCACGGCGCAGCCGGGCGGCAGCAAGTCGGTGTCGCGCTGGTTCGCCAAGACCCAGCTGGGCTTCGCCATGGGCATCCGCCAGGCCGGGCTGCCGCTGGGCGGCGCGCTGTCCGCCGCGCTGCTGCCGTACCTGGCGGGGATCTACGGCTGGCGCAGCGCATTCCTCGCCGGCGGCCTGGTGGCGTTCCTCGGCGCGCTGGCCTTCATGCTCTTCTACCGCACCCCGCCGGACGCCCCCGCGCCCGGCGCGAACCCCGCCGAACGCGACCTGGGCGCGGTGGTGAAGTCGCGGCTGGCGATGATCACCGACCCGGCGATGAAGAACATCGTCTGTTCCGGGGTGGCGCTGATCTCGGTGCAGTACGGCATCCTGGTGTTCACCGTGCTCTACCTGCACGAGACCCTGGAGATCGGCATCGGCATGGCCGCGACCCTGCTGTTCGTCGCCCAGGGCAGCGGCGTCGCCGGGCGCATCCTGCTGGCCGCCTGGAGCGACCGCTGCCGCGCCGGGCGCTACTTCCCGGTGATGGTCTGCCTCGGCGCGGTGATCCTCGGCCTGCTGGCGCTGGTCCTGCTGCCCCTGCAATCACCGTTGGGGATGGGCCTGGTAGTGGCCTGGCTGGGCTTCTTCGGCTTCGGCTGGTACGGTCCCTGGGTGGCCTATGTGGCGGATACCGCGCCGGTCGGCAAGACCGGCTTCGCCCTCGGCCTGGCGATGGCCATCAACCAGCTGGCGATCGTTCTCGCGCCGCCGGCGCTGGGGCTGCTCAAGGACTTCAGCCACAGCTTCGTCCCCGGCTGGCTGGCACTCTGCCTGATGGCGGCGGTAGCCCTTGTGGTCACTGCCTGGAGCGGCCGCGGCCTGCCCACGGCGCTGCCACAGAAGCACTGAAGCGATGACGGCCACGGCCGAGGAGGCACGATGCGCGCGATCCTGTTCGATGTGTTCGGTACCCTGGTGGACTGGCGTTCCAGCCTGATCGAGCAGTTCCAGGCGTTGGAGCGCGAACTCGGCGGAACCCTGCCCTGCGTGGAACTGACCGACCGCTGGCGCCAGCAATACAAGCCGGCGATGGACCGGGTACGCAACGGCCAGGCGCCCTGGCAGCACCTCGACCAGTTGCACCGGCAGAGTCTCGAGGCCCTGGCCGGAGAGTTCGGCCTGGCGCTGGACGAGGCCCTGCTGCAACGCATCACTGGCTTCTGGCACCGCCTGCGGCCGTGGCCGGACACGCTCGCCGGGATGCACGCGCTGAAGGCCGACTACTGGCTCGCCGCGCTGAGCAACGGCAATACCGCGCTGATGCTCGACGTCGCACGGCACGCCGGGCTGCCCTGGGACATGCTGCTGTGCGCCGACCTGTTCGGCCACTACAAGCCCGACCCGCAGGTCTACCTCGGCGCCTGCCGCCTGCTCGACCTGCCGCCGCAGGAGGTGATGCTCTGCGCGGCGCACAACTACGACCTCAAGGCCGCGCGCGCCCTCGGCCTGAAGACCGCGTTCATCGCCCGGCCGCTGGAATACGGCCCCGGCCAGACCCAGGACCTCGCCGCCGAGCAGGACTGGGACCTGATCGCCAGCGACCTGCCGGACCTGCACCGGCAACTGGCGGCCTCGGCCTGACCGACTTCCTACTTCCTGCCCCTGAACCGCTCGCCCAACCCGCGCGCTACGGCGCGCCGGGAAAGGCGCGCGCAGCGCCGGCACGCGTCCGGCAGGAGCTTCGTCATGTCCGCGAAGGATACCCCGGCCACCCAGACCGCCGAGCCCGGTCGCGCACAACCGGTCGAAGTCCCCGGTGGCGGCCACTGGTGGCGCCGCCTGCTGGCCTTCGCCGGCCCCGGCTACCTGGTCGCGGTGGGCTACATGGACCCGGGCAACTGGGCCACCGACGTCGCCGGCGGCGCGCAACTGGGCTACCTGCTGCTCTCGGTAATCCTGCTCTCCAGCCTGATGGCGATGCTGCTGCAGGCGCTGTCCGCGCGCCTGGGCATCGCCAGCGGCCTGGACCTGGCCCAGGCCTGCCGCGAACGCTACTCGCCGAGCACCTGCCGCCTGCTGTGGCTGGCCTGCGAGACGGCGATCATCGCCTGCGACCTGGCCGAGGTGATCGGCACCGCCATCGCCCTGAAGCTGCTGTTCGGCCTGCCGCTGGCCTGGGGCGCCTTGCTCTGCGTGGGCGACGCGCTGCTGGTGCTGGTCCTGATCGGACGTGGCCAGCGGCCGCTGGAGGCCTTCGTGGTGGCGTTGCTGACACTGATCTTCGCCTGCTTCGCGGTACAGTTGCTGCTCTCGCGTCCCGAACTCGGCGAGGTGCTCCAAGGGTTCTTGCCGAGCCCGCGGGTGCTCAGCGATCCGGCTGCCCTGTACCTGGCGATCGGCATCGTCGGCGCGACCGTCATGCCGCACAACCTCTACCTGCATTCCTCGCTGGTGCAGAGCCGCGCCTACCCACGCAGCCTCGCCGGCAAGCGCCAGGCGCTGCGCTGGGCGGTGGCCGACAGCAGCCTGGCGCTGACCCTGGCGCTGCTGGTCAACGCGGCGATCCTGATCGTCGCCGCCAGCGTGTTCCACCGCAACGGGCACACCGAGGTGGTCGATATCGAGCAGGCCCACGCGCTGCTCTCGCCATTGCTCGGCCTGGAACTCGCCTCGCTGCTGTTCGCCGTGGCGCTGCTCGCGTCCGGCCTCAACTCGACGGTCACCACCACCCTGGCCGGGCAGATCGTCATGGAGGGCTTCCTCCGCCTGCGCCTGGCGCCCTGGGCGCGGCGCCTGCTGACCCGTGGCGTCGCAGTGCTGCCGGTGCTGCTGGTGACCCTGCTCTACGGCGAGGACGGCACCGCGCGGCTGCTGATCTTCAGCCAGGTGATCCTGTCGATGCAGTTGCCGCTGGCAGTGATCCCGCTACTACAGTTCGTTTCCGACCGGCGCCTGATGGGCCCGCTGGCGATCGGCGCCGGGACCCGGTGGCTGGCCTGGGCGGTAGCGCTGGCGATCGTCGGCCTGAACCTGCAACTGCTGGCCGACTTCGCGTTCGGCTGAGCATTGCCTGAGGGCACGCTGCGCGGTGCGGGACGCGCACTCAGGCAATGCTCAGCCATCGAGACCGCGGGGAAAACGGTCGGCCACCAGGTTCAAGGCGATGCCGTGCTCCAGGCAGGCCTTGAGCCCGGCCAGCACCAGGGTGAAACCTTCGGTGGCGTCGACCACCCGCGGGATGACCTCTTCCAGGGTGCCGACGAAACCGCTGTTGCGGATGCTGACGAAGGTCCCGGCGCCGGGCAGTTCCTCGAACAGCCACTCCACCTGGGAAGGGTTGCTGTCGCCATTCGGCCATTCGATGAGGATGCGGCGGTTCGTCTGCAGGTCCTTCACTTCGATTTCCTGGGAAACCCCGTACATGTCCCAGTGCCAGCGCAGCCGTTTCCCGGCTTCGAGGCGGGCATCGCCGCGGCTGAACCAGAACCTGGCGGTGATGGCCGGATCGACGAAGGCTTCGAAGACCTCGGCGATGGGGCGGCGGATCAGCATTTCCGCCTTGGCGACGACCTGTGCGACGGCAGTCATGGCAAGTCCTCCATGGGGGTGGGCAAGGAAGCGGCCGCCGCATCGGGCGGCCGCTCGCGGTTAATGGCTCAGGCCGGGTATTTCTCGTTCAGAGCGTAGAGGATCGCCGCCGTCTCCACATCCAGCGCGCCGTCGTAGTTCTCCGGGCGGAAATGCATCTGGAAAGCGCGCAGCAGGCTGGTGAAGTAGGCATCGTCGACCGTCGCCGGCAGCGCATAGCCGTACAGGCGGAACGCCTCCAGCAGGTCGGCGCGCGGCGGCAGGCCGTCGCGCTCGAAGCCTTCGCGATAGCGATCGCGGGTGGCGTCGTCGTACCAGGCGCCGATACCGGCCTCGTAGAGTTCCTTCCAAGGCAGCTTCGGACCCGGGTCGGACTTGCGCCCGACGGCGATGTCGGAGTGGCCGACCACGTTCTTCGGGGTCATGTCCGGGTAGCGCTGCAGGATGTTCTTCGCCAGTTGCTTGAGTGCGTTGATCTGCGAGCGCTCGTAGTCGGGGAAGGTGAACACGCCGTCGTCGTCGCGGGCGAGGTTGACGATCTCGATGCCGATGGAGGTGTCGTTGAGGTTGTCGCGGCGCGCCCAGCCGCTGACGCCGGCGTGCCAGGCGCGGTCTTCCTCGGCGACCAGGTTGAAGATGCGCTGGCCCTTGAAGCCGGCGGCCTTGTAGCTGGGGTCATGCGGCGCCGGGATCAGGTAGTGGGCACTGGCGGCGCCGGTGGTCAGCGCCTTGACCGAGGCGGCGAAGTCGAGCGCGGTGTAGTGCAGCACCAGGAAGCGCACGCGTTTGCCGTAGGGGGTAGTGGTGCGATAGCTGTTGTAGTCGATGGTCAGCATGGTTTTCACCTTTTTGCGGATGATGGAAAGCCCCCGGCCACAGGCTCGCCTGTAGCTAGGGACGTCGATGCAGCGATGAGGTTCAGGGGCCGGCCAAGGAAACGCGGACCCCGGCTAAACCGGAAGGAAGAAGACCGGGCATAAAAAAGCCCGGCACGCGGCCGGGCAAAAGGGATACACCAAAGGCAAGCCCCAGCGAACTGGGGGTGCGGGGGCTCACCGAGGCCACTGAACGATGGCGTTATGACAGCACCCGGCACAACCGAACTTTAAGTTGGCCGGACGCCGTGCGGGCGCACCCCAGAGCCTTTCGCACCGGTCGCCGCCCGCTGCGTCCGGTTGCGCGGCGGGCAGAAACGACGAAGCCCGGCGCTGGGGCCGGGCTTCGAGGGCGACCACGGGAAACGTGATCATGGGAAAAAACTACCGCGAGCGTCCCGCCGCGTGCAACACCGTTCGTCCGTTGGCCGCTCTACTTTGCACTTCTTCACAAAGTTCACCAATAGCCATACAGACCCTCGACAGAGTGACTACTACTCTATCCACGCCAGGTCCGATTGCTCCTCCATCTCCTGGCATTCCCGGCCACTGTCCACCCCCGCACAGTGGCTTTTTTTCGCCTGCGCCTAGCGTCGTGCCAGCGGCGCCTCGTCCCGCGCCAGCATCAGCGCCAGGATGCAGCCGAGGAGGAACGCCTGCAGCGCCAGGCGAGCGGCCAGCAGCGTCGGCGGGAAGGATGGGAACAGGTCGGGGTGCTGCCACATGTAGAGGTTGGTCGGGGTCACGCAGAGGGTCAGGATGAACAGCCCGCACGCCGCCAGCCGGCGCCATGCCGGCACCAGCAGGGCGGCGGCGCCGAGCAGTTCGAAGACCCCGCTGACCCACACCGCCGCCAGCGGCCAGGGCACGTAGGGCGGGACGATGCCGACGAAGAAATCGGTGAAGACGAAGTGGCCCAGCCCACCCAGCAGGAACCAGGCGGACACGAAGGCCAGGAGCAGCGTGCGAGCGGGCGACGGCATGGATAACCTCGGCGCGGCGATGGAACGGCAATCCTGCCACGCGCCGCCGACGCCAGGCCCATAACCTTTGCCCGGTTGGCAGGCGTCCGCCGAAACAAATGCTCAAACATTCCCGCCGCCGGGGCGACATCTGCTCAAAAAATGTCCTGGCCTTTCTTCGTCGAAAGACATACAATCCGGGACTGCGTACCAAACTGAAAGTCAATCAGGCTTTACCCCAAGACCGGGCCCACAGATGAAAAGGGCTCTACCATCAGGGTTACAGCCTTCCGATGGTTCTTCGGTCGCCACTCTTCTGAAGCAATCCCCTGCCAAGCAGGGCCGATGGGAAGACCGGCGTCCCGCAATACCACCCGCAGATTGATCAGGATCCTGGCCTGGAAACTTTCCTGCCAATCGATCCTCTGATTAGTACCTGAACTGCCAGCTTGCTCTTTTCGAAAAAAGCCGGCATAACCAGTACGTTCCCCCGACACAAAGCTTTCTTGGCACTGTCACGGAGCGGGAACATTTGCAATATACGCTGCTCCATAAGCGTGAAAGTAAAGGAACATAAGAATATGTCTATTCAACATCGTACTCAGGATGCAATTCGCACCCTAACCGCCGCATTTGCGCCGTTCGACTGCCTGATCCAGGCAACTCGTAAAGGAAACTTCAGTTTCACCATCGTTGACCAGCATGGCGTGGCCTGCCACAGCGAGCGCCTGTATCCGGAGCAGTACGACGACTCCGGCAAAATGGAAGAAGTGATCAATCGAGTTCGCAAGAAAACACTGGCTGCCTGAATCATGCAAGCATCAGCGCGAATGCAAGGAAAAGCCCCGTCCCCGACGGGGCTTTTTTGTGGGACAGCGAAAAGTACAGGTTAAGTTGAAGAAAGTTCCCACGCAGGAAATAAATATTTACTTATTCCTTTTTAAATATTTCCTCGGCAACTTCGTCATATTCCCGCGGCCAGGGGAAACAAGCGCAGGCCGTTTCTCCCGTACTCCACTCAGACGATCGCCAGGTTTCGCTTGCGGGTAGGTGGCGGGAACGCCTGGTCGAGCGCCCGCAGGTCGTCGGCGCTCAGTTCCAGGTCGGCCGCCGCCGCATTCTGGCGGATGTGAGCGGACGTCACCGCTTTCGGGATCGCGATCACCCCCTGCTCCAGTAGCCAGGCCAGGGCGACCTGGGCGCTGCTGGCGTCGTGGCGCGCGGCGATCTCGCCGAGCGCCGGGTGCCGTAGCAGCCTGCCGCCCTGCCCCACCGGACAGTAGGCCATCACCGGCATGCCGCGCTCCTGGCACCAGGGCAGCAGGTCGTATTCGATACCGCGTTCCTCCAGGTTGTACATCACCTGGTTGGCGGCACAGGCGCTGCCGTCCAGTTCGTACATGTCGCCCAGGTCGAAGTTGGACACGCCCCAGCGCAGGATCTTGCCCTGGTCGCGCAACCGCTCGAAGGCTTCGATGGTTTCCTCCAGCGGATACCGGCCCTGCCAGTGCAGCAGGTAGAGGTCGATGGTTTCGCAACCGAGCCGGCGCAGGCTGCGCTCGCAGGCCGCCGGCAGACCCTTGCGGCTGGCGTTGTGCGGGTAGACCTTGCTGACCAGGAAGACCTCTTCGCGGCGTCCCGCGATAGCCGCGCCGACCACGTCTTCGGCGCCGCCCTCGGCGTACATCTCGGCGGTATCGATCAGCGTCATCCCCAGCTCGATGCCTTCGCGCAGCGCCGCGACCTCGCGCTTGCGTTCGCCGGGCTGCTCACCGATATGCCAGGTACCCTGGCCGATGGCGGCGACCTCCTGGCCATCGATCAGCGTGAGCGTTTTCATGCAGCGTCTCCTGTGGTGAATGGACGGGGCCTCATGCCCAGGGATCATAGCTGCCGAAGCTCCAGACGTGGCCCTCCGGATCGCGGCAAGTGAAGCCGCGACCGCCGTAGTCCTCGTCCTTGATGTCGATGACGATCTCGGCGCCGGCGGCCTGGGCGCTGCGGAACAGGGCGTCGGGATCGGCGACCACCAGGTAGAGGCTCTGGGTATTGCCGCCGGCTTCGTCGACGTGCCGCATCAGCCGACCGTAGGCGTTGTCGCGGACGCTCGAGCCGAGCATCAGCATGCCGTTGGCGCCGTTCGGGCTGGCGTAGGTCAACTCGGCGTGGAGCACCTGTCCGTCCTCGCCGGGCACCACCAGCTTGCGCTGGAAGCCAAAGGTCCGGCACAGCCAGTCGATGGCGGCCGGCGCATCGCGGTAACGCAGGCAGGGAATGACGCTGGCGACGGTGTTGCTGGCGGGCGTGTGCATGGCGCATACCTCCGGGGGAAAGCACGACCACCAGCATAGACGCTGGACCGGACCGCCCCCGAGGCACGGATGGGCGGCGCGCCCTTCAGCGCAGCAGCGCCAGCACCCCGCCGAGCAACGGCACTCCGGCGGCGCAAGGCAATGCCCAGCGTGGCCGCCAGGCGAGCAGCAGGACCAGCGTGCCGGCCGCCAGCATCAGCAGGCAGGACCAGAAGACGATGCCGATCTCCACGCCCTGCCGGTGGATCGAGAAGGCCAGTGCCAGGCCCAGGTCGAGCAGCGCCACGCCGCGTAGCAGAAGCACCCGGGAAGCCGACGGCTCGTGGCCGAGGAGGTTCTTGTGGTGGCGGTTCATGGCCAGGCAGAGAGCGGTGAAAGCCAGCAGGTTGAGGCCGAAGACCAGCAGCATCAGGCCACCTCCTGGACGTTCAGGCGTCGCCGGACGGGCTTGCTCGACGCTTGCCGACGTCGCCAACCTAGCCAGGCGCAGAGCAGGCCGAGGCCCAGCAGGCTGAGGTCGACGCCGGCCAGCACCCAGTCGCCGCGCTGCAGGCTGGCCAACAGGTTGCCTTCCGGGCTACGCAGCAGGCCGAGCAGCGGCAGGCCCAGCGCCAGCACGGCGGCGAGGCGCAGTTGCGTGCGACCGAGGGTCCCGCTGTTGCGGCGGACGATGGCCCACAGCGCGACCAGCGCCCAACTGGCGCAAAACACGCGGATCTCCCAGGTGTCGCGGCCGGCCAGTTGCGTCGGCAGCAGGCGGTTGCCCCACAGCAGCGCCAGGCTGGCCAGCGGCAGGCCGCCGCAGACCGCCAGGTTCAGCGCCCGCACCAGACCAACGCCACGACTGCCGCGGACCTCGCGCTTGGCCAGCCAGACCTGCAACCCGCCGAAGATCATCATCGCCCCGGACAGCCCGAGCAACAGGTACATCCAGCGCACCAACTGGCCGCCCCACTGGATCATGTGCAGGCCGGTCAGCCAGCCGTAGGTGGCGTAGCCGGGCGCATAGGACGGCTGGGCATGCAGCAGTTCGCCGCTGGAGGCATCGAAGTTGACCGTGCGCTGGTCGTCGAGGATGCGCGAGGCGTCGCGCCGGCGGATGTCCACGGTGGCCGCCTCGTCATAGGGATGGTGGACGCTGATCCAGCCCGGCGCGCCGCCGTCGCCCCAGACCTTGCCGGCCTCGACGATCAGGCCGTCGATGGACGCCGGCGGCCCCGCCGGGCGGCCGACTTCCTCGCGTTCGTAGGAGCCCTGCACTTCATGGAAGAAGCGCTCGCCATCGTTCTGGTAGACCACCTGCAGGCCCGCCTGCATGTAGTAGACGATGAAGATCACCAGGCCGGTGTAGGCGATCATCAGGTGGAACGGCAGGCCGATCACCCCCAGCACGTTGTGCGCGTCGAGCCAGGCGCGCTGCCGCGCCGCCTGCGGGCGCAGGGTGAAGAAGTCCTTGAAGATCCGCCGGTGCACGATGGTCCCGCTGACCAGCGCCACCAGCATCAGCATCCCGGCGATGCCGACGATGTACAGGCCGACCATGCCGGCGTGCAGGTCGTAGTGCAGGGTGAAGAAGAACTCGCCGCCGACTGTCTTCGGCAGCGGCTGGCCGCTCACCGCGTCCAGCTGAAAGACCTTGAACTCGCTGCCGTCGCGCGGCTCCCAGCCGGCGTTCCAGTAGGGCGCCCGCTCGCTCGGCGGCAGCATCCACCAGGCATGGGCATCGGGGGCGCGCTGGCGCAACCAGTCGCGCACCTGGTCGGCGCCCAGCGACTGCGCGCCGGGCAGGTGCAGGTCCGGCTGCATCCAGCGGGTCAGCTCCTTGTCGAAGCTGGCCAGGCTGCCGGCGAAGACGATGACGAACAGCAGCCAGCTGACCAGCAGCCCCGACCAGGTATGCAGGCCGGACATCGATTGACGCAGGTTCATGGACGCGCTCCGTAGTCGAGGCCGAGCCAGGCCAGGCCGCCCAGCGCCAGGCTGGCCAGCGCCAGCACCCAGCAGGCGCGCCAGGCGCTGCGCGCGGCGAAGGCGTAGACGATGGCCGCGACCCACACGGCGAAGCAGCCGAGGCTGCCGAACGAGACCCGGTCGGGACGCGGCAGCGGCAGGTAGATGCTCAGGCAGGCGGTGACCGCATAGGCCAGCGCGTAGCCAAGCAGGACCGCGACGAGGATGCGGCCGGTGACGGACAGTCCGCCGGCCAGGGCCTGGCTGGTCATGGGGCGGCGTCCCGGGTGGAAACTGGGCCTTGCATCGTCGCTACCTCGTCTGGCTGGCACGGCGACGCCGCGCTCGCGGGTGGCGAGGCGGTCGTCGATTCGGAAGGTTTGCGACTGTATCTCAATTACGTTCGCATTTGTACTTGCTCCGGACGACCGCCAGGTCGCGTCGCGCCAGGGATTGCCGGGGTCCGACGAGTGCGGGTCGTATCCCGTCGCATTCGTCCGCCGCGCCATACGTCCATCTCCGCTCTGCGCAAGCGCGCCGAGCTTGGTAATATCGGCTGTTTGCGGTTTCGGCTGGTTTCGCCGAAGGACATACCGGATGACTTCACCCTCCGCCCCAGACACCCAGCTCAGCCTGGCCATCGACCCGGCCCGGCCGTATGCGCGGCTGACCCTCGGCAGCCACGTGCACAGCGGCTACGACCTGCGCAGCGGACGCATGCAGAGCATTTCCCGGCACCGTGCGGCGCTGGCCTTCATCTATGCCGGCGAGGCGGTTTCCGGGCGTCCCGGCAGCGAGCCACGGGAGGCCCAGCGGCGTATCGAACGGCGTCCGGCGCACGAGCAGGAATACCGCGAGACCCTGCGCCGCCTCGGCTTCAAGCCGGCGACCCGGCGCAGCGACGCGCTCGAGGAGAGCGCCGGCGAGATGTTCGAACTGCCCGGCGACAACGCCTGGCTGCACTTCATGCAGGACGACCTGCCGCGCCTGCGCCAGCAAGGCTGGTTCATCGACATCCGCGCCGACTTCGCCTACGACCTGACGCCCATCGACGCCTGGTACGCCGAGGTCGAGGAAGCCGACGACCGCCAGTGGTTCGAGCTGGAACTGGGCATCCAGGTCGCCGGCCAGCGGGTCAGCCTGCTGCCGGCGCTGACCGAACTGATCCGCCGCAGTCCGGCCCTGCTCGATCCGCGCGCCCTCGCCCGGCACGCCGACGAAGAGCAACTGGTGCTGCGCCTGGAACTCAACCCGCCGCTGCGCGTGGCGCTGCCCTTCGGCCGCCTGAAGCCGGTGCTGGCGGCGCTTTCCGACTTCTACCTGGGCGACCCCGAACCGCAGCGCAAGCTGCGCCTGGGCGCACCGGACGCGGCGCGCCTGGCCGATCTCGACGAGTTGCCGCTGGCCTGGGAAGGCGGCGACAACCTGCGCGACTTCGCCCGCCGCCTACGCAGTTTCCAGGCTCGTCCGGCGACCCCGCCGCAAGGCCTGCGCGCCGAACTGCGGCCCTACCAGCTCGAAGGCCTGAGCTGGATGCAGACCCTGCGCGAACTCGACAGCGGCGGCGTGCTGGCCGACGACATGGGGCTGGGCAAGACCTTGCAGTCGCTGGCCCACGTGCTCCTGGAAAAGCAGGCCGGGCGGCTCGACACGCCGGCGCTGGTGGTGATGCCCACCAGCCTGATCCCCAACTGGCTGGACGAGGCCGAGCGCTTCGCCCCCGATCTGCGCGTGCTGGCCCTGCACGGCGCCGGCCGGCGCCGCGACTTCGCCCGCATCGACGAGCACGACCTGGTGCTGACCACCTATGCCCTGCTGCCACGCGACGCCGCCGAGCTGGGCAAGCGGCGGTTCCACCTGCTGATCCTCGACGAGGCGCAGAACATCAAGAACGCCACCACCAAGGCCGCCGTCGCCGCCCGCGAGCTGGCGGCACGGCATCGCCTGTGCCTGACCGGCACGCCGCTGGAGAACCACCTCGGCGAACTCTGGTCGCTGTTCCATTTCCTGATGCCCGGCTGGCTCGGCGACGCCCGCCAGTTCGCCCAGGACTACCGCACGCCGATCGAGAAGCACGGCGACGAGGCACGCCTCAGTCACCTGGCCGCGCGCCTGCGGCCGTTCCTGCTGCGACGGACCAAGGAACAGGTGGCCTCGGAACTGCCGCCGAAGAGCGAGTTCACCCAGTTCGTCGAACTCAGCGAGGCGCAACGCGAACTCTACGAGACCGTGCGCCTGGCGCTGGACCGCAAGGTCCGCGAGGAGATCGCCCGGCGCGGCCTGGCGCGCAGCCGCATCGTGATCCTCGAGGCGCTGCTCAAGCTGCGCCAGGTCTGCTGCGACACGCGCCTGCTGCAACGCCAGGAAGACGGCGCGCGCAGCGGCCGGGCGCTCAGCTCGGGCAAGCTGGCCTACCTGCTCGACATGCTCGACGAACTGATCGCCGAGGGTCGCCGGGTCCTGCTGTTCTCGCAGTTCACCTCGATGCTCGCGCTGATCGAGGACGCCCTGCGCCAGCGCGGCGTCGACTACGTCCTGCTGACCGGCGAGACCCGCGACCGCCGCGCCCCGGTACAGCGCTTCCAGAGCGGCAAGGTGCCGGTGTTCCTGATCAGCTTGAAGGCAGGCGGGGTCGGCCTCAACCTGACCGCGGCGGACACCGTGATCCACTACGATCCCTGGTGGAACCCGGCAGTGGAGAACCAGGCCAGCGACCGCGCCTACCGCATCGGCCAGGACAAGCCGGTGTTCGTCTACCGGCTGATCGCCCGCGGCACGGTGGAAGAGAAGATCCAGCACCTGCAGCAGGAAAAGGCCGCCCTCGCCGACGGCCTGTTCAGCGAAGGCAACGGCGACGGCTGGAAGCTCGACGAGGCCGATATCGACGCGCTGTTCGCGCCCTTGCCCAACGCGCTCTGAGGGCCGCCCGGATTCAGCGCGCGACGCCGCGGTAGACGTAGGTCATCGGCCGCGGCCCGGGCAGGTAGCCCTGTTCCAGCTCGTCGATGCGAAAGCCGGCCTCGCGCAGCAAGGCCGGCATGTCGCGGTCCAGGTGGCAACCGCCGGCCAGCGGTTTCCACCAGGGCGTCAGGCGCCGTTGCCAGGCCAGCACCGAGGCGTCCGGCGCGCGCCCATGCTCGCAGAACAGCAATTCGCCGCCACGCTTCAGCACCCGACGCATCTCGCCCAGCGCCGGCAGCGGCGCGGCGATGGAGCAAAGGGTGAAAGTGCAGACGATGGTGTCGAAGCTTTCCGCCTCGGCGCGGATCTCGCCAAGCTCGAGGGCGACCATTTCCACCGGGATGCCGATTTGCGCCGCGCGCTCGCGGGCCAGCGCCTGCATTTGCGCGGCCGGGTCGACGCCGACGATCGCCGACACCTTCGCCGCGTCGTAGAAGCCCAGGTTGAGCCCGGTGCCCAGACCGATCTCCAGCACCCGCCCATGGGCGCGCGGCACCAGCAGCGAACGCTGCTTCATCACGTCGCCCATGCCGCAGGCGAAGTCGATCAGGCGCGGCAACACGTAACGGTCATAGATGCCCACGAAACTCTCTCCTGGCACAGCGGCTGGAGGGGAAAGCATAGACCAGCGATGCATTAGACGATTGTCGACAATCAAGCGACGAATGATTGACCCCACGCAATCCAGGCGGTAGCTTTCGCAAACATTGTCGACACATCGACCCGAACAGCCAGTACCATGACCCAGAACCCGCCCCCTCTCGAGATTGCCCATGACGACGGCGAGACCTTGTCGGAACACGTCTTCCGCAAGATCCAGAGCGCCATCGTCAGCGGCGAGATCGCGCCGGGCAGCAAGATCTCCGAGCCGGAGCTGGCGCGCACCTACGGCATCAGCCGCGGCCCGCTGCGCGAGGCGATCCACCGCCTGGAAGGCCTGCGCCTGCTGGTGCGGGTGCCGCATGTCGGGGCGCGGGTGGTGTCGCTGAGCCACGCCGAGCTGATCGAGCTCTACGAGATCCGCGAGTCCCTGGAAGGCATGGCCTGCCGACTGGCCGCCGAGCGCATGAGCCAGGCCGAGATCGACGAGTTGCGCCGGGTGCTCGACACCCACGAGCGCGACGAGGCGTTCCAGGCCGGGCGCGGCTATTACCAGCAGGAAGGCGACTACGACTTCCACTACCGGATCATCCAGGGCAGCGGCAACGCCACTCTCACCCGCATGCTCTGCGGCGAGCTCTACCAACTGGTGCGGATGTACCGCATCCAGTACTCGACCACGCCGAACCGGCCGCGCCAGGCCTTCGCCGAACACCACCGCATTCTCGACGCCATCGCCGACCGTGACGGCGAACTGGCCGAGCTGCTGATGCGCCGCCACATCAGTGCGTCGCGCCGCAATATCGAGCGCCAGCTGGAACCCCAGCCGGCGAAGCTCGCCTCCGCTTCCTCCACCGTCTAAGAGGTCCGTGATGAGCCAGACGTCCCTTACCCCCGGCCAGCGCTTCCGCGAAGCCGTGGCCACCGAACACCCGCTGCAGGTGGTCGGCACCATCAACGCCAACCACGCCCTGCTGGCCAAGCGCGCCGGCTTCAAGGCCATCTACCTGTCCGGCGGCGGCGTCGCCGCCGGTTCCCTGGGCCTGCCGGACCTGGGTATCAGCGGCCTCGACGACGTGCTCACCGACGTGCGCCGGATCACCGACGTCTGCGACCTGCCGCTGCTGGTGGACGTCGACACCGGCTTCGGCTCCTCGGCGTTCAACGTCGCCCGCACGGTGAAGTCGATGATCAAGTTCGGCGCCGCCGCGATGCATATCGAGGACCAGGTCGGCGCCAAGCGCTGCGGCCATAGGCCGAACAAGGAGATCGTCTCGCAGCAGGAGATGGTCGACCGCATCAAGGCCGCCGTCGATGCCCGCAGCGACGACTCCTTCGTGATCATGGCGCGCACCGACGCGCTGGCCGTGGAAGGCCTGCAGGCCGCCATCGACCGCGCCTGCGCCTGTGTCGAGGCCGGTGCCGACATGATCTTCCCGGAAGCCATGACCGAACTGGCCATGTACAAGGAATTCGCCGCCGCGGTGAAGGTGCCGGTGCTGGCCAACATCACCGAGTTCGGCGCCACCCCGCTGTTCACCACCGACGAACTGGCCTCCGCCGACGTGTCCCTGGTGCTCTACCCGCTGTCGGCCTTCCGCGCCATGAACAAGGCGGCGGAGAACGTCTACACCGCGATCCGTCGCGACGGCACCCAGAAGAATGTGATCGATACCATGCAGACCCGCATGGAGCTGTACGATCGCATCGATTACCACAGCTTCGAGCAGAAGCTCGACGCGCTCTTCGCGCAGAAGAAGAACGCCTGAACATCGAGCCCGGCGTGCGCCTGAGCGCCGGTCCGCGAACCCCGTGAAACCGAGTTGCAGCATCCAGAAAAAGTTCAAGAAAGGAGAGAGCAATGGCTGAAGCAAAAGTACTGAGTGGCGCCGGCCTGCGTGGCCAGGTGGCCGGTCAGACAGCCCTGTCCACCGTCGGCCAGGAAGGCGCCGGCCTGACCTACCGTGGCTACGACGTCCGCGACCTGGCGGCGGCGGCGATCTTCGAGGAAGTCGCCTACCTGCTGCTCTACGGCGAACTGCCGAACAAGCAACAGCTCGACGCCTACCTGAAGAAGCTCCAGGGCCAGCGCGACCTGCCGCAGGCGCTGAAGGAAGTTCTCGAACGGATTCCCAAGGACGCCCACCCGATGGACGTGATGCGCACTGGCGCCTCGGTCCTCGGCACCCTGGAACCGGAGCTGAGCTTCGACCAGCAGCGCGACGTCGCCGACCGCCTGCTCGCCGCCTTCCCGGCGATCATGACCTACTGGTACCGCTTCACCCACGAAGGCCAGCGCATCGACTGCAACAGCGACGAGCCGACCATCGGCGGGCACTTCCTCGCCCTGCTCCACGGCAAGAAGCCCAGCGAGCTGCACGTGAAGGTGATGAACGTCTCGCTGATCCTCTACGCCGAGCATGAGTTCAACGCATCCACCTTCACCGCGCGGGTTTGCGCCTCGACCCTGTCCGACCTCTACTCCTGCGTCACCGGCGCCATCGGCTCGCTGCGCGGCCCGCTGCACGGCGGCGCCAACGAGGCGGCGATGGAACTGATCGAACGCTTCTCTTCGCCGCAGGAAGCCACCGCCGAGCTGCTGAAGATGCTCGAGCGCAAGGACAAGATCATGGGCTTCGGGCATGCCATCTACAAGGATTCCGACCCACGCAACGAAGTGATCAAGGGTTGGTCGAAGCAGCTCGCCGACGAGGTCGGCGACAAGGTCCTGTTCGCGGTTTCCGAGGCCATCGACAAGACCATGTGGGAGCAGAAGAAGCTGTTCCCCAACGCCGACTTCTACCACGCCTCGGCGTATCACTTCATGGGCATCCCGACCAAGCTGTTCACGCCGATCTTCGTCTGCTCGCGGACCAGCGGCTGGACCGCCCACGTCTTCGAACAGCGCGCCAACAACCGCATCATCCGCCCGAGCGCCGAGTACACCGGCGTCGAGCAGCGCGCGTTCGTGCCGCTGGAGCAACGCTGATCCATGCCGTCCGGCGCGCCGAACGCGAGCGCGCCGGACGGTTGCCGCACCCAGAATTCGAAAGGCCGGCGTGGGCTGCGCCACGGCGCGAGCGACACGCTTCCGAACACCCCGTGATTGAGTCCGAGCCATGAACAGCGCACACCGCAAACCGCTCCCCGGCACCCGCCTGGACTACTTCGACGCCCGCGAGGCGGTCGAGGCGATCCAGCCCGGCGCCTACGCCAAGCTGCCCTATACCTCCCGCGTGCTCGCCGAAAACCTGGTGCGCCGCTGCGACCCGGCGACCCTGGAGGCTTCGCTGCGCCAACTGGTCGAGCGCAAGCGCGACCTCGACTTCCCCTGGTACCCGGCGCGGGTGGTCTGCCATGACATCCTCGGGCAGACCGCGCTGGTCGACCTCGCCGGCCTGCGCGACGCCATCGCCGACAAGGGCGGCGACCCGGCCCAGGTCAACCCGGTGGTGCCGGTGCAACTGATCGTCGACCACTCGCTGGCGGTGGAATGCGGCGGCTACGACCCCGAGGCCTTCGCCAAGAACCGCGCCATCGAGGACCGCCGCAACGAGGACCGCTTCCACTTCATCGACTGGACCAAGCAGGCCTTCCGCAACGTCGACGTGATCCCGCCGGGCAACGGCATCATGCACCAGATCAACCTGGAGAAAATGTCGCCGGTGATCCAGGCGCGCGACGGCGTGGCCTTCCCCGATACCTGCGTGGGCACCGACAGCCATACCCCGCACGTCGACGCCCTGGGCGTGATCGCCATCGGCGTCGGCGGCCTGGAAGCGGAAAACGTGATGCTCGGCCGCGCCTCCTGGATGCGCCTGCCGGACATCGTCGGCGTCGAGCTGAGCGGCCGTCGCCAGCCGGGCATCACCGCCACCGACGTGGTGCTGGCCCTGACCGAGTTCCTGCGCAAGCAGAAGGTGGTCGGCGCCTACCTGGAGTTCTACGGCGAAGGCGCCTCCAGCCTGACCCTCGGCGACCGCGCGACCATCTCCAACATGGCTCCGGAATACGGCGCCACCGCGGCGATGTTCGCCATCGACCAGCAGACCATCGACTACCTGCGCCTCACCGGCCGCGACGACGAGCAGGTCGCCCTGGTGGAGGCCTATGCGCGCACCGCCGGACTCTGGGCCGACAGCCTGGTCGACGCCGAGTACGAGCGGGTACTGAAGTTCGACCTGTCCAGCGTGGTGCGCAACATGGCCGGCCCGTCCAATCCGCACGCCAGGGTCGCCACCAGCGAACTGGCGGCGAAAGGCATCGCCGGCAACCTCGAGCGGGCCCGCGCCGAGGAAGCCGAGGGCCTGATGCCGGACGGCGCGGTGATCATCGCCGCGATCACCAGTTGCACCAACACCAGCAACCCGCGCAACGTGATCGCCGCCGGCCTGCTGGCGCGCAACGCCGACCGCCTCGGCCTGGTCCGCAAGCCATGGGTGAAGACCTCGCTGGCACCCGGCTCCAAGGTGGTCACCGAATACCTGCGCGAAGCCGGCCTGCTGCCGCACCTGGAAGCCCTCGGCTTCGGCGTGGTGGCCTACGCCTGTACGTCTTGCAACGGCATGTCCGGCGCCCTCGACCCGGCGATCCAGCAGGAGATCGTCGAGCGCGACCTGTACGCCACCGCGGTGCTCTCCGGCAACCGCAACTTCGACGGGCGCATCCACCCCTACGCCAAGCAGGCCTTCCTCGCCTCGCCGCCGCTGGTGGTGGCCTACGCCATCGCCGGGACCATCCGCTTCGACATCGAGCGCGACGTGCTCGGCGTGGTGGACGGCAAGGAGATCCGCCTGAAGGACCTCTGGCCGAGCGACGAGGAGATCGACGCGGTGGTCAGGGCGGCGGTGAAGCCCGAGCAGTTCCGCCAGGTCTACATCCCGATGTTCGACATCACCCACGGCGAGCGCGAGAAGGTCGACCCGCTCTACGCCTGGCGCCCGACGAGCACTTACATCCGCCGCCCGCCGTACTGGGAAGGCGCCCTCGCCGGCGAACGCACCCTGCGCGGCATGCGCCCGCTGGCGGTGCTGCCGGACAACATCACCACCGACCACCTGTCGCCGTCCAACGCGATCCTCGCCGACAGCGCGGCGGGCGAATACCTGGCGAAAATGGGCCTGCCCGAGGAGGACTTCAACTCCTACGCCACCCACCGCGGCGACCACCTCACCGCACAACGCGCGACCTTCGCCAACCCGAAGCTGTTCAACGAGATGGTGCGCAACGCCGACGGCAGCGTGAAGCAGGGTTCGCTGGCGCGGGTCGAGCCGGAAGGCAAGGTGATGCGCATGTGGGAAGCCATCGAGACCTACATGGAGCGCAAGCAGCCGCTGATCATCGTCGCCGGCGCCGACTACGGGCAGGGTTCTTCGCGCGACTGGGCAGCCAAGGGCGTGCGCCTGGCCGGGGTGGAGGCGATCGTCGCCGAGGGCTTCGAGCGCATCCACCGCACCAACCTGATCGGCATGGGCGTGCTGCCGCTGGAGTTCAAGCCGGGTACCACCCGCCTGACCCTGGGGATCGACGGCAGCGAGACCTTCGACGTGCTCGGCGCTCGCCGGCCGCGCGCCGACCTGACCCTGGTCATCCACCGGCGCGACGGGGAGCGGCTCGAAGTGCCGGTGACCTGCCGCCTGGACAGCGACGAGGAAGTCTCCATCTACGAAGCCGGCGGCGTACTGCAACGCTTCGCCCAGGACTTCCTGGAGGCGGCCGGCGCCTGATGGCGCCGGCGAAACACCCTGGTAGGACGGACGACGCGTAGCGTCATCCGCCGACGACCGGCAGCGGCTGTCGAACGCAGCCGCTGCCCCTGAATTCGATTGCCGAGGACGACGACGCATGGCCCACCCACCCCAGATCCGCATCCCCGCCACCTACCTGCGCGGCGGCACCAGCAAGGGCGTGTTCTTCCGCCTGGAAGACCTGCCGGAATCCTGCCGGGTCCCCGGCGAGGCGCGCGATCGGCTGTTCATGCGGGTGATCGGCAGCCCCGACCCCTATGCCGCGCACATCGACGGGATGGGCGGCGCCACCTCCAGCACCAGCAAGTGCGTGATCCTCTCGAAGAGCAGCCAGCCGGGCCATGACGTCGACTACCTCTACGGCCAGGTCTCCATCGACAAGCCCTTCGTCGACTGGAGCGGCAACTGCGGCAATCTCTCCACCGGGGCCGGCGCCTTCGCCCTGCACGCCGGGCTGGTGGATCCGGCGCGGATACCGGAAGACGGCATCTGCGAGGTGCGCATCTGGCAGGCCAATATCGGCAAGACCATCATCGCCCACGTGCCGGTGAGCGGCGGCCAAGTCCAGGAAACCGGCGACTTCGAGCTGGACGGAGTGACCTTCCCGGCGGCCGAGATCGTGCTGGAGTTCCTCGACCCGTCCGACGACGGCGAGGACGGCGGCGCCATGTTCCCCACCGGCAACCTGGTGGACGATCTGGAGGTGCCGGGGGTCGGTACCTTCAAGGCGACCATGATCAACGCCGGGATTCCCACGGTGTTCGTCAATGCCGAGGAGATCGGCTACCGCGGCACCGAGCTGCGCGAAGAGATCAACGGAGACCCGCAGCAACTGGCGCGCTTCGAACGGATCCGCGTCGCCGGCGCCCTGCGCATGGGCCTGATCAAGACCCCCGAGGAAGCCGCGACCCGCCAGCACACGCCGAAGATCGCCTTCGTCGCCCCGCCCCGCGACTACCGCACCGCCAGCGGCAAGCTGGTGGCGGCCGGCGATATCGACCTGCTGGTCCGCGCGCTGTCCATGGGCAAGCTGCACCACGCGATGATGGGTACCGCGGCGGTGGCCATCGGCACCGCCGCAGCCATTCCCGGCACCCTGGTGAACCTCGCCGCCGGCGGCGGCGAACGCAGCGCGGTACGCTTCGGCCATCCCTCCGGCACCCTGCGAGTGGGCGCCGAGGCCAGCCAGGCGAACGGCGAATGGACGGTGACCAAGGCGATCATGAGCCGCAGCGCGCGAATCCTCATGGAAGGCTGGGTGCGCGTACCCGGCGACGCCTTCTGAACCGACCTATCCTTGCCCCGGCCTTCCGCCACCGCGAAAGGCCGGGGCGTCTTGCAGCCACGACAAGAAAAACCATCCCCGAACCAGCCTGACCGAGAGGAAACCCACCACTTACGAACCACTGGAGTACGCGATGAGTGCCAACGTCGATCTCAACCAACGTCCCGACTACGACGCCGTCCTGCAGGACATCGCCGACTACGTGCTGGACTACCGCATCGATTCCACGGAGGCCCTGGACACCGCCCGCAACTGCCTGATGGATACCCTCGGCTGCGGCCTGCTGGCGCTGCGCTTCCCGGAATGCACCAAGCACCTCGGCCCGCTGGTCGAGGGCACCCTGGTCCCGCACGGCGCGCGGGTGCCGGGCACCTCCTTCCGGCTCGACCCGGTCAAGGCCGCCTGGGACATCGGCTGCATCGTCCGCTGGCTGGACTACAACGACACCTGGCTGGCCGCCGAGTGGGGCCATCCCTCGGACAACCTCGGCGGCATCCTCGCCGTCGCCGACCACCTCTCGCAGAAACGCCTGGCCAACGGCGAAGCGCCGCTGAGCATGCGCCAGGTACTGGAAGCGATGATCATGGCCCACGAGATCCAGGGCGTGATCGCCCTGGAGAACTCGTTCAATCGCGTCGGCCTCGACCATGTGCTGCTGGTCAAGGTCGCGTCCACCGCCGTCTGCGCCAAGCTGATGGGGGCCGACCGCGAGCAACTGCTGGCCGCCCTCTCCCACGCCTTCGTCGACGGCCAGGCCCTGCGCACCTACCGTCACGCACCGAACGCCGGCTCGCGCAAGTCCTGGGCCGCTGGCGACGCGACGAGCCGCGGCGTGCGCCTGGCGGACATCGCCTTGCGCGGCGAGATGGGCATCCCCGGCGTGCTCAGCGCGCCGCAGTGGGGTTTCTACGATGTCCTGTTCAGCCACACCAGCAAGGACCTGGCGACCAAGCCCGAGGACAAGCGGCGCTTCAGCTTCCCCCAGGGCTACGGCAGCTACGTGATGGAAAACGTGCTGTTCAAGATCAGCTTCCCCGCCGAATTCCACGCGCAGACCGCCGCCGAGGCCGCCGTGCGCCTGCATCCGCTGGTGAAGGACCGCCTGCAACGGATCAGCCGCATCGTCATCACCACCCACGAGTCGGCGATCCGCATCATTTCCAAGGTCGGCCCGCTGGCCAACCCCGCAGACCGCGACCATTGCCTGCAGTACATGACCGCCGTGCCGCTGATCTTCGGCGACCTGGTGGCCGAGCACTACGAGGACGCCTTCCACGCCGCCCACCCGCTGATCGACCGCTTGCGCGAGAAAATGGAGATCGTCGAGGAGCCGCGCTACAGCCGTGAATACCTGGAGGCGGACCAGCGCTCCATCGCCAACGCCGTGGAAGTGTTCTTCGACGACGGCAGCAGCACCGGCCAGGTCGCCGTGGAGTACCCGCTCGGCCATCGCCGCCGGCGCGCCGAGGGCATTCCGCTGCTGCAGGAGAAGTTCAAGGCCAACCTGGCCACGCGCTTCCCGCCGCAGCGCTGCCAGAGGATCTTCGACCTGTGCAGCCACCAGGCGTCACTGGAAGCCACGCCGGTGAACCGCTTCATGGACCTCCTGGCGATCTGAGCGCGCCCGCCTGGAAGGCGCTGGGCGGCTGGCCGAGGACCCGGCGGAACATGGTCGAGAAGGCTGCCGGGCTCTGGTAGCCGCAGTCCAGGGCGATGGCGGTGACCGTTTCGCCGCCGGCCAGCCGCGCCAGTGCCTGCACCACGCAGGCGCGTTGCTTCCAGGCCCCGAAGCTGAGGCCGGTGTAGCGACGGAAGGTGCGGTTGAAACTGCGCAGGCTGGTATGCAGCAGCCCGGCCCAGCGCTCGGCGCTGGCGCGGATGTCGGGCTCGACGAGGAACGCCTCGCAAAGCGCCAGCCAGCGCGGCTCGGGCGGCAAGGGCACGTGCAGCGGCAGCGTCTCGGCCGCCGCCAGCTCATGGAGCAACAGCGTCGCCAGCGCGCCGTCACGACCTTCGGTGTCGTATTCCAGGGGCATGTCCACCGCCGCCAGCAACAGTTGCCGCAGCAACGGCGACACCGCCAGCACCTGGCAGTGCGCCGGCATCGCCGTGGCGCTGCCGGGCTCGATGTACAGGCTGCGGGTGCTCACCCCGAGCATTCGCACCTCGTGCTCGACGCCCGGCGGAATCCACACCGCGCGCTGTGGCGGCACCACCCAGCCGGCGTCGCCGGTACGCACCTGCATCACTCCGCTGGCACCGTACAGCAATTGCGCGCGACGGTGCCGATGGCGCGGCAGCAGGTAGCCGTCGGGATAGTCGGTACCCATGGCCACCACGGCCCGGGGCGTGGCGTCGTACTGCTCGATGGAAGCGTTGCGCATGGTCGAAGCACCTGGCCGAAACACGAATAGTATTGGCCAACCTCGCGAAGCGGGCCAATCCCGGGACACCTAAGCTGGCCTTCCGCTCTCGTTCCGGAAACCCGCCATGTTCTATCTCCTGCTCTTTCTCTGCGGCTGCCTCACCGGGGTCAGCGCCGTGTTGTTCGGCTTTGGCGGCGGCTTCGTGGTGGTGCCGCTGCTCTATCACCTGCTGCAACTCGGTCGCGCCGCCGACGACCCGCTGGCCCAGGCGGCCATGCAGGTCGCGGTGGCCACCTCGACCTGCGTGATGATCGTCAACGCCGCCCTCGCCACCTATCGCCACCGGCGCGCCGGCAGCCTGCTGCGCGCCTATGTCTGGCCGCTGGGCGCGTACATCGGTGTCGGCGCGGTGCTCGGCGCGGCGCTGGTCGGCCTGGCCAGCGGCGACTTCATCCGCCTGGCCTTCGTCGCCTACCTCGCCATCACCATCCTCGACTGCCTGTTGCGCCGCGGCTTCCTCAGCCGTGCCGAGGAGCGCCAGGCGCGGCCGCTGGGTGTCGGCGAGACGCGCCTGGGCGGAACGCTGATCGGTGCGATCGCCACCTTCCTCGGCGTCGGAGGCAGCGTGATGACCGTACCGCTGCTGCGTCGCTGCGGGCTGAGCATGACCCAGGCGACCTCCATGGCCAACCCGCTGAGCCTGCCGGTGGCTCTTGGCGGCACCCTTACCTACCTGGTCCTGGCCGGCTACCAGGAGCAAGGCCTGGGCCGAGGCTTCGTCGGCTACATCGACCTGCTGGCCTTCGCCACCCTGGCCGGCGGCGGCTGGCTCGGCATCCGCCTGGCGACCCCGCTGATCGGGCGGATTCCCGATGCGCTGCATGCACGGGTGTACGTCGGCCTGCTGGCGGCGGTGATGCTGAGCATGCTGGCGGGCTGATGCCCCAGCCTGGGTAGGGCGAATAACGCCAACGGCGTTATCCGCCGGATGCACCGGACCGGATATCGGCGCAACGAAAAAAGGGCCTCGTCCGAGGCCCCTTTTCTTTTCCGGCGCTACACCGCTCAGGACGCCGCGCGGCTTACCGAGCCGGTGCCGGCAGGATCCTTCGGCGCCAGGTTGAAGGCGTAGTACAGGACGGTCAGCAGCAGGATGAACGGCGGGCCGATGTAGAGGGCGATGCGGGTGTCCTCGAAGAAGGCCATCAGCACCACCACCATCACCAGGAACGCCAGCGCCAGGTAGGAACTGACCGGGTACAGCCACATGCGGTATTGCAGCTTGTCGCACTCGGCCGGGCTGAGCGTCTTGCGGAAGCGCAACTGGGCCAGCAGGATCATCGCCCAGGTCCAGATCGCGCCGAAGGTGGCGATGGAAGTCACCCAGACGAATACCTTCTCCGGCACCAGGTAGTTCAGCAACACGCCCAGCAGCAGCGCCAGGATCGACAGGATCAGCGCCCGGCGCGGTACGCCGCTGCGCGAGGCCTTGCCGAAGAAGGCCGGGGCCTGGCGATGCTGGGCCAGGCTGTAGAGCATGCGCCCGGTACTGAAGATGCCGCCATTGCAGGACGACAGTGCGGCGGTGATCACCACGAAGTTGATGATCCCGGCGGCGGTCTTGATGCCCATGCGCTCGAAGGTCATCACGAAGGGGCTGCCCTGGGTGCCGATCTCGTTCCACGGATAGAGCGACATGATCACGAACAGCGAGCCGACATAGAACAGCAGGATGCGCCAGAACACCGAGTTGATCGCGCTGGGAATGGTCTTCGTCGGGTTACGCGCTTCGCCGGCGGTGAGGCCGATCATTTCCACCCCGAGGTAGGCGAACATCACCATCTGCAGCGACATCAGCACGCCCTGGATGCCATTGGGCATGAAGCCGCCGTGGGCCCAGAGGTTGGAGATGCCGGTGGCGATGCCGTCGTTGCCGAAGCCGAAGGCGATCATGCCGATGCCGACCACCACCATCGCCAGGATGGTGACGATCTTGATCAGGGCGAACCAGAACTCGAACTCGCCGAAGGCACGCACCGCGATGAGGTTGATCGTGCCCATGCTCGCCAGGGCCGCCAGGGCCCAGATCCAGCGCGGCACGTCGGGGAACCAGATACCCATGTAGACGGCGACGGCGGTGATTTCGGCGACACAGGTCACCAGCCAGAGGAACCAGTAGTTCCAGCCGGTGATGAAGCCCGCCAGCGGGCCCAGGTAGTCCTTGGCGTACTGGCTGAAGGAACCGGCCACCGGATTGTGTACCGCCATCTCGCCGAGGGCGCGCATGATCACCAGGATCGCCAGGCCGCCGAGGATGTAGGAGATCATGATGGCCGGGCCGGCCATCTGGATGGCCTTCGCCGAGCCCAGGAACAGGCCGACGCCGATACAGGCGCCGAGCGCCATCAGGCGGATGTGTCGCTCACCGAGCTCGCGCTTCAGGGAGCCGTCTTGAACCTTCTGTTCGCCGACAGACGACATGGGAACAACCTCATTTTGTTATTGAGATAGATCAGTTGCGGACTCGCTCGTGCGGTCGGGGTAGGGAAGCGGATTTCGCCAACGGCGCGGCCCCTGCGCGATACCGCACAGCGGGCGACGACGGGGCGTCATAGGTTCCAGGACTGCACACCGGAAGAGGCTGTCCGCTCTCGTGGAGCGAACGTGGGCATTGCGGGAGTCGACTACAACTGAGGTCGGGCCGGAGTTTTACACAAGATTTCAAGGCCGTCATGCCCCGCGATGGGGCAACTGGACCAAAGGCGTAAGGACCGCCAACGCTGAATGGATTCACTCCCTGGGCCGCGCGCGCAGCAGCAGGGACAGCGGCCGGCCGAGCCGGGAGTGGACGGTTTCGCGCTGGCCTTGCAGGCGCCAGCTGCGCTGCATGGGGTCAGCGCAGGGGTTCGCGGCAGCGGAGATCGCGGTAGGGGCCGTCGAGCCTGACCCAGCCGTCTCCCGGCGAGGTCTGCATGCAGGCGACCTGGCCGTCGAGCTTGCTCTGCCATTTGTAGAAGGGCGCCGGCGCGGCCTGCGCCGCGAGGCCGGAGAAACCCGCCAGGACGACACCGACGAGAAGGGGAAAAAGTGTGCGCATCGACATTCCGGACCCGAAACACAAGGAACTTAGACAGACACTCTAACCCCTGCGCCACGCCGCTCCAATCCTCGGTCGTCCGATTGCCACCGGGGAGATTTTCCTTGCACGAATGACAGCAGGGTTGCAGCGGGACAACTAGACTTCCCCCCAGGTGCGGATGAATTGCGCAGCTACAGGCGGTGCGAGCATGGGTGCATCAGAACGATCCACGAACGACCCTTCCGAGCTGCAACCCTGCAGTCTCCCTGCCTCCGCTTCTCCTCGAAAAAGCCGTCTCCGCCAACGCCTGATGCTGATCGGCTTCGCCTTGCCGATCCTCGCCGCGGTGGGCATCGTGGTACTTCACGAAGCGCACACCTCGCGGCTGCAGGCACGCGAGCTGGCACGCTATGCCGCGACCCTGGACTACGAGGTGCGCCAGGGTCCCAGCGAGGCCATCCTGTTCCCGGCGGACGGCCCCTTCGACCGCCGCCTCGGCTACCAGTTGCTGCCTTCGTTCATGCAGCGCCTGTACGACCGCGACTACGCCATCACCCGCCAGGCGCACTTCTCCCCGGCACTGATGCGCTACGCCGAACACCGGCTGTTCCCGCCCTACGCGGAAAAGGCCCAGGCCGGGCTGGACATCGCCGATTGCCGCGGCGTGCCGATCTACGACTTCCGCTATCCGCAACGGCGCTACGCGAACTTCGCCAGCCTGCCGCCGCTGGTGGTGCAGAGCCTGCTGTTCATCGAGAACCGCGACCTGCTCGATCACGAACGCCCCTACCTCAACCCGGCGGTGGACTGGGGTCGCTTCACCCAGGCGGCGCTGTCGCAGGTCGGCAAGATGCTCGGCTTCAGCGCGCACTCCTCCGGCGGCAGCACCCTGGCGACCCAGATCGAGAAATACCGCCACTCTGCCGAAGGGCGCACCGGCAGCATCGGCGACAAGCTGCGGCAGATGCTCTCGGCCAGCGTACGCAGCTATCGCGAAGGCCCGGCCAACTTCGCTGCGCGCCAGGACATCGTGCTCACCTACCTCAACTCGGTGCCACTGTCGGCGGCGCCGGGCTACGGCGAGGTCACCGGCCTGGCCGATGGCCTGTGGGTCTGGTACGGCGCCGACTACCGGCAGGTCGGCGAGGCACTCGACGGCAAGGCCGGACTCGCCGCCCAGGGCCTGGCCCTGCGCCAGGTGCTGGCGCTGATGATCGCCCACCGCCGGCCTTCCTTCTATCTGGCGCCGCGCGGCCGCGACGAGCTGGACCGGATGACCGACAGCCACCTGCGGGTCCTGACCCAGGCCGGCGTCATCGAGGCGCCGTTACGCGATGCGGCGCTGGCGCAGAAGCTGGCGTTCCGCGACCCACGCAGCCAGCCGACGGTGCAACCGCTGCCGACCAACAAGGGCGTGACCCTGGCTCGCACCCGCCTGGCCGGGATGCTCGGCGTGCCACTGTACGACCTCGACCGTCTCGACCTGCGGGCCAATACCACCCTCCAGCACGAGTTGCAGGAAAGCGTCACCGCCTACTTGCAGAAACTCGCCGACCCGGACTACGCCGCCCAGCTCGGGCTGATCGGCGAACGCCTGCTGACCCCGACCTCGACCCGCTCGGTACGCTACAGCTTCACCCTGTTCGAACGTACGCCGAGCGGCAACCAGGTGCGGGTGCAGACCGACAACACCGACCAGCCCTTCGACATCAACGAAGGCAGCAAGCTGGAGTTGGGCTCCACCGCCAAGCTACGGGTGCTGGCCAGCTACCTGGAGACCGTCGCGCAGATCCACCGCGACTATGGCGGCATGAGCGTCGCCGAGCTGCGCAAGGTGGAAGTGGAGCCGCTCGATTTCATCCTCCGCTGGGGCATCGACTACCTGGTCGCCAGCCGCGACCGCGATCTTTCCGCGATGCTCCAGGCGGCCATGGAACGGCGCTATTCGGCCAGCCCCTACGAGAGCTTCTTCACCGGCGGCGGGCTGCACACCTTCAACAACTTCCGCAAGGAAGACAACGGCCGCCGGCCGATGCTGCTGGAAGCCCTGCGCGAATCGATCAACCTGCCCTTCGTGCGCCTGCTGCGCGACCTGATCCGCCACGACATCTACCAGAACGCCGGGAGCAAGGTGCAATTGCTGGCCGACGACAAGGACCCGCGCCGCGCCGACTACCTCGACCGTTTCGTCGACAAGGAAAGCCAGGTCTACCTGCGCCGCTTCTGGGTCAAGTACCGCGACAAGGACGCCAACCAGCGCCTGGAGACCTTCCTCGACGGCCTGCGTCCCTGGCCGGTGCGGCTGGCTGCGATCCATCGCTACCTGCAGCCACAGGCCGACCTGGCGAGCTTCAGCGCCTTCCTCCGCGAACGCCTGCCCCGCGGCAGCCTGACCGACAAGCGCGCCGCCGAGCTGTACGAGCGCTACGGCCCGGGCAAGTTCAACCTCAACGACCAGGGCTACGTCGCCCGCGTGCACCCGCTGGAGCTATGGCTGCTCGGCTATCTGCAGAAGCAGCCGCAGGCGACCTTCGGCGAGGCGGTGGCGGCCAGCGGCGCCGAGCGCAAGGAGGTCTACGGCTGGCTGTTCAAGTCGCGGCACAAGAACGCCCGCGACAAGCGCATCCGCATCCTGCTGGAGGTGGAGGCCTTCCTCGACCTGCACCAGCAATGGAAGAAACTCGGCTATCCCTTCGATCACCTGGTGCCCTCCTACGCCACCGCCCTGGGCAGCTCCGGCGACCGCCCGGCGGCGCTGGCCGAACTGATGGGGATCATCGTCAACGATGGCGTGCGCATGCCGACCCTGCGCCTGGAGCACCTCGACTTCGCCCTGGGTACGCCCTACGAGACGCGCTTCGCCCCGGAAGCCACCCTCGGCCAGCGGGTGATGACCTCGGAGGTCGCCACCACCCTGCGCAACGCGCTGTCCCAGGTGGTCGACGCCGGCACCGCGCGGCGCCTGCAAGGCACCTTCAGCCGTCCGGACGGCGCGCCACTGGTGATGGGCGGCAAGACCGGCACCGGCGACAACCGCCTGCAGACCTTCAGCGCCGGCGGCCACGTGCGCAGTTCGAAGGCACTGAACCGCACCGCCACTTTCGTCTTCTACATCGGCCCGCGGCACTTCGGTACCCTCACCGCCTACGTCGACGGCAGCGAGTCGAGCCAGTTCAAGTTCACCTCAGCCCTGCCGGTGCAGGTACTCAAGGGCATGGCACCGCTCCTCAGGGACTACCTCGACCCACGCACCGCCACCCGCTGCCAGGTACCGTTGTCGCCGCAACAGATCGGCCGCCTGTAGCGGTTCAGCGCACCGGCCAGTACCAGGCCGGCCGGTCCAGCTCGCGCAGCCCCTGGATGCGGGTCTCGCCGAAGTCCTTCTCCAGCCCCAGCGAATGGCATTCCGGGTGCTCTTCGAGCGTCGCGACAAGCCGCGCGGCGTGCGACACCACCAGCACCTGGGAGTGCTGCGCGGCCTGGCCGACCAGGCGCCCGAGGGCCGGCAGCAGGTCGGGATGCAGGCTGGTTTCCGGTTCGTTGAGCACCAGCAGCGCCGGCGGCCGTGGCGACAACAGGGCGGCGATCCACAGCAGGTAGCGCAGGGTGCCGTCCGACAGCTCCGCGGTGCGCAGCGGCCGCAGCAGGCCGGGCTGCTCGATCAGCACTTCGAAGCGCCCTCCCGGGTTGTCGATGTGCAGGCGGCTGCCGGGAAAGGCATCGTCCACCGCCTCGTCCAGCGCCGCCGCATCACCGATCTCGCGGATGGTCTGCAGGGCCGCGGCCAGGTCGGCGCCGTCGGCGCCCAGCACCGGCGTATGGGTGCCGATCTGCGGCCGCCGCGCCGGTGCCTCGGCGTCGCTGCGGAAATGGTCGTAGAAGCGCCAGGAGCGGATCCGCTCGCGCAGGCCGAGCAGTTCCGGCACCTGTCGCGGGTCCACCGCCGCGCCCAGCATGCTGTCGAAGGTGGCGAGGTGCTGCGCCGCCACTTCCCAGCGACCGCCGCCGCCGCGTGCGCGCAACAACGGCCCGCGACGGTCGACGAGGACATTGGCCGGGCGCAGGAACGGGCCGGCCCAGATGCATTCGCGCTTGATCACCGGGTCGAGACCGAACTTGCTCTGGCTTGGCTCCGGCAGGCCGAGGTCGATGCAATAACCGAAATCCTCCCCGGCGAAGCCCAGGCGCAGGTTCACCGACTGCCGGCGCACGCTGCCTTCGATCGGCTGGGCGCCACTGCGCGTGGCCCGGCTGATGTCCTCCGGTCCTGCCCACAGGGTCGATGGCAGGCCGCCCTCGCGCGCCAGCGACGGGATCACTTCGCCGCGCGCGCTGTCCGCCAGCAGGCGCAAGGCCCGGTAGACGTTGGACTTGCCGGCGCCGTTGGCGCCGGTGATCAGGTTCAGGCGCCGCAGCGGCATCACCAGGTCGCGCAGGATGCGGTAGTTGGACACCGCCAGGGTGGTCAGCATGGCTGCTCTCGAAGGAACGGAAACGCGGCCGATTGTAGGCCAAATGCCGCATCGCTTACTTGAGCCCGGCTACCCCGGCGACGATCAACCCGACAGAAACCAGCTTCACCGCCGTCAGGCTCTCGCCAAGCAGCAGGACGCCGAGGAACACCGTGCCCAGCGAGCCGATCGCGGTCCAGATCGGATAGGCGACGCTGACCGGCAACTCGCGCAGCGCCAGGGTCAGGAAATAGATCCCGCCGATCGCCGCGACCACCGTCAGCAGCGACGGCCAGAGTCTGCCGAAGCCGTTGGAGAACTTCATGCCCATGGCGAAGGCGACCTCGAAGGCCGCCGCCACCAGCAGATGGAACCAGGCCATGGCGGCTCCTCAGGCCGACCGCGCCAGCGCCAGCAGGCGCTGTTCCGCCTCGGCGCAGGAGTCCTCGAAGGACCTGCCGCCGGATTCCTCACCTTCCGCCGCGACCACCGTGACCTCGTCGATGCCGATGAAACCCAGCGCGGTGCGCAACCAGGGATCGGCGTGGTTCATCGCCTGGTTCTCGCCGCCCGGGCCGAAGCCATGGCCACCGCGACTGGTGACGATCAGCGCACGCTTGCCACGCAGCAGCGGCCGGTACTGGGCGACGCCATTGTCGAGGACGAAATCGAAGGTCACCCCGAGGCGCACGATCTGGTCGATCCAGGCCTTCAGGCCGCTGGGCACGCTGAAGTTGTACATCGGCGTGGAGATCACCAGCAGGTCGCTGTCGAGCAGTTCGCCGACCAGTTGGTCGCTCAGCGCCAGGTCGGCCTGCATCGCCAGCGAACGCTGTTCCGGCTGGGGATGGAAGGCGGCGGCGACGAAGGCCTCGGTGACCGCCGGAAGCGGTACCCGGCCGACTTCGCGGCGAGCCACGCGGGCCTGCGGATGGGCTTCGCGATAGGCCGCCAGGAAAACCTCGGCGAGACGCCGGGACTGCGAGCGCTCGCCTCGCGGACTGGCATGCACTGCAAGAATTCTACTCATCTGTATCTCCTTGGATTCGGCTAGACTCGAATGGCCTCAAGGCCCTTCTCCTGGAGCCAGAAATTATTGGCAGCGGGGGTTCCCGACAAATGAGCAATAGTTGTTCAGGGTGAATTCAGTTCACCCATGGAGATTCCAATGTTCGCTTCCCTGCCGCTGACCGCGTTGCGCACCTTCGAATCGGCGGCCCGCCAGTCGAGCTTCAAGGCCGCCGCCGAGGAGCTTGCGGTAACGCCAACCGCGGTTTCCCACCAGATCCGTTCGCTGGAAGCCTGGCTCGGCGTTCCGCTGTTCCAGCGCCTGCCACGGAAAGTGCGCCTGACCGACTGCGGCGAACGGCTGTTCCGCAGCCTGCACGGGGCCCTGCTGGAAATTTCGCAGAGCGTCGACACGCTGCGTCCGCAGCGCAGCGTAGGCAACCTGACGGTCTCCACCACCCCGGCCTTCGCCGCCCTCTGGCTGGTGCCGCGTCTCGGCCGCTTCTACGCCGCGCACCCGCAGATCAACCTGCGCCTGGACACCAACTGCGAAGTCCTCGACCTGCACCAGGACGCCAGCATCGACCTGGTGATCCGCTACAGCCTCGACGACCATCCGAACTTCTACGGTCTCTGCCTGTTCGACGAATGCTTCGCGGTCTACGGCTCGCCGGCCCAGGTCGCCCTGGCCGCAGAACGGCAGCCGACCCTGATCAGCGTGCGCTGGCACAACTCCAGGCTCTACGCCCACGGCTGGGAGGCCTGGTGCGCGCAGGCCGGCGAAGACTGGATGGAGGGCCAGCCGGTGATCCGCCAGTACGACGAGGAGCACTACGCCCTGCAGGCGGCCATCGCCGGCCAGGGACTGGTGCTGGCCAGTTCGATCCTGGTTTCGGAAAGCGTCGCCAGCGGCCTGCTGCGACCCTACAGAGCGGATATCAGTGTCGACGGCGCCGGCTACAGCGCGCTATGCGTGCCCGGACGGGAACGTCATCCGCCGGTGAAGGCATTCTTCGAATGGCTGAGGCTGGAGGCACGACAGTCGGGGCACGCTTGCCGGCTGGAGCGGGACGCCTGAGCGGCGCGGCGGGACAGGGACAACGCGGCTGCCGTTATCCGTCCTGCGCGGCCAGGCGCAGCAGCCGCCGGACAAAACGACGGCCCGCACCTTGCGGGGCGGGCCGTCTCCATGCGCGGGCGCTTTACCCGCCCGCAGGCTCGATCAGCGCTGGGTTACCGGAGCGGCGGAGCCCTGGTGCGCCTCGCGGTACTCCTGCTCCGCATCGTCGAAGCGCTTGAGCATGCTCGTCGAAGGCGCCTTGCCGAGCAGGCTGAAGACGACGATGGCGACGCTGGCGAAGAGGAAGCCGGGGATGATCTCGTACAGGCCGGTCCAACCCAACAGGTTCTTCCACAGGATCACCGTCGCCGCGCCGACGATCATGCCGGCCAGCGCGCCGTTGCGGGTCATCCGCTTCCACAGCAGGGAGAACAGCACCAGCGGGCCGAAGGCGGCGCCGAAGCCGGCCCAGGCATAGGACACCAGGCCGAGCACGCGGTTTTCCGGGTTGGAGGCCAGCCAGATGGCGATCACCGCCACCAGCAGCACCATGGCGCGACCGACCCAGACCAGTTCCAGCTGGCTGGCGCCCTTGCGCAGGAAGGCCTTGTAGAAGTCCTCGGTGAGCGCCGAGGAGCAGACCAGCAGCTGGCAGCTCAGGGTGCTCATGACCGCGGCGAGGATGGCGGACAGCAACACGCCGGCGATCCACGGGTTGAACAGGATCTTGGCCAGCTCGATGAATACCCGCTCGGGGTTCTCGCTGACCGCGCCGGCCTGCTCCGGATGCGCCTGGAAGTAGGCGATGCCGAAGAAGCCCACGGCCACGGCGCCACCGAGGCAGAGGATCATCCAGGTCATGGAGATGCGGCGCGCGGCCGGGATCGATTTCACCGAGTCGGCGGCCATGAAGCGCGCCAGGATGTGCGGCTGGCCGAAGTAGCCCAGGCCCCAGGCCATCAGCGAGATCACGCCGATGAAGGAGGCGCCCTTGAGCATGTCGAAGCTGGTCGCGTCCTTCAGCTCGATGGCGGTGAAGGTCGGCTCGACGCCGCCGGTGGCGAGCATCACGATCACCGGGGTGAGGATCAGCGCGAAGATCATCAGCGAGGCCTGCACGGTGTCGGTCCAGCTCACCGCGAGGAAGCCACCGATGAAGGTGTAGGCGATGGTCGCCGCGGCGCCGGCCCACAGCGCGGTCTCGTAGGAGAGGCCGAAGGTGCTCTCGAACAGGCGCGCACCGGCGACGATGCCGGAAGCGCAGTAGATGGTGAAGAACACCAGGATCACCAGGGCCGAGAAGATCCGCAGCAGGCGGCTGTTGTCCTCGAAGCGGTTGGTGAAGTAGTCGGGCAGGGTCAGCGCGTTGCCGTTGTGCTCGGTCTGCACCCGCAGGCGGCCGGCGACGAACAGCCAGTTGAGGTAGGCGCCGACGATCAGGCCGATGGCGATCCAGCTTTCGGACAGGCCGGACAGGTACACCGCGCCGGGCAGGCCCATCAGCAGCCAGCCGCTCATGTCGGAGGCGCCGGCGGACAGCGCCGTGACGAAGCTGCCGAGGCTGCGGCCACCGAGGATGTAGTCGGAGAAGTTGTTGGTGGAGCGATATGCCGCCAGGCCGATCAGGACCATGGCCGCGATGTAGATCACGAAGGTGATCAGCGTGGGCGTATTGACACTCATAGGGACTCCCCTATTGCTTGTTTTTATCCGGGCCCTTGCGTGTGCAAGCAACGGGTAGCGGGCCCTTGGTTGGCAGAATGGCGCTTGTGGCGTCACTCCGTAAGCGCTTGCCGGAGCAAGCCGGAAACGTGGGTGGCCTCAAACGAGTCCGAACAGGCCCACGCCTCACGATCCCTCCCCTGTCGGGCAGGGAAAATCGTCCTTTATGGTCCGTTCCGGGCACGCACCGGAACGGCGGTCATTTCCCTTGGCGTTCGCTGCGGCGAACCCCGGAAACCGACCCGGGCGCCAAGGCGCCCGGGAACGGAGTATCACTCGGCGTCGGCCAGCGACAGCAGCGACGCGTTGCCGCCCACCGCGGTGGTGTTCACCGACGTGGTGCGCTCGCTGACGAAACGCAGCAGGTAGTTCGGCCCGCCGGCCTTGGGACCGGTGCCGGACAGCCCGTGGCCGCCGAACGGTTGCACGCCCACCACCGCGCCGATCTGGTTGCGGTTGATGTAGAGGTTGCCGACCCGCGCCAGCTCTTCGATGCGACGGGCGGTTTCCTCGTTGCGGCTATGGACCCCCATGGTCAGGCCGAAACCGGTGGCGTTTATCGCCTGCACGACCTTTTCCAGGTCCTGCGCGGCATAACGCACCACGTGCAGCACCGGGCCGAAGTTCTCTTTCTTCAGCTCGTCGATGCCGCTGATCTCGAACGCGACGGGAGCGACGAAGTGACCGTTCAGGTTGCCCGGCACCTTGGTCTCGGCGATCAGCTTGCCGGCGGCCTTCAGCGCGGCGATGTGCTGCTCCAGGCCGGCCTTGGCCTCGGCGTCGATCACCGGGCCGACGTCGCTGACGCGCACGTCGGTCGGGCCGACCTTCAGCTCGGCCATGGCGCCCTTGAGCAACTCGATCACCCGCTCGGCGATGTCCTGCTGCACGTACATCACGCGCAGCGCGGAGCAGCGCTGGCCGGCGCTGGTGAACGCGGATTGTACCGCATCCTTGATCACCTGTTCCGGCAAAGCGGTGGAATCGACGATCATCGCGTTCTGCCCGCCGGTCTCGGCGATCAGGGTGGCGATGGCGCCGGGCTTCTCGGCCAGTTGGCGGTTGATGATGCGGGCGGTGTCGGTGGAGCCGGTGAAGGCCACCCCGGCGACCCGCGCGTCACGGCAGAACACGCCGCCGAGGGTGGCGCCGTCGCCCGGCAGCAGGGCGATAACGTCCTTCGGCAGGCCGGCTTCGAACATCAGTTCGACGGTGCGCGCGGCGATCAGGCTGGTCTGCTCGGCCGGCTTGGCCAGCACAGTGTTGCCGGCCACCAGCGCGGCGCTGATCTGGCCGAGGAAGATCGCCAGCGGGAAGTTCCACGGGCTGACGCAGGCGAAGATGCCGCGGCCTTCGTAGAACAGCTCGTTGCGCTCGCCGGTCGGGCCGCGCAGTTCCTCGCGGACCAGGCGCTGGCGGGCCTGCTGGGCGTAGTAGCGGCAGAAGTCGACCGCCTCGCGGATCTCGTCGATACCGTCCTGCAACGACTTGCCGGCTTCCAGGGTGCACAGCGCCATCAGCTCGCCGCGCTGGGCTTCCAGCAGGTCGGCGAGACGCTCGAGGATGCCGGCACGCTCGTCCACCGGGGTGGCGCTCCAGCGCGGCCAGGCCGCCTGCAACACGTCGAGGGCCTTGCCGGCCTGCTCGGCGGACGCGTACTGGACGCTGCCGACCAGCCTCTCCAGGTCGTACGGGCAACGCACTTCGTGGGCCGGGCCGGAGAGCTTCTCGCCGTTGACGATCGGCGCGGCTTGCCACTGGCGGGTCACGTGCGGCTTGTAGGCGAGCTCCAGCTCGTTCCACTGGTTCTGGATGTTCATGTTGATGCCCTGGGAGTTTTTCCGCCCGGCGCCGAAGATCGCCTGGGGCAGAGGGATACGGTCGTTGGCCAGCGTCTTGAACTGGCGCAGTTGGGTAACCGGGTGCTGGATCAGCGTCTCCACCGGCACGCGCGGGTCCACCAGCTTGTGCACGAAGGAAGAGTTGGCGCCGTTCTCCAGCAGGCGGCGGACCAGGTACGGCAGCAGGTCCTTGTGCGCGCCGACCGGGGCGTAGATGCGCACGTTGCGGCGGTACTTCTCGATCACCGTGTCGTACAGCGCGTCGCCCATGCCGTGCAGGCGCTGGAACTCGAAGTCGCGCTCCTCGCCGCCGGCGGCCCTGGCTTCGTCGGCCAGGGCGAGGATGGCGGTCACGGTGTGGGCGTTGTGGCTGGCGAACTGCGGGTAGATCACCCCGCGGGTATGCTCGCTGAGCAGGTAGCGGGCGCAGGCCAGGTAGGAAGTGTCGGTGCCTTCCTTGCGGGTGTAGACGGGGTAGCCGTCGGCGCCCTGCACCTGGCACTGCTTGATCTCGCTGTCCCAGTAGGCACCCTTCACCAGGCGCAGCGGGATGCGTGCGCCAAGCTCGCGGCCAAGCAGGGTCAGCCATACCAGCACCGGCAGGCAGCGCTTGGAGTAGGCCTGGATGACCAGGCCGAACTCGCCCCAGCCGGCGATGGCCGGGTCGCGCATCAGCTTCTCGTAGAGTTCGAGGGACAGCTCCAGGCGATCGGCTTCCTCGGCGTCGATGGTGATGCCGACGTTCAGCTTGCGCGCGCGCACCGCCAGTTCCAGGACGTTGGCGAACAGCTCGCTGAGCACCCGCTCGCGCTGCGCCACTTCGTAGCGCGGATGCAGCGCCGAGAGCTTGATCGAGATCGACGGCCGCGGCCCCGGACCGACCTGCGGCTCGGCGCCGACGGTGTCGATGGCCTGGCGGTAGTCGGCCATGTATTTCTCGGCGTCGGCGGCGGTCAGCGCGGCCTCGCCGAGCATGTCGAAGGAATAGGTGTAGCCCTGCTCGCGGCATGGACGACCGTTCTTCAGCGCTTCGGAGATGGTCCGGCCAAGCACGAACTGCTTGCCCATCAGCTTCATCGCCTGGTTCATCGCGGCGCGGATCACCGGTTCGCCGGAGCGCTGCACCAGCCGGCTGATGACGCTCGGGGCGCGGCCGTCGGTGCGTTCGTCGATGTTCACCACCTTGCCGGTCATCACCAGGCCCCAGGCGGCGAAATTGACCAGAACGTTGTCGCTCTGGCCGAGATGGCGCTGCCAGTCGGCGGCGGACAGCTTGTCGCGGATCAGCGCGTCGGCGGTCGCCGCGTCAGGCACACGCAACAGCGCCTCGGCCAGACACATCAGCATCAGGCCTTCCTGGGTGTCCAGGCTGTATTGGCGCAGGAGTGCGTCGAGGGTATCGACGGCGTTGTCCCGGCTGCGCACGGTTTCGATCAGTGCGCGGGCGTTGCGGCGGATAGCCTCGATGCCGTCGGGACCGGGGTCGGCGAGCTGCAGCAGTTCGCCCAGGTAGGCTTCCTCGTCGACCGCGTAGTTGGCGCTGATGACAGGGAAGAATTCGGCTGCGGACCGGGTCTGGTCCTCGCCCTGCAAGACGTGACTGGCTTTGAACATCACGCCCTCCTCTTGTGGAGCCATTGTTATTGAAAGAAGTCCGGCCAGGCGTCCATTGCCCGGGGCACCGCCGCCGGCGGGTTGTGCCGGCGGCGCGGCACGTCCTGTGGCGCGGGAATACGGATCAGTATGGGTCAGGCCCATTCCGCCGGCGCGAGGCACCAGCGGATAGCGGAATGTAGTGGCTGCGAGAGGGGCGATTCTTGCGAAAGACTCTGGAGTTTTTGCGGAAAACTCCTGGCTGCGGAACTTTCCCGTTCCTCTTCGCCGGCAGGCATGCGGACATTGCCGCTGCACGTCGGCACGACGCCATGCAGAGTGGCTACGCGGGTCTACCGACACAAAAAGAAATAATATAACATCCCAATAAATACGCCGATCCGACCCCGTCGCCCTTCCTCCGGGAAGGGCCTGGGTTCGCTTTGGCCTGAAAAAAGTCCGACCCATGACCATGGAGCCCGCAATGTCCTCTTCCGGCCTTTTCCCTTCCCGTCCGCTCTGGCCTCTCACGCCACTGGCGCTGGCCTGCCTGATTGTTTCGGGGGAAACGCTCGGCGCCGACGGCCGCCCCAGCGAATTGCCCTCCCAGGTGATCACCGCCAACCCGCTGGGCAACGAATCTCCCGCCACGCCCAGCAGCGTGCTCGAAGGCGACGAGCTGACCCTGCGACAGAAAGGCAGCCTCGGCGAAACCCTCAACGGCCTGCCCGGGGTGTCCTCCACCTACTTCGGACCGGGCGCCAGCCGACCGGTGATCCGCGGCATGGACGGTGATCGCATCCGCCTGCTGCGCAACGGCGTCGGTGCGCTCGACGCCTCGTCGCTGTCCTACGACCACGCGGTGCCGGAAGACCCCAACAGCGTCGAGCGCCTGGAAGTGGTACGCGGCCCGGCCGCCCTGCTCTACGGCGGCAATGCCATCGGCGGGGTGGTGAACAGCTTCGACAACCGCATCCCCAGCGAACCCGTCGACGGCATCCACGGCAGCGGCGAACTGCGCTACGGCGGCGCCGACACCACCCGTAGCCGCTCCGGCGCACTGGAGGCCGGCGACGGCAACTTCGCCCTGCACGTGGACGCCGCCAGCCGCGAGTTCAACGACGTCAGGATTCCCGGCTACGCCCATTCCAGCCGCCAGCGGCAGATCGACGGCGACACCGGCAAGCATCGGGTGCAGAACAGCGACGGCCGCCAGGACGGCGGCGCCGTCGGTGGCTCCTATCACTGGGAGCACGGTTACGCCGGCCTCTCCTACAGCGGCTACGACAGCAACTATGGCTCGCCGGCCGAGGACGACGTGCGCCTGAAGATGCAGCAGGACCGCTACACCTTCGCCTCCGAGATCCGCGACCTCGAAGGCCCGTTCACCTCGCTGAAGCTGGACGCCGCCTATACCAAGTACGAGCACAAGGAAATCGAGGATGGCGAGACCGGCACCACCTTCAAGAACGAAGGCTACGAAGGCCGCATCGAGGCCCGCCACCGCCCGCTCGGCCCGCTGAACGGGGTGGTCGGCGCGCAGTTCGCCAACAGCCGCTTCTCCGCCCTCGGCGAGGAAGCCTTCGTGCCGCACACGGAAACCGACAGCGCCGCGCTGTTCGCCCTGGAGGAATGGAAGCTCAGCGACCGCCTCGACCTCAGCTTCGGCGCCCGCCTGGAGCACACCCGCGTGGACCCCGACGCCAAGGGCAACGAGCGCTTCGCCGAGAACGACGGTTCGCAGAGCTTCACCACCGGCAGCCTGTCCACCGGCGCGGTGTACAAGCTGACGCCGATCTGGTCGCTGGCCGCCACCCTCAGCTACACCGAGCGCGCACCGACCTTCTACGAGCTGTACGCCAACGGTCCGCACGCCGCCACCGGCACCTACGAGGTAGGCGATGCCGACGCGGACAAGGAAAAGGCGGTCTCCACCGACCTCGCCCTGCGCTTCGACAACGGCGTGCACAAGGGCAGCGTCGGGGTGTTCTACAGCCGCTTCTCCAACTACATCAGCCTGCTCGCCAGCGGTCGCCATCGCAACGAGGAAGGCGAAGTGGTCGCCGCCGGCGATGACGAGGCGCTGCCGGAATACCTCTACAGCGGCGTTCGCGCGGACTTTTACGGCGTCGAGGCGCAGGACCGCATCCACCTGCTGGAAAGCCCGTACGGCAACTTCGACCTGGAACTCTCCGGGGACTACACCCGCGCCAAGAACAAGGACACCGGCGAACCGCTGCCACGCATCGCCCCGCTGCGCCTGAACACCGCGCTGATCTGGGAGTTGCAGCAGTGGCAGGCGCGGGTCGACGTCGAACACGCCGCCTCGCAGCACCGCGTGCCGGAGGAAGAACTCTCCACCGACGGCTACACCACCCTCGGCGCCAGCCTCGGCTACAACTTCGACCTCGGCGAGAGCCGCTGGCTGGCCTTCGTCAAGGGCACCAACCTGACCAACCAGACCGTGCGCTACGCCAGTTCGATCCTGCGCGACCGGGTGCCGGCGGCGGGACGCGGCATCGAGGCGGGGGTGAAGGTGGCGTTCTGAGACAGGCCGTGCGGGACGAATTCGCTCGGCGGATGACGTCCGCGCCGTTATCCGTCCTACACCACTCCCGGTAGGGCGAATAACCGCCTGCGGTTATCCGCCGAAGGTGGCGGATGGCGCTCAGCCCTTGCGCAGCGACTTCGGCGTCAGCCCCAGGTAGCGGCGCATCGCCGTGGTCAGCGCGCTCTGGCTGGAGAAGCCGCATTCCTCGGCGATCCGCACCAGAGGCAGGCGGCTTTCCCGCAGCAACCGCGCGGCGCAGTCGAGGCGGACCTTGAGCAGGTACTGGTGCGGGGTCAGGCCGACGCTGTCCTTGAACTGCGCGTGGAAATGGCTCGGGCTGAGACAGGCGACCTGGGCCAGTTCGGCGACCGTGATGCGCCGCGCCAGGTTCCGCACGATATGCGCGTCCAGGCGCTCCAGGTCGAGCGGCCCGCTGGCCGCCAGGGGCTGCTGCTCGCCGAACAGGCGCAGGTGCAGGGCGCGGATCAGCACTCCGCCGAGGGCACGGGTCAGCAGCGGGTCGCTGCCGTAGCGGGCCAGTTCGGCGCCGGCGTAGCTGAGCAGGTTCTGGAAGTCGGCGTCCAGGGTCGGGTAGCGCGGCGCCTCGAACAGGCGCGCGAGCAGGTCGGGGTCTTCCGGGGTCGGGTTGTCCTCGCCCAGGTCGATGATCAGCATGCGGTTGTCGCCCACCCCGGCGAACACGTGGCCCGCCTCGCCCGGCACCAGGCAGGCGCGCATCCGGCAGACTTCCCCGCCACAGCCGTTGACCTCGAATTCGGCGCGCCCGGCCAGCGACATCACCAGTTGGTGATGCTCGTGGGCGTGGGTGTGCGACTGGTCGGGCAGACGGATGAGGCGGGTGTCGAACATGAACGGCAACTGCTCAATTTTTGCGCACTCTACTCGACTTGCCCGACGCTGCCCAGCACCTTGCCGCAAGTGGTACCTGCGTACCGCGTGCTGCGTGGAAACCTTCGGCAACATCCTTGAACGGACAGGGATTGAAACCCGCCCCCGGGGCCCCATCTAGACTCTCATGTTTCAGTCAGTCAGGTGCCTCATGAGCGACCAGGACGTTAATCCCGAACACATCAGCGACGCGCAGCCCGCCGGCACCGGCCTGGTGCTGCCCGGCCAGACCCTGCCGACCACCCTCTACGTGATCCCGATCCACAACCGCCCGTTCTTCCCGGCGCAGGTGCTGCCGGTGATCGTCAACGAAGAACCCTGGGCGGAAACCCTCGAACTGGTGGCCAAGACCGACCACCATTCGCTGGCCCTGTTCTTCATGGACAATCCTCCGGAAGACCCGCGCCACTTCGACGTCAACAGCCTGCCCGAGCACGGCACGCTGGTCCGAGTGCACCATGCCTCGCGCGAGGGCGGCAAGCTGCAGTTCGTCGCCCAGGGCCTGTCGCGGGTGCGTATCCGGGGCTGGATCAAGCGCCATCGTCCGCCGTTCATGGTGGAGGTGGACTATCCGAAGACCCCGATCGATCCCAGTGACGAAGTGAAGGCCTACGGCATGGCCCTGATCAACGCGATCAAGGAGCTGCTGCCGCTCAATCCGCTGTACAGCGAGGAACTGAAGAACTACCTGAACCGCTTCAGTCCCAACGACCCGTCGCCACTCACCGACTTCGCCGCGGCCCTGACCACCGCGCCCGGCGGCGAACTGCAGGAAGTGCTGGACACCGTGCCGATCCTCAAGCGGATGGAGAAGGTCTTGCCGCTGCTGCGCAAGGAGGTGGAAGTCGCGCGCCTGCAGAAGGAACTGTCCGCCGAGGTCAACCGCAAGATCGGCGAACACCAGCGCGAATTCTTCCTCAAGGAACAGTTGAAGATCATCCAGCAGGAGCTGGGCATCACCAAGGACGACAAGAGCGCCGACGCCGACGAATTCCGCGCCCGCCTGGAAGGCAAGGTGCTGCCCGAGCAGGCGCGCAAGCGTATCGACGAAGAGCTGAACAAGCTGTCGATCCTCGAGAGCGGCTCGCCCGAGTACGCCGTCACCCGCAACTACCTGGACTGGGCCACAGCCCTGCCCTGGGGCGTGTACGGCAAGGACAAGCTCGACCTCAAGCATGCGCGCAAGGTCCTCGACAAGCATCACGCGGGCCTCGACGACATCAAGGATCGCATCCTCGAGTTCCTCGCCGTGGGTAGTTTCAAGGGCGAGATCGCCGGCTCCATCGTGCTCCTGGTCGGCCCGCCGGGAGTGGGCAAGACCAGCATCGGCAAATCCATCGCCGAGAGCCTCGGCCGGCCGTTCTACCGTTTCAGCGTCGGCGGCATGCGCGACGAGGCGGAGATCAAGGGCCACCGCCGCACCTACATCGGCGCCCTGCCCGGCAAGCTGGTGCAGGCGTTGAAGGAAGTCGAGGTGATGAACCCGGTGATCATGCTCGACGAGATCGACAAGCTCGGCGCCAGCTACCAGGGCGACCCGGCCTCGGCGCTGCTGGAAACCCTCGACCCGGAGCAGAACGTCGAATTCCTCGACCACTACCTGGACCTGCGCCTGGACCTGTCCAAGGTGCTGTTCGTCTGCACCGCCAACACCCTCGACTCGATCCCCGGACCGCTCCTCGACCGGATGGAAGTGATCCGCCTGTCCGGCTACATCTCCGAGGAAAAACTGGCCATCGCCAAGCGTCACCTGTGGCCCAAGCAGTTGGAAAAGGCCGGTGTGCCCAAGGGCCGCCTGAGCATCAGCGATGCCGCGCTGCGTGCGGTGATCGAGGGCTATGCGCGGGAAGCCGGGGTGCGCCAGTTGGAGAAACAGCTCGGCAAGCTGGTGCGCAAGTCGGTGGTCAAGCTGCTGGAGGATCCCGAGTCGAAGGTGAAGATCGGTCCCAGGGACCTCGAGGACTACCTCGGCATGCCGGTGTTCCGCAGCGAGCAGGTGCTTTCCGGGATCGGCGTGATCACCGGGCTGGCCTGGACCAGCATGGGCGGCGCCACCCTGCCGATCGAGGCGACCCGCATCCACACGCTGAACCGTGGCTTCAAGCTCACCGGCCAGCTCGGCGACGTGATGAAGGAATCCGCCGAGATCGCCTATAGCTACATCGGCTCGCACCTGAAGAAGTATGGCGGCGACCCGACCTTCTTCGACCAGGCGTTCGTCCACCTGCACGTGCCGGAAGGTGCCACGCCCAAGGACGGTCCCAGCGCCGGCGTCACCATGGCCAGCGCCCTGCTCTCCCTGGCGCGCAACCAGGTGCCGAAGAAAGGCGTGGCGATGACCGGCGAACTGACCCTGACCGGCCAGGTCCTGCCCATCGGCGGGGTCCGCGAGAAGGTGATCGCCGCGCGCCGGCAGAAGATCTTCGAGCTGATCCTGCCGGAAGCCAACCGCGGCCACTTCGAAGAGTTGCCCGACTATCTCAGGGAAGGGCTGACCGTGCATTTCGCCAAGCGCTACGGCGACGTGGCCAAGGTGCTGTTCCCGGCCTGAGCCGGCGGCGGATGGCCGACCGGTTCGGCCGTCCGCCGCGCCAACCTTGGCACTCGGGCGCCAGCAGGGTTTATGCTGGCGCCCTTTCCATTCGAGCCGAGGAGCGCTGCATGTCCTTTTCCCCCTCCCGTCTGCTGCTGCCATTGTCCATCGTGGTCCTGGCCGGCTGCGCCGGGCAACAGAAGCCGGTGGTCACCCTGGACGACGCCGACGACTGTTCGCCGCTGAAGCTGACGCAAGGCCAGGAACTGGTGCTGACCCTGCCGAGCAATCCCACCACCGGCTTCCGCTGGGAACTGCGCAACCCTGCTGCCAGCGTGCTCAAGCGCCTTGGCCCGGAGGTCTACAGCAATTCCGAAGAAGACAGCGGCCTGGTTGGCAGCGGCGGCGAATCGACCTGGCGCTTCCGCGTCGCCGCCAGCGGCGACGACCGCCTGGAACTGGTCTACCGGCGGCCCTGGGAAAAGGACGCGGAACCGGCGGAAAGCTTTTCCTGCGCGATCCAGGTGCGCTGAAACCGCTGCCCGCGGCGGACACATTCTGTACGAAGACCGACGTCCTGCGCCGTGGCGACCTGGCCTATCCTGACAGGCCCCGTCGCCCTGAGGACTCCATGCTCCGCGCCTCCTTCGTCCTGCTCGCCCTGTCCTGCGCCGCTCCTCTGCTCTCGCTGGCCGAACCGTTGCGCTTCGCAGGCGACGACGGCTGCCCCTACCTGTGCCCTGGCACGCCGCAGCGGCCCGGCTACCTGGTCGAGGCGCTCAGCCAGGTCCTTCGGGAGCCACCGCACTTCGACAGCCTGCCCTGGCCGCGCGCCGTGCAGATGGTCCGCGACGGCCATCGCGACGGCCTGGTCGGCGCCTATGGACTCGACGGCCTGCGGGTCGGCAGCGAGCCCATCGGCTGGGTCGGGCTGGCCTTCTATACCCGCCACGACAGCGACTGGCACTACTCCGGCGATGCATCCCTGCTCGGCCAGCGCCTGGGCCTCGCCCAGGGCTACGTGAACAATCCGCGCTTCGAAGCCTGGCGCAGCCAGGCCGGCGACGACGACCTGCACCTGCAGGTCCTCGGCGGCGAGCGCGTGCTGCCGCGCAACCTGCAGAAACTGCTGCTCGGCCGCATCGACGTGCTATTGGAAGACCGCGACATCATCGAGCACTACCTGGAGCATCATCCGCAGCTCGCCGGACAGATCCGCCGCGCCGGCGAACTACCCGGGCGGCAGCCGCTGCACGTCGGCCTCAGCCCGCACCTGCCGGAGGTCGACGCGCGTCTCGCGGAACTCGACGAAGGGCTACGCCAACTGCGTCGCGAAGGCACCCTGAAGGTCCTCGGCGAGCGCTATAGGCTTTCTTTCGAATGACTTTCCGGGCCGCCGGAAATCCGCCGCCAGACCAGCAACCACGCTGCTTTCAGCCGATTGAATAAATTCCGGCAGGCCTTTTTGGCGTCGTCTATTACTCAATCTACGACGGCACCGAAAGGAGGCGCGTCATGGGCACCGCTCTTCGTTACTCACTGCTCTGGGCATCCACTGTCTTCGTTTCCTCCTGCGGCAGCCTGCTGCCCAGCGAACGAGCGGAAGTCCAATCCCCCTTCGTCGACTACCTCGATGCCGAACTGCGCTATTCCCAGGCGCAACCCGGCAGCACGACCCGTTCGCAGCTGTTCGGGCTGGGTTTCGATCCATTGACCCAGGGCAACGGCCGCATGCTGTCGTTCATCGACGTGCGGCTCATGTTCATCCAGCCGAACATCCCCATCGATTACCTGCCGGGCGGCCTGGTGCAATGCCTGGAAGCGAAGGACCGTTGCATCGGCTACGCCTTCGATTTCAGCAAGACCGACACCCAGCGGGTCGGCAGCTTCTGGGCGGACGTGTTCAACTTCCGCAAGAAACGGGAGTTGCAGGGCTGGTCGTTCAAGGCGGTGTTCGTCTTCGTCAACGACGTGCTGGTGCACAAGGTCAGCAACGGCGAACCGAACATCCATCGCCTGGAAGACAAGAAGAACCCGCTGGGTCCGCTGCAGGGCGCGGGAGAGTACTTCTCCGACAAGCTCAGGTGATTCGCCTGCGCGCATGGGTGAATCGTCGCCGCGCAGTTGGGCGACGCTCATCCCTCGGCTACAATTCGGCCCCCTGAAAAGCCGTGATGCCCGAGGTCACCCGCGTGAGCGAGTCCGATCGCCTGTTCGCCCAACCCCAGCAACGTGTCGCCGACTTCGTGTTCAACGAAGACGTGGTGCGCGTGTTCCCCGACATGATCAAGCGCTCCGTGCCGGGCTACCCCACCATCGTCGAGAACATCGGCGTACTCGGCGCGCAGTTCGCCCAGCCGAACAGCGTGCTCTACGACCTCGGCTGCTCGCTCGGCGCGGTCACCCAGTCGCTGCGCCGCCACGTCCGCAACGACGGCTGCCGGGTGATCGGGGTGGACAACTCGCACGCGATGATCGAGCGCTGCAGTGAATACCTGCATGCCCAGGACGCCATGTACCAGGAGCTGCTGCCGGTCGAGCTGATCGAGGCCGACATTCTCGCCCTGGACCTGCAACCCACCTCGCTGGTGGCGATGAACTTCACCCTGCAGTTCGTCGCCCCCGACCAGCGCCTCGGCCTGCTGCGCAGGATCCGCCAGGCACTGCTGCCCGGCGGCGCGCTGATCCTCTCGGAGAAACTGCGCTTCGCCGATGCGCAGGAGCACGCGCTGCTCACCGACCTGCACATCGCCTTCAAGCGTGCCAACGGCTACAGCGAGCTGGAGATCGCGCAGAAGCGCAGCGCGCTGGAAAACGTCATGCTCCCCGACACCTTCGAGGAACACCGTGAACGGCTCCTGGCCGCCGGCTTCAGCCGGGTCAGCCAATGGTTCCAGTGTCTCAACTTCGCCTCGATGATCGCCCTGCCATGATCCAGCACCTCGCCCTCGACGCCCTCCAGCGACACCTCGCCGGCTCTCCGCTGTACGGCTGGGCGACCAGCCTGCCCGCGCAGATCGCCGCGCGCATCGAGGAAGGCCACGGCGACCTGGCCCGTTGGTGGAGCGCGGTCCAGCGCCTGCCCCAGGTGCCCGCGCCGAAGGTCGAACTGGCCCAGCGCTTCGCCCTGCACAGCGACCACGATGCGGCGCTACAAGCGCAGGTGAAGGAAGCGCTGCAAGGGCTGATTCCCTGGCGCAAGGGGCCGTTCGACTTCTTCGGCGTACAGGTCGATACCGAATGGCGTTCCGACTGGAAATGGGAGCGTGTCTCGCCACATGTCGAACTGCGTGGCAAACGCGTCCTCGACGTCGGCTGCGGCAACGGCTACTACCAGTGGCGCATGCTCGGCGCCGGCGCGGAAAGCGTGGTCGGGGTCGATCCGAACTGGCTGTTCCTCTGCCAGTTCCTCGCCGCCAAGCGCTACCTGCCGGAGCTGCCGGCCTGGCACCTGCCGCTGGCCCTGGAAGACCTGCCGGAGAAGCTCGAAGGCTTCGACACGGTATTCTCCATGGGCGTGCTCTATCACCGTCGCTCGCCCATCGACCACCTGCTGGCGCTCAAGGACTGCCTGAAGCGCGGCGGCGAACTGGTCCTGGAGACCCTGGTGGTGGAAGGCGACGCCAGCACCGTGCTGGTGCCCGAGGACCGCTACGCGCAGATGCGCAACGTCTGGTTCCTGCCCTCGGTGGCAGCCCTGGAGCTCTGGCTGCGCCGCGCCGGGTTCGCCGACGCGCGCTGCGTCGACGTCAGCCTGACCAGCGTCGAGGAACAACGCTCCACCGAATGGATGCGTTTCCAGTCGCTGCCGGAATTCCTCGATCCACAGGACCGTTCGCGAACCGTCGAAGGCCTGCCGGCACCGATGCGCGCCACGCTGGTGGCGCGCAAGCCCTGACAGCGGGTAGGGTAAAGCCCATCCTCGGATGGGCTTTTTTTCGTGCTTTCATCCGCCCCGCAGGTCGACGGGAAGCGGGGCGCGATTGCCTCAGCGCTTGGTCGCCGCGGCCAGCATCAGCGCTTTCATCTCGGCCACCGCCTGCCTGAAGCCGACGAACAGGGCGTGGGCAACGATGGCGTGGCCGATGTTCAGCTCGTTGATGCCGTCGATGGCCGCGACCGGCTCGACATTGTGGTAGTGCAGGCCATGCCCGGCGTTGACGATCAGGCCGAGGGAACGCCCGAGGGCCACGCCCTCGCGTACCCGCTGCAGCTCACGGGCCTGCTCCTCGGGGTCTTCGGCGTCGGCGTAGCGACCGGTATGCAGTTCGATAGCCGGCGCGCCGACCCGGGCGGAGGCCTCGATCTGCCGCGGATCGGGATCGATGAACAGCGACACTTCGCTGCCCACCGCAGCCAGGCGTCGCACCGCGTCGCGGATGCGCTGTTCCTGGCCGGCGACGTCGAGGCCGCCCTCGGTGGTCAGTTCCTCGCGGCGCTCGGGGACCAGGCAGCTATGCGCCGGCCGGATCTCCTCGGCGAAGGCGAGCATTTCCTCGGTGACCCCCATCTCGAAGTTCATCCGCGTCTGCAGTACTTCCTTGAGCACTCGCACGTCGCGTTCCTGGATATGCCGGCGGTCCTCGCGCAGGTGCACGGTGATACCGTCGGCGCCGGCTTCCTCGGCGTCCAGGGCGGCCTTCACCGGGTCCGGATAGCGGGTGCCCCGGGCCTGGCGCAGGGTGGCGACGTGATCGATGTTCACGCCGAGCAGAATTCGAGTGGCTTCAGTCACGGGGTGACTCCTTACGGTTCATGAACAGCTCGCGGCTGACCAGCGGCCGGCCGCCCAGATGGGGAGCGAGCGCCTGGCGCATCAGGCGCTTGGCCGCCGCCAGGGCGCCGGGGGCGCTCCAGTCGGCGTCGGCCATGGATAACAGTTCGGAGCCCTGGAACAGCCCGGGTTGCAGCTGCGCCACCGGCTCCAGGCCGGCCTCTGGCAAAAGCTGGTACAACGCCTGCGGCTCGATCGGGCGCCCATCGATGTCGACATCGAGAGCGAAACCATAGCCCAGTTGCTCCAGCAGGCGCCATTCGAACGCGCGCAGCAGCGGTTCAATGGGTCGCCCCGCCGCCAGCAGCGGCAGGGTCGCGGCGTAGTGGGCGAAGATTTCCGGCTGCGGGTCTTCCGCCGGCAACAGGCGGATCAACAGCTCGTTGAGGTAGAGACCGCTGAACAGCGCCTGGCCATTGAGCAGGTTGGGAACACCGGCGCTTTCCAGCCGGGCCACGGTCTTCAGTTCGCCGCGCCCGCGCCACTCCGCTTCCAGCGGCACGAATGGCCGCGCCAGGGCGCCAGCCTTGCCGCGGGCGCCGCGCAGGACCGCGCGCAGGCGACCCAACGGGGTGAAGAAGTCCACCAGGGCGCTGGTTTCCTTGTACGGCCGGCTATGCAGCACGTAGGTGGCTTGGGCGGCGGCGAAGGACATGGCGGGTCGACCGGGCGCGAGAGGAATGGCGCCCGGCTGGCGCCGGGCTGCCGGGAACGGTCAGAGGTCGCCGTAGCCCAGCGAGCGCAGGGCACGCTCGTCGTCGGACCAGCCGCCCTTGACCTTGACCCAGAGGTTGAGCATGACCTTGGAGTCGAACAGCACTTCCATGTCCTTGCGCGCGTTCTGGCCGATGCTTTTGATCCGCTCGCCCTTGTCGCCGATGATGATCTTCTTCTGCCCCTCGCGCTCCACCAGGATCAGCGCATGGATATGCAGGATGCGACCTTCCTGCTTGAACTCCTCGATCTCCACGGTGATCTGGTAGGGCAGCTCGGCGCCGAGCTGGCGCATGATCTTCTCGCGGACCAGCTCGGCGGCCAGGAAGCGGCTGCTGCGGTCGGTGATCTGGTCTTCGGGGAAGAAGTGCTCGCTTTCCGGCAGACGCTCGGCGACCAGCTTCTCCAGCACGTCCAGGTTGGTCCCGTGCTGCGCCGAGATCGGTACTACCTCGGCCTTCGGCAACTGCTGGGTGAGCCATTCGAGGTGCGGCAGCAGGTCGGCCTTCTCCTCTATGCGGTCGGTCTTGTTCACCGCGATCAGCACCGGGCAACTGACGTACTGCACGCGCTCCAGGACCATCTGGTCCTCTTCGGTCCAGCGGGTGCGGTCGACCACGAAGATCACCACGTCGACATCCTTCAATGCCGCGCTGGCGGTACGGTTCATGTAGCGGTTGAGGGCCTTCTCGCCGCTCTTGTGCAGGCCGGGCGTATCGACGTAAACGGCCTGCACCTCGCCCTCGGTCTTGATCCCGAGCATGTTGTGACGGGTGGTCTGCGGCTTGCGCGAGGTGATCGCCAGCTTCTGCCCGAGGATGTGGTTGAGCAGGGTGGACTTGCCCACATTGGGGCGCCCCACGATCGCCACGTAGCCGCAACGGCTGCCGGCGGGGATGTCGTCGTGCATGTCAGTCATGGCCATTCTCCACGCCCAGGGCCACCAGCGCGGCGGCCGCGGCCACCTGCTCGGCGATGCGGCGGCTGCCGCCGTGCCCGTGGGTCTTGTCGCTCAGCAGGGCCACTTCGCAATCGACGAAGAAGGTCCGGCAATGGGGTTCGCCCTGGATATCCACCACCTCGTAGCGCGGCAGGTCGCAGCCACGCGACTGCAGGAACTCCTGCAGGCGGGTCTTGGGGTCCTTGTTGGTGTCCACCGGGGTCAGCTCGCGCAGTTGCGGTCCGAGCCAGGCGATGATCCGCTCGCGCGCGGAGTCCATGCCGGTATCCAGGTAGATGGCGCCGATCAGGGCTTCCATCGCATCGGCGAGGATCGACTCGCGGCGGAACCCGCCGCTCTTCAGCTCGCCCGAGCCCAGCCGCAGGTAGTCGCCCACCTCGAAGCCGCGCGCCAGCAGGGCCAGGGTCTCGCCCTTGACCAGTCGCGCGCGCAGGCGCGAAAGCTGGCCTTCGCGAGCCTGCGGGAAGTGGTGGAACAGCGCCTCGCCGATGACGAAGTTGAGAATGGCGTCACCGAGGAACTCCAGGCGCTCGTTGTTGCGCCCGGCGTAGCTGCGATGGGTCAGGGCCAGGACCATCAGGTCCCGGTCTTTGAAGGTATAGCCGAGCTTGCGCTCGAGTCGGTCCAGCGAATTACTCACGGCATGCGTACACGGAATTCTTTGTCGAAGTGGACCACCAGGTCGATGTTGCTGATCAGTGGCTCGCGTTTTTCATATTTCAGGTGCGCCCGGAATTGGTTGTCTTCCAGTTGCACCTCCAGGGCCTTCTCCAGGTCCAGGTTGCGGATGCCGTTGATCTGCATCCCCTTGCCGACGTAGCTGTAGAACTCCGGCACGGAACGCACCTCGGCCGCCTTGTCGGTCTCCACGGAAGTGATCACCTTCTCCAGCGAGTAGTAATCCATGTAGTGCGGGATGATCTTGAATGCGGCGCTGGCGAAGAACGCCACCACGCCCAGCACCACCAGCCACCCCAGCAGGGACATCCCCTTCTGCGAACGCGCGAACCTCATGTCGGACCTCATGTCAGTGTAGTTATTCCGTCCAGCGAGCGGTAACGCCATCGGGCAGGGCCCTGCGGCGGCGTTCGCGGAAGTGAAAGCGGGGCTGCCCTCGGGAGCAGCCCCGCTTCGCGATTATTCAGCAGGAGCGCCCTTCCGCGTGGCGAACCTGCGCACAGGTCAGTGAATCACGCCGACCCGGGAGAAGTTCGGCAGGTTGCTCATCTTCGGATCGGGCCAGCTCATCCATACAGCGAAGGCCTTGCCGACGATATTGCGGTCCGGAACCATGCCCAGCAGATCCTTGGGGATCTTCGGATCGTTCCAGTAGCGGCTGTCGTTGGAGTTGTCGCGGT
>NZ_KV819906.1:125107-179813 GCF_001815235.1 Pseudomonas sp. HMSC065H01 | reverse complement strand
CGGCTGTCGTTGGAGTTGTCGCGGTTGTCGCCCATCATGAAGTAGTGGCCGGCGGGAATGGTCCACTGGCGGTCGGGCTCAATGCGATAGCGGCTCATTTCCTTGCGGATCAGGTGCTCGGCCTGGCCCAGCTTCTCCTGGTACAGGGTCACGCTGCCCAGGGTGCCCGGTTCCTCGCCGACCAGTTTCTCCGCCACCAGCTCGCCGTTGACGTACAGGCGCTTTTCCTTGGTGTAGCGCACGGTGTCGCCGGGCAGGCCGACCACGCGCTTGATGTAGTTGATGTTCGGTTCGCTGGGATAGCGGAACACCATGACATCGCCGCGCTGCGGGTCGCCGATCGGGATCACCTTGGTGTCCAGCACCGGCAGGCGGATACCGTAGGCGAACTTGTTGACCAGGATGAAATCGCCGACCTCGAGGGTAGGTTTCATCGACCCCGAGGGAATCTGGAACGGCTCGACCAGGAAGGAACGCAGCACCAGCACGATGAACAGCACCGGGAAGAACGACTTGCCGTACTCCACCAGCAGCGGTTCCTTGTTGAGCTTCTCCAGCACTGCCGGATCGGGCTCGTTCACCTGCCCTTCGTAGGAAGAGATCGCGGCCCGCCGACGCGGCGCGAACAGCACCAGGTCGACCAGGGCCAGGGCGCCGCATACAGCCACGGCGATGACCAGCAACAACGGGAAATTGAGTGTCATGGGTTCTAGCTATCCACTTTGAGCACGGCGAGGAAGGCTTCCTGGGGAATTTCCACGCTACCGACCTGCTTCATCCTTTTCTTACCAGCCTTCTGCTTCTCCAGCAGCTTGCGTTTACGGCTCACGTCGCCACCGTAACACTTGGCCAGCACGTTCTTCCTGAGCGCCTTGACCGTCGAGCGGGCGATGATCTGCCCACCGATGGCTGCCTGGATCGCCACGTCGAACATCTGCCGCGGGATCAGTTCCTTCATTTTCTCCACCAGCTGGCGGCCCTTGTAGGGGGCGTTGTCGCGGTGGACGATCAGGGCGAGGGCGTCGACCTTCTCGCCATTGATCAGCACGTCGAGACGAACCAGGTTGGACGGCTCGAAACGATCGAAGCTGTAGTCCAGGGAAGCATAGCCGCGGCTGGTGGACTTGAGGCGATCGAAGAAGTCGAGCACCACCTCGTTCATCGGCAGGTCGTAGACCACCTGCACCTGGCCGCTGAGGAAGTGCATGTCGCGCTGCACGCCGCGCTTCTCGATGCACAGGGTGATCACGTTGCCCAGGTGGTCCTTGGGCACCAGGATGGTGGCGCGGCAGATCGGTTCGCGCATTTCCTGGATCGACGCCAGGTCCGGGAGCTTGGACGGGTTGTCGACGTAGATGATCTCGCCGTTCTTCTGCACGATCTCGAAGACCACCGTGGGCGCGGTGGTGATCAGGTCCAGGTCGTATTCGCGCTCCAGGCGCTCCTGGATGATCTCCATGTGCAGCATGCCGAGGAAGCCGCAACGGAAGCCGAAGCCCAGGGCTTCGGAGCTTTCCGGCTCGTATTGCAGCGACGAGTCGTTGAGGGTCAGTTTCTGCAGGGCGTCGCGGAAGTCCTCGAAATCGTCCGAGCTGACCGGGAACAGGCCCGCGTAGACCTGCGGCTTGACCCGCTTGAAGCCCGGCAGGACCTCGACGTCCGGCGTGTTGTTCAGGGTCAGTGTATCGCCCACCGGCGCGCCGTGGATATCCTTGATACCGGCGATGATGAAGCCCACCTCGCCCGCCTTCAGGTCGACGGTCTCGGTGTGCTTCGGAGTGAATACCCCGACGCTGTCCACCTGGTGGACCTTGCCGGTGGACTTCACCAGGATCTTGTCGCCCTTCTTCACCCGGCCGTTCTTCACCCGTACCAGCGAGACCACGCCGAGGTAGTTGTCGAACCAGGAGTCGATGATCAGCGCCTGCAGCGGCGCCTCGATCTCGCCTTCCGGGGCGGGGATGGCGGTCACCAGGCGCTCCAGCACCTCCAGCACGCCCATCCCGCTCTTGGCGCTGCAGGCCACGGCGTCGGTGGCGTCGATGCCGATGATGCTCTCGATTTCCTCTTTCACCCGCTCCGGCTCGGCCTGGGGCAGGTCCATCTTGTTCAGCACGGGCATCACTTCCAGCCCCTGCTCGATGGCGGTGTAGCAGTTGGCGACGGACTGCGCCTCGACGCCCTGGCCGGCGTCCACTACCAGCAGCGCGCCCTCGCAGGCGGCCAGCGAGCGGCTGACTTCGTAGGTGAAGTCGACGTGGCCGGGGGTATCGATGAAGTTGAGCTGGTAGGTCTTACCGTCCTGCGCCTTGTAGTGCAGGGTCACGCTGTGGGCCTTGATGGTGATCCCGCGCTCGCGCTCCAGGTCCATGGAGTCCAGGACCTGGGCCTCCATTTCGCGATCGGAGAGGCCGCCGCACATCTGGATGAAGCGATCGGCCAGCGTCGACTTGCCATGGTCGATATGGGCAATGATGGAGAAATTGCGGATATGGCTCAGGTCGCTCACGGCTCAACACACTCGAAAAGGGCAAGGGCGGCAATCCGCCGAAAAATAGCCGGGGAGTTTACCTGATGCTCGGGCAAGGCGTCACGCAGGTAACGGATTGACGGGCATGAAAAAGGGCGGTGGAAACCGCCCTTTTTTCGCCAGCCGGCTTATTCGGCCAGCTTGAAGGTAATGAAGCTGGCGCGTCCCTGGCGCAGCACCCGCATCGAAACCGAACGGTTCTTCGGCAGGGCCTTGGCCACGTCGGCGAAGACCTTGGTCGAGGTCACCGCCTTGTTGTCCAGGTGGGTGATGACATCGCCCGGACGCAGGCCGATGACCGCGGCCGGACCGTCCTGGACTTCCTTGATCACCACGCCGCCCTGGATATCCAGGCTCTTGCGCTGCTCGGCGGTCAGGTCGGCGACGGTCACGCCCAGGCGGTTGCTGCTGCGCTCGGCGCCCGGAGCGCCCATCGAGGCGATTTCCTCGTCGTCGTCCGGAAGGCTGCCTACCGCCATGCTCAGGGACTTGCGCTGGCCGTTGCGAATCACGTCCAGGTTGATCTTGTCGCCCGGCTTCATGTTGCCCACCAGGTGCGGCAGGTCGGCGGACTCGTTGATCGACTGGCCGTTCAGGCTGAGGATCACATCGCCCACCTGCAGGCCACCCTTGGCCGCCGGGCCGTCTTCCACCAGTTGCGCCACCAGCGCGCCGGACGGCTTGTCGAGGCCGAAGGACTCGGCGAGATCCTTGTTCACTTCCTGGATCACCACGCCCAGCCAGCCGCGACTGACCTTGCCGGCTTTCTTCAACTGGTCGGCGACGTTCAGCGCGACATCGATCGGAATGGCGAAGGACAGACCCATGAAGCCGCCGGAACGGGTGAAGATCTGCGAGTTGATGCCGACCACTTCGCCCTGCAGGTTCAGCAGCGGACCGCCGGAGTTACCCGGGTTGATCGCCACGTCGGTCTGGATGAAGGGTACGTAGCTCTCGTTCGGCAGGCTACGACCCTTGGCACTGACGATACCGGCGGTGACCGAGTGATCGAAGCCGAACGGCGAACCGATGGCCAGGACCCATTCGCCCACTTTCAGCTTGTTCGAATCGCCCAGTTTCAGGGTCGGCAGGTTCTTCGCCTCGATCTTCAGCACCGCCACGTCGCTGCGCGGGTCCGCGCCGACCAGCTTGGCCTTGTGCTCGCTACGGTCGGACAGGCGCACCAGGATCTCGTCGGCATCGGCCACGACGTGATTGTTGGTGAGGATGTAGCCGTCGTTGGAGATGATGAAGCCGGAACCCAGCGATTGCGCCTCGCGCTGCTGGCCGCGCGGATTGCGCGGAACCTGCGGGATGCTGCGCTCGAGGAAGTCGCGGAACATCGGCGGCAGCCCTTCGAGGTCGGGGATCGACAGCTGCCCGCGCGCCATGGCGCGATCCGGCAGCTTCTGCCGCGTACTGATATTCACCACCGCCGGCGACGCCTGTTCGACCAAAGGCGTGAAGTCCGGCAGTTCTGCCCGGGCCGTCATCGCCAGGCTCAAGGCCAGCAAGGCCACCATCGCAGCCATACAGCGTTTTAGGGTATGCATCGACTACAGCTCCCGTGATGTTCGAGGGAAGAGAAAGACTCAGGCCGAATCGGACGGCCCGGAAATCAGCGCTCGCAGAACCACCGGCTGCGAGGCTGGATCATCGGCATGACGACGAGCATGCCGACGCACCAATAGCCAGGCCGCCAGCAAACCCGCCAGCCCGGACACGATGATCAGAGGTTCGACAAGGCCCGCCCGGGTCGCCAGCAATGCTGCCACGAAAAACCCGAGCAGAGGGAAAAGATAGAAGAGGACGGAGGCGCGCAACAACAGGTCTTCATGAATTCCTAGGACGACCGCATCGCCGACCCGCAGGCTCAGGTCGCTCAACGCGCGCACCCGGGCACGCCCCGCGCCGACGCCCAGGCGCTGCATCAGCCCCTGGCCGCAACCGGCATTGGCCGAGCAGGACGAGCAGGTACTGCGGCGCACGGTCTCGACCCATACCGCTCCCGGCTCGGTCGCCACCACTCGCCCCTGCTCCTCGATCATTTCTGGGCGGCGGCCTCGGGCCGGATGGACAGCGCCACCCGCTCGGCGGTGCCCAGCGGCACTTCGCCGACGACGGTCACCATCTGGCCGCCGTCATCGGTCTGCAGGCGCTTGGAAACCACCACGGTCGGGCCGAGCTGGCTGCGCGCGTCGCCAACCATGGCACCGTGCAGCGGCTCGATGAACACCGAGAATCGTGCCAGGCCATCGCCATAGGTCAGGCAGGCGACCGGATCGGGGGTGACCGGACTGCGACGCATGAAACTGCGGGTCAGGGTGAAACCTGGCGGCAGCCATTCCGAGCGCCAGGCCACGGTCTTCTCGCCGTCGGCCTTGGCCGGGCCGACGACCTGGCATTCGGCGCCCGCCTGCAACTGGTCTTCGGCAGGTGCCGCGCCGGTATTCAACTGGGTGAACTGGAAGCGCTCGAGCAACTGCCCCTTCTCGTTCAGCAGCAGCGACTTCAACGGCAGGCCGGTGTCGCGGTCCAGGTGCAGCTCGAAGCCGTAGCGATGCTGGTCGCGCGGAGTCACCGCAAGGACCACTGCCGGGCGGCCGGCGACACGGGATTCGCCGACCAGGCGCAGGTCGTACCAGGAAGCCAGCTGGGAGGGATCGAACTTGCGCACCGGCCACAGCTGGGCATCGGCCAGTTGGTCGGCAAGGCCGCCGCTGATGCACTGGGTGCGCCCGTCGACCCGGACCACTTCCTGGCGCGCGCCGTCGAGCTGGAGCAGGCGCTCGCGAACCGCACCATCGCTCTCCACGCGATGCCAGATCTCATGGGTGGAGAAGCTGCCATTGCGCTCGTAGACGAAGGTGCCTTGGAAACTGTTCTGGCGATCGGCCTCGGCGAGACGATTCAGCCAGTCGGAAGCGTCGGCAGCCTGAGTGGCGGGAACCGCCATCAGGCTGCCAAGCAAAAGCAACAGGGAGGTGGTGCGCATGTCTCTCCTCAGCGGTTTTCCAGGCTGGCTGCCCGAGCGTAGGGCAGCGCGCTCTCTGTACCACTGACGGCGGATTGTTGCACGTGCTGACGCAGGTAGATCGGCAGACGCTGCTCATGCCAGCGGGTATCGCTGGACGAGGAGTTGGTGATCACCTGCGGCGCCCCCTGCTCTTCGCTGTAGCCGGCCAGCACGGCCGGGCCTTTCACCTGAGGCAGGGCGATCTGCGGGGTGGTCCCCTGTTGCGCCATCTGCGGCAGGGCGTCGTTCTGGTTGTACAGACGCACGCCGGCCAGCACCGCCAGGGTCACCGAGGCAGCGACCGCCAGGCGACCGACCATCCGCCACGGTCCCTTCTCCGCTTTCGGCGGAGCGGCCTCGTCGGCCAGGGCAGCAGAGACCGCCGCAGCGATATCCAGCTTCGGCAGGGTAGGCTCGCGGTGCATGACGGACCGCGCCAACTGGTAACGCGACCAGGTGGAACGCAGCTCGGCATCCTCGCCGCAAGCTGCGAGCACCCGCCGCAACTCGAGTTCATCCGCTTCGTTATCCATCACAGCGGACAGAGTTTCCTGCAGGGCTTCACGACTCATAGCGATACCTCTCTTGGCATTTGCCGCTGTGTCAGGCTTCTCGCAACAAAGGCTGCAGAGCTTTGTCGATTGCTTCACGAGCGCGGAAGATCCGCGACCGTACCGTCCCCACCGGACACTGCATCACGGTGGCGATATCTTCGTAACTCAAACCTTCGAACTCGCGCAGGGTCAGGGCCGTGCGCAAATCCTCGGGCAACTGCTGGATGGTCTGGTGCACGGTGGCCTCGATCTCATCCCGCAACATCGCCCGTTCCGGCGACTCGATGTCCTTCAGGGCGTGGTCGCCCTCGAAGAACTCCGCATCCTCTGCGGTCACATCGCTGTCCGGTGGCCGACGCCCGCGAGCGACCAGGTGGTTCTTCGCGGTGTTGATGGCGATCCGATACAGCCAGGTATAAAAAGCACTATCGCCGCGGAAATTGCCGAGCGCACGGTATGCCTTGATGAAGGCTTCCTGCGCTACGTCCTGGGCTTCCTGGGCGTCGTGCACGAACCGCACGATCAATCCCAGTATCTTGTGCTGGTATTTCAGTACCAGCAGATCGAAAGCCCGCTTGTCTCCGCGCTGTACCCGTTCAACCAGTTGCTGATCCTGTTCCTGGGTTAGCATGAAAGCTCCTCTTCGAACCTGGAGGAGCTTCGAGCGTCCCAGCGAATCGTCTTGCCAAGATAGACTCGGGCTTCTTGCAAAAGTTCTCCCCTCCAAGCATGCGTCACGAGTTTTTTCCTCGCTCGTGACGTGCGGCCCCGGACATCGTGTCCGGGCCCCGCGAAAATGGATTGCATCGGGCTCAGGGCCCGGCCTCTGTGCCGCTGGGTAGGCCAACCGGACGAGGTCTTCAGGCATCCTGCTTTGGAACCGATGCGTCTAAGAAAGTTCCAGCACTACATCGCCCCGCTCTGATGACGCCTGCCGATGACAGGCCCGCAGCTCATCCGCCGGACCGGCAGCGGGGGTGCGCTATTGTGCCGCCAGGCCCTTCTATATACTAGGGCTCCACCACGGGGAAATGCGGGCATGAGCCAACATTATCAACACGATGTACTGGTCATCGGCAGCGGCGCCGCCGGCCTGAGTCTGGCCTTGACCCTTCCGGAACACCTGCGCATCGCCGTCCTCAGCAAGGGCGAACTGTCGCAGGGCTCGACCTACTGGGCCCAGGGCGGCGTGGCCGCCGTGCTGGACGATACCGACACCGTGGAATCCCACGTCGAGGACACCCTGGTCGCCGGTGGCGGCCTGTGCCGCGAGGATGCGGTGCGCTTCACCGTGGAGCATAGCCGCGAAGCGATCCAGTGGCTGATCGAACAGGGGGTGCCCTTCACCCGCGACGAGCAGCACAACCACGAGGAAGGCAGCTTCGAATACCACCTGACCCGCGAAGGCGGGCACAGCCACCGGCGCATCATCCATGCCGCCGACGCCACCGGCGCCGCGATCTTCAATACCTTGCTGGCCCAGGCCCGGCGGCGACCGAACATCGAGTTGCTGTCGCAGCGGGTGGCGGTCGACCTGATCACCGAGCGCAAGCTAGGCCTGCCGAGCAAGCGCTGCCTGGGCGCCTACGTGCTGAATCGGGAAAGCGGCGAAGTCGATACCTTCCGTGCCCGCTTCACCGTGCTGGCCTCCGGTGGCGCGAGCAAGGTCTACCTTTATACCAGCAATCCCGACGGCAACTCCGGCGACGGCATCGCCATGGCCTGGCGCGCCGGCTGCCGGGTCGGCAACCTGGAGTTCAACCAGTTCCACCCGACCTGCCTGTACCACCCGCAGGCCAAGAGTTTCCTCATCACCGAGGCATTGCGCGGCGAAGGCGCCCTGCTCCGCCTGCCCAATGGCGAGCGTTTCATGCCGCGCTTCGACCCGCGTGGCGAGCTGGCGCCCCGGGATATCGTGGCCCGCGCCATCGACCATGAAATGAAGCGTCTGGGGATCGACTGCGTCTACCTGGACATCAGCCACAAGCCGGCCGAGTTCATCAAGGCGCACTTCCCCACCGTCTACGAGCGCTGCCTGGACTTCGGCATCGACATTACCCAGCAACCGATCCCGGTAGTGCCGGCCGCTCACTATACCTGCGGCGGCGTGCTCGTCGACCAGCACGGGCATACCGACGTGCCGGGCCTCTACGCCATCGGCGAAACCACCTTCACCGGCCTGCACGGCGCCAACCGCATGGCCAGCAATTCGCTGCTGGAATGCTTCGTCTATGCCCGCTCTGCCGCCGCCGACATGCTCCAGCGCCTGCCCGGCACGCCCGTGCCGGAAAGCCTGCCGAGCTGGGACGCCAGCCAGGTCACCGACTCCGACGAGGACGTGATCATCGCGCACAACTGGGACGAACTGCGGCGTTTCATGTGGGACTACGTCGGTATCGTGCGCACCAACAAGCGCCTGCAGCGCGCCCAGCACCGGGTACGCCTGCTGCTCAGCGAGATCGACGAGTTCTACAGCAACTACAAGGTCAGCCGCGACCTGATCGAGTTGCGCAACCTGGCACTGGTCGCCGAACTGATCATCCGCTCGGCCATGCAGCGCCGCGAAAGCCGGGGCCTGCACTACACGCTGGATTATCCGGACCTGCTGCCCGAAGCCCGCGACACTATCCTGGTGCCGCCCATCTACGGCGACTGAAGCGCAGGCGGACACGCAGGCGCCGATGGCTGTCGGCGCCCAATGCATCGGCCGGGATACAGCAGCCAAGGATGCGCCAGCGGCCCGGCAGGCGCACGCGCAGTACGATCAGCCAGGGCAACGCCAGGCTGTCAGGGCGCAATTGCACCGCTTGCCAGCCGCTTCCGGCGCTCCACAGCTGCCAGCCCCGCTCGTCATGGCGCAAGCCGCGGAAGGCCCGCGAGCCGCGCAGCAGTACCTGGCGGTACAGCCCCCAGGCACCGTAGGCCAGGCAGACCAGCGCAAGCGGCGGCTTCAGCCAGACCGGCAGCGCCGCCAGCAGGATCGACAGCAGCGCCAGGGCCCACAGTGCCAGGCTCGCCGCCAGCAGGATCGGAGAGACCCGCCAGCGGCATTCGAACGGCTCAATCCGGCTGGACACGGTCCAGGATCATCCGCACCATCCGCCGCAGGTCGGCGTCTTCCGGCTCGCCGCGCTGCATGAACCAACCGAACATGTCCTGGTCCTCGCACTCCAGCAGCTTGCGGAAGCGCGCCTGGTCCTCGGCGTCCAGGCCCGGGTAAACCTCCTGCACGAAAGGCACCAGCAGCACATCCAGTTCCAGCATGCCGCGACGGCTGTGCCAGTAGAGTCGTTTCAGTTCGGTTTCATCTGCCATGTTCGGGCTCCTCGAAAACGCCCGGCATTATAGGGCGGTTGCGCTCGAATGGCGCGGCCCGATGACGAGGCGTCGCTCCGCCGGCGTCCGCCCTTGGTCGTATTGCCCGGCAAACCAAGGGTATCCGCGCGGGACGCAGGCCCATGCCGACGGCGGCCTCGGAAGTGTCCGACAACCGCCAAGGCGGATGCGCCAGGCATTCTTGCCCGCTGACAAGCCTCGGACCGAGTTCTATGATGACGGTCCTGACTGACTGACCGCGCAGCATCGCAATGGCCGACCCCGCTTTCCACACCCCGCTAGTCCATGAAGGCATCCTCGCCGTCCGCGGCCCTGACGCCGCCAAGTTCCTCCAGGGCCAGCTGACCTGCAACCTCGCCTACCTCAACGACGAGACCTCCAGCCTCGGCGGCCGCTGCAACATCAAGGGCCGCCTGCTATCGAGCTTCCGCATCCTGCCCGAGGGCGACGGCCTGCTGCTGGCGATGGCCGGCGAGCTGCTCGAGGCCCAGTTGGCGGACCTGAAGAAATACGCCGTATTCTCCAAGGCCAGCCTTGCCGACGAGAGCGCAGCCTGGCTCCGCATAGGCTTGCGCGACGCCAGCGAGGCACTGCGCGCCCTGGGGATAGACACCCCGGCGGAGAGCGGCAGGATCGCCCGCCACGGCGACCTGCTCGCCGTCGCCCTGGGCGACGCCCGCGTCGAGCTATGGGTTCCGGCGCAGCGCGCCGAGGCGGTGCTTGCCACGCTCCGCGAGCACAGCCGCGAGGCGCCGCTCGACGATTGGCTGCTCGGCCAGGTGCGCGCAGGCATCGGCCAGGTGTTCGGCGCTACCCGCGAGCTGTTCATCCCACAGATGATCAACCTGCAGGCGGTCGGCGGGGTCAGCTTCAAGAAGGGCTGCTATACCGGCCAGGAAATCGTCGCCCGCATGCAGTATCTCGGCCGCCTCAAGCGCCGCCTGTATCGCCTGGCGCTGGACGCAGACGAGGTGCCGGCGCCCGGCACCGGGCTGTTCTCGCCAGTACATTCCACCAGCGTCGGCGAAGTGGTACTGGCCGCCCGTACGCCGGAGAACAGCGTGGAATTGCTCGCCGTGCTGCAGGACGACGCCGTCGCCGACGGCCGGATCAGCCTCGGAAGCGCCGAAGGAGCGCCGCTCGTCCTCCTCAATCTGCCTTACACGCTGGACAGCGACCGCGAAATCCAGCGCTGACCGTAAACTGTGCCTCGCCGTCCGCGGACGGCCCGCCAGTATTCCCATGGCCGGTGCACGTAGAGCGTGCTCCGGCCATTGCGTTTTCAAAGGAAATGCCATGAGCAAGCTTGCCGACAAAGTCCAACAGGACCTGATCCGCGCCATCGATCAGGATGAACTGGTGCTGCCGACCCTGCCCGAGGTGGCCCTGCAGGTCCGTGAGGCGGCGGAAGACCCGGATGTCAGCATCCAGGCCCTGAGCAAGGTGATCGGCAACGACGCGGCGCTGACCGCGCGCATCATCCGCGTGGTGAACAGTCCGCTGCTGCGCAGCCCGAAGGAAATCACCGACCTGCAGATGGCGATCAGCCGGCTGGGCATCAACTACACCTGCAACCTGGCCACCGGCCTGGCCATGGAGCAGATGTTCCAGGCCACCACCGACGTGGTCGACCGCAAGATGCGCGAAGTCTGGAACAAGAGCACCGAGATCGCCGGCATCTGCCACGTGCTGGCCCGTCACTACACCCGCCTGGCGCCGGACCAGGCGACCCTGGCCGGGCTGGTGCACCAGATCGGCGTGCTGCCGATCCTCACCTACGCCGAGGATCACAACGAGCTGCTGTCGGACTCCATCAGCCTGAGCCATGTGATCGAGCGCATCCATCCGCTGATCGGCGAGCGCATCCTCAAGGCCTGGGATTTCCCCGCGCCGATCGCCGAGGTCCCGCGCCAGCACCTGGACTTCACCCGCAACTCGCCGCGCGCGGACTATACCGACCTGGTCCAGGTCGCCACCCTGCAGAGCTACCTTGGCAGCGAGCATCCCTATACCCGCCTGGACTGGAGCCAGATCCCGGCGTTCGCCAAGCTCGGCCTCGAGCCGACCGTCGACATGAAGGAAGACGAGGACCTCTCCAGCGCCCTGGAAGCCGCCACCAGCATGCTGCAATAGACCCCGCCCTACTCCGCCGGGAAGCGCACCCGCACCAGCAAGCCGCCCAGTTCGCCCTGGTCGAGCTGGATCTGCGCCCGGTGCGCCCGGCAGACCTCGCCGACGATCGCCAGCCCCAGGCCGCTGCCGGGGCTGTCGCCGCGCCGGTAGAAGCGCTGGAAGACCCGCTCGCGGTCGGCGGCGGGAATTCCCGGACCATCGTCTTCCACTTCCAGCACGCCCCCCTCCAGCACCCTGAGGATCACGTTGCCGCCCTGCGGGGTGTGCGCCAGCGCGTTGTCCAGCAGGTTGCTGAGCAATTCGTTGAGCAGCGTCGGTTCACCCTGGATCCACACCGGCCCGGCGCTTTCCAGCGCCAGCGAGGCTCCCCGCGCATAGGCCAGCGGCGCCAGCGCCAGGCCCAGTTCCCGGGCCAGGGCGGTCAGGTCGATACGCTCGGCGCCGCCCTCGGCAATGGCCTGGGCGCCGCTTTCGATGCGCGCCAGGGAGAGCAGCTGGTTGGCCAGGTGGATCAGGCGGTCGGTGTTCTTCGCCGTGGTCTCCAGGGTCGAACGCCAGGCTTCCGGCTCCTGCTCGCGCAGGCCCAGTTCCAGGCGCGCCTTGAGCGCCGCCAGCGGCGTGCGCAACTCGTGGGCGGCATCGGCGATGAAGTGCGACTGCCGCTCGAACAGGCTGCGCAGGCGCTGGGTGAAGTGGTTCAGCGACTCCACCAGCGGCCGCAATTCATGCTGGACCTCTAGCATCGGCAACGGCCGCAGGTCGTCCGGCTGGCGCTCTTCCACCTCGCGGCGCAGGCGATCCAGCGGACGCAGCGCGGCGCTCACCGCCAGCCACACCAGCACCAGCGCGCCGACGCCGAGGACGCCCAGGCGCAGCAGGGTATCGGTCATCAGGCTGCGCGCCATGCGCTCGCGGGCGCCTTCGGTCTCCGCCACGCGGATCTCCGCCATGCCGCTCATGCTCGGTTCGCTGACCGGTTGCAGCAGGCTCACCACGCGTACGTCGACGCCCTGGTAGACGCCGTCGTAGAACTTGGCCAGGGCCGGGTAGTCGTCGGTGCGCAGGGTATCGGCGGGTGCCGCCGGAAGATTCTCGTAGCCGGAGATCATCCGTCCGTGGATGTCGTTGACCTGGTAGAAGATCCGCCCGGCGCTGTCGTAGGCGAAGGTATCCAGTGCCACGTAGGGGACGTCGGCGCGCAGGGTGCCGTCCTTCTCGTAGAGCCCGTCGGCGATCGCCCGCGCCGAGGCCAGCAAGGTCCGGTCGTAGGCGGTGTCGGCCACCTCGCGACCGTTCCAGTAGGCGCTCAGGCCGCTCGCCAGGAGCACCAGCAGCAGGAGCAGGGCCAGCCACAGCAGCAGCCTTCCGCGCAGGCTGCCGGCATCAGTCACCCTGCGCCTCCAGCAGGTAGCCGAGGCCGCGGAAGGTGACGATGCGCACGGCGCCGCCTTCCAGCTTCTTGCGCAGGCGGTGGACGTAGATCTCGATGGCGTCGGCGCTGGCCTCCTCGTCCAGGCCGAAGACCTGGGCGGCCAGTTGCTCCTTGCTCATCACCCGCCCCGGACGGGCGATCATCGCTTCCAGCACCGCCTGTTCCCGCGAGGTCAGGGTCAGCGGCTGCTCGTCGAGGCTGAAGCGCCGGGTGCCGAGGTCGTAGACCAGGGCGCCGCAGCGCTGCAACTGTTCGCCACCGAGCACGCTGCGGCGCAGCAGGGCCTTGACCCGCGCCTCCAGCTCGGACAGTTCGAAAGGCTTTGCCAGGTAGTCGTCGGCGCCGAGATTGAGGCCGTGCACCCGGTCCTTCACCTCGCCGCGCGCAGTCAGCATCAGCACCGGCAGGGTCTTGCCGCGCCCGCGCAGGCGCGCCAGCACCTCGAAGCCGTCCATCCGCGGCAGGCCGACGTCGAGGATCGTCAGGGCGTACTCCTCGCTGGCCAGGGCCAGGTCGGCGGCCACCCCGTCCTGCAGCAGGTCTACCGTCCAGCCGGCGCCCTTGAGCGCCTGGACCACGCTTTCGGCGAGCTGCGGATGATCTTCCACCAGAAGGATGCGCATGGACGGTTCTCCACCACCGGATGAGGGCACAAGAGGCGAAGTGTACCGGGGAAAACCCTCCGGTAAATGGCTTCTCTGCCACCGGGGATTGCTGAAAGCCTGGCGAAAGCTTGGCGTCTTAGGATCAGTCGATGGACGGCGCAGATCGTCCGCCAAAACGCCCTGCAGCGTGGTGCTCGGCGTACAAGAACAAGAATCGGAGACCACTGCATGTCGACTTCCCTGCCGCAGGCCGCAAGGTCTGTACGTTCGTCCCGCAGCACCACCCTGACCACCACCGCCGTCGTGCTCGCCGGCATCGCGCCCCTGGGCAACGCCGCCGGCTTCCTCGAAGACAGCAAGGCCAGCCTGGAAACCCGCAACTTCTACATGAACCGCGACTTCCGCGACGGCCCCGGCCAGTCCAAGCGCGAGGAGTGGGCGCAAGGCTTCATCCTCAACCTGCAGTCCGGCTACACCCAGGGCACCGTCGGCTTCGGCCTCGACGCCATGGGCATGCTCGGCGTCAAGCTCGACTCCGGCCGCGGCCGCAGCGGTACCGGACTGCTGCCGAAGGATTCCGACGGCCGCGCGCCGGACACCTACTCGAAACTGGGCCTGACCGCCAAGGTCAAGGTCTCGCAGAGCGAGCTGAAGGTCGGCACGCTGATTCCGAAGCTGCCATCGGTACAACCGAACAACGGGCGGATCTTCCCGCAGATATTCGAAGGCGCGCTGCTCACCTCGAAGGAGATAAAGGACCTCGGCTTCACCGCCGGGCGCCTGGAAAAGACCAAGATCCGCGACTCCAGCGACTCCGAGGACCTCGCGCTGAACGACAAGAACGGCCGCTTCGCCGGGGTCAGCGCCGATCACTTCGACCTCGGCGGACTGGACTACAAGCTCACCGACCAACTCACCGCCAGCTATCACTACAGCAACCTGCAGGACGTCTACCGCCAGCACTTCGTCGGCCTGCTGCACAGCTGGCCGATCGGTCCCGGCGAACTGACCAGCGACCTGCGCTTCGCCCGCAGCACCGACAGCGGCTCGGCCAAGGCCGGCGGCATCGACAACAAGTCGCTCAACGGCATGTTCACCTACAGCCTTGGCAACCATGCCTTCGGTGCGGCCTGGCAGCGAATGAACGGCGACGACGCCTTCCCCTACCTGGAAGGCAGCAACCCGTACCTGGTCAACTTCGTCCAGGTCAACGACTTCGCCGGCCCCAAGGAGCGTTCCTGGCAACTGCGCTACGACTACGACTTCGTCGGCCTCGGCATTCCCGGCCTGACCTTCATGACCCGCTACGTCAAGGGCGACAATGTCGAACTCGCCGGGCAGCGCGGCGAAGGCCGCGAATGGGAACGCAACACCGAACTGCAGTACGTGTTCCAGAGCGGCGCGCTGAAGAACCTCGGAATCCGCTGGCGCAACGCGACCTTCCGTTCCAATTTCACCCGCGACATCGATGAGAACCGCCTGATCGTCAGCTATACCCTGCCGATCTGGTAAGCCAGAACAAGAACTCCACAGGAGCACCGATGATGATGAAACTGTCTTTTCGTCCCCTCGCCTTGGTTGCCGCCGGCCTGCTGCTGGCCGGCGCCGCCGTGGCCGAACCCAAGCGTCCCGAATGCATCGCCCCGGCGTCCCCCGGCGGCGGTTTCGACCTCACCTGCAAGCTGGCCCAGAGCGCCCTGGTCGAGGCCAAGCTGCTGAGCAAGCCGATGCGCGTCACCTACATGCCCGGCGGCGTCGGCGCGGTCGCCTATAACGCGGTGGTCGCCCAACGCCCGGGCGACGCCGGCACCATCACCGCCTTCTCCAGCGGCTCGCTGCTGAACCTGGCCCAGGGCAAGTTCGGCCGCTTCGACGAGAACGCGGTGAAATGGCTGGCCGCCATCGGCACCAGCTACGGCGCCATCGCGGTGCGCACCGACTCGCCCTACAAGAACCTCGACGACCTGGTGAAGGCGCTCAAGGCCGACCCGAGCAAGGTGGTGATCGGCTCCGGCGGCACCGTCGGCAGCCAGGACTGGATGCAGACCGCGCTGATCGCCAAGGCCGCCGGGATCAATCCGCGCGACCTGCGCTACGTGGCCCTGGAAGGCGGCGGCGAGATCGCCACCGCGCTGCTCGGCGGGCACATCCAGGTCGGCAGCACCGACATTTCCGACTCCATGCCGCACATCCTGAGCGGCGACATGCGCCTGCTCGCGGTGTTCTCCGAAGAACGCCTGCCGGAGGCGGCGATGGCCAACATCCCCACCGCCAAGGAACAGGGCTACGACATCGTCTGGCCGGTGGTTCGCGGGTTCTACCTCGGGCCGAAGGTCAGCGACGAAGACTACGCCTGGTGGAAGAACGCCTTCGACCAACTGCTGGCCTCCGAGGACTTCGCCAAGCTGCGCGACCAGCGCGAGCTGTTCCCCTTCGCCATGACCGGCGAGGAACTCGACGGCTACGTGAAGCAGCAGGTCCAGCAGTACAAGCAACTGGCCAAGGACTTCGGCCTGATCCAGTAAGCCAGCCCGCGCGCGGCCGGACCCCGGCCGCGCCACGAGGATCGTCCCATGACCCGTTCCAACCTGTACCAGCGCCTGTTCGCCGGGCTCTGGCTGCTCGCCTGCGTCGGCCTGGCGGTCGCCGGCTGGCGTTACCAGGCGCCGTTTTCCTACGAACCGGTCGGCCCGCGCGCCTACCCGCTGCTCTGCCTGGCGCTGATGGGCGCCGGCCTGGCGTGGCTGATCGCGCGGCCGACGCCGATCCGCCACGCCGAGGACGAACAACCGCTGGGCGGCGCCGTGCTGCTCAAGGTGCTCGCCTGCATCGCCCTGCTGCTGGTGTTCGCCGGCCTGTTCGAAACGCTCGGCTTCATGCTCAGCGCCGCCCTGGTCGGCTCCTGCATGGCCATTCTCTACGGCGCCCGGCCAATCCCTGCGGTGGTCACCGCGAGCCTGCTCGGGATCGGCCTCTACTGGCTGTTCGACCGCGCCCTGGACGTCCCGCTGCCGCTGGGCGTTCTCGACTTCCTGCCGCTGTGAGGACTTCGTGATGGAAACCTTGAACTACCTCGGCCAGGGCTTCGGCGTCGCGATGACGCCGACCAACCTGATCACCGCGCTGATCGGCACCCTGATCGGCACCATCGTAGGCCTGCTGCCAGGCCTCGGTCCGATCAACGGCGTGGCACTGCTGATCCCGGTGGCCTTCGCCCTCGGCCTGCCGCCGGAAACCGCGCTGATCCTGCTCGCCGCCGTATACCTGGGCTGCGAATACGGCGGGCGGATCAGCTCGATCCTGCTCAACATCCCCGGCGAAGCCTCGACCGTGATGACCACCCTCGACGGCTACCCGATGGCACGCAAGGGCCTGGCCGGCGTGGCCCTGTCGCTGTCGGCCTGGAGTTCGTTCATTGGCGCTTTCATCGCCACCTGCGGGATGGTCCTGTTCGCCCCGCTGCTGGCCAAGTGGGCGATCGCCTTCGGTCCGGCGGAATATTTCGTGCTGATGGTGTTCGCCATCGTCTGCCTCGGCGGGATGGCCGGCGACCGCCCGCTGAAGACCCTGCTGGCGGCGCTGCTCGGGCTGTTCCTGTCGAGCGTCGGGATCGACGCCAACAGCGGCGTGTACCGCTTCACCGGGGACAGCATCCACCTCGCCGACGGCATCCAGTTCGTGGTCCTGGTGCTGGGCCTGTTCTCGGTCAGCGAGATCCTCCTGCTGCTGGAGAAGACCCACCACGGCCAGGAGGCGGTGAAAGCCACCGGACGCATGCTGTTCAACTTCAAGGAGGCCGCCAGCGTATTCCTGGTCAACCTGCGCTGCGGTCTGCTCGGTTTCGTCATGGGCGTACTGCCCGGCGCCGGCGCGACCCTGGCAAGCGCGGTGGCCTATATGACCGAGAAGAAGCTGGCCGGTGCCAAGGGCGAGTTCGGCAAGGGCGACATGCGCGGCCTGGCCGCTCCCGAGACCGCCATCGGCGCCTCCGCCTGCGGCGCCATGGTGCCGATGCTGACCCTCGGCGTGCCCGGCTCGGGTACCACTGCGGTGATGATCGGCGCCCTGACCCTGTACAACATCACTCCCGGCCCGCTGCTGTTCCAGCAGCAACCGGACATCGTCTGGGGCCTGATCGCCTCGCTGTTCATCGCCAACGTCATGCTGATCATCCTCAACGTGCCGATGGTCCGCGTATTCACCCGCATCCTCGCGGTGCCGAACTGGGCCCTGGTGCCGGCCATCGCGATCATCACCGGGATCGGCGTGTACGGCGTGCATGCGACCACCTTCGACCTGTTCCTGATGGTCGGCATCGGCGTGATCGGCTATATCCTGCGCAAGCTCGACTTCCCGCTCTCGCCGCTGCTGCTGGGCTTCATCCTCGGTGGACTGATGGAGCAGAACCTGCGCCGCGCGCTGTCGATCTCCAACGGTGAACTGGGCATCCTCTGGTCGAGCCCGATCAGCCTGGTGACCTGGGCGCTGGTGGTGGTAATGCTGCTGTTGCCGCTGGTCCGCGCCTGGCGCCGCCGCGTGGCCCGTCGCGCGACAGGGCTGGCCGATGCCTGAGCGCGTCACCTGGAGGCTGTACTGGGCGACGCCGCTGGTGGGCGCCCTTGGCGGCTGGCTGGCAAGCCTGGTCGGCTGGCCGCTGCCGTGGATGATCGGCTCGCTGCTTGCGGTGATGCTGGTGCGTTGCCTGGCCGACCTGCCGCTGGCCGAAGTGCCGGGGGCACGCAAGTGCGGGCAATGGATCGTCGGCATCGGCATCGGCCTGCACTTCACCCCGGCAGTGATCGAGCAAGTGCTGGCGCATAGCGTGATCATCGTCTTCGGCGCCGTGGCCACCACGCTTTCCAGCGTGCTGGCGATCGCCTTCATGCGCCGCAGCGGCGAGGACCGCGCCACCGCGTTCTTCGCCAGCATGCCCGGTGGTGCCAGCGAGATGGTCAACCTCGGGCAGCGCCACGGCGCGGTGCTCAGCCGCGTCGCCGCAGCGCAGAGCCTGCGCCTGTTGCTGGTAGTGCTGCTGGTGCCGGCGGCGTTCCAGTACCTGCTCGGCGGCGGCCAGCCAGGCCCGCACCAGGCCGCGCCGGTGGACTGGCACTGGCTGGCCCTGCTGTTCCCGGCCGGGGCGCTGGTCGCGCTGGGCTGGCAGAAGTTGCGCCAACCCAATCCCTGGCTGCTCGGCCCGCTGTTGCTGGCGGCCGGCGTCAGCCTCGGCTTCGACCTGCATATCGGCCTGCCGGCCGGTTCCAGCGGCGTCGGCCAGTGGCTGATCGGCAGCGCCCTGGGTTGCCATTTCAACCGCAGTTTCTTCCGCAGCGCTCCAGCCTTCGTCAGTCGTACCCTGGTCTGCACGCTGTGGATGATGTTCGCCGCGGCGCTCGCCGCCGAGTTGCTCGGCTGGCTGACCACCCTCGACCACCAGTCGCTGATGCTCGGCATGATGCCCGGCGGCATCGCCGAGCTGAGCCTGACCGCCGAAGCCTTGCAGCTCTCGGTGCCGCTGGTCACCGCCTTGCAGGTACTGAGGCTATTGCTGGTGCTGTTCCTCGCCGAGCCGTGCTTCCGCTACTGGAGGAAGCGCGCCGGCTGATCGAGCCACGCCGCCACACTGGATGTGTGGCGTTTTCCAGCCCGCCTCGTGCGGGCTTTTTTTTCCGGGCGCGGTCAGAGGCACACAGCGGCGCCCACCATGTGAAGAGCTGGGCGACAGCGGCCTTCAGAGGTCCGGCAGCGACCAGTCGATAGGCGTCTTGCCGTTCTGCTCGAGGAACTTGTTGGTGCGGCTGAAGTGGCCGTTGCCGAGGAAACCGCGGTAGGCCGACAACGGCGACGGGTGCGCCGACTTGAGAATCAGGTGGCGCTGCGGGTCGATCAGCTTCTGCTTGCTCTGCGCGTGGCTGCCCCAGAGCAGGAACACCAGGCGCTCGCAACGCTCGTTGACCACCTCGATGACGCGGTCGGTGAACGGCTGCCAGCCGGCATTGGCGTGGGAGCCGGCCTTGGCCTGCTCGACGGTCAGGGAGGTATTGAGCAACAGCACGCCCTGCTCCGCCCAGCGCTGCAGGTAGCCGTTGTTGGGAATCGGGATGTTCAGGTCGCGGTTGAGTTCCTTGTAGATGTTCTGCAAGGACGGCGGCGTCGGCACGCCGGGCTGCACCGAGAAGCACAGGCCGTGGGCCTGGCCTGGTCCGTGGTAGGGATCCTGGCCGATGATCACCACCTTGACGTTCTCCAGCGGCGTGGTGTTCAGCGCGTTGAAGATCAATGGCCCGGGCGGAAAGATCACCTTGCCGGCGGCCTTCTCCTGGCGCAGGAACTCGCCCAGTTGCTTCATGTAGGGCTTGTCGAATTCCTCGCGCAGCGCTTCCTTCCAACTCGCCTCGAGCTTGATGCGGTCGTCGTTATCGGTCATGGAACCCCCTGTCTCGGTACTGAAAAAGTCGTCCGGCCTTTTTCAGAAGGTCGCCGACAGCCTGTGGCCGCGGAACCGTAGAAAAGCCCGCCGCGCTTGTCAATCTCGGGACAGGCGGGCCTCTTCCACCGGATACTTCACGCGCACCCGGTTGCGGTACAGGCACTCGCTGGCCAGCAGGGTGCCGGCCTGGCCCTTTTCCCGGATGTCGCGCCAGATCTCGTTGAGCCTCAGCACCGCATCGCCGTCGCGGACAAAGCGCTGGGCCCTCTCATAGACGTGGTAGCGCACAGGGCGCGGCGCGCTGCACAGCAGTTCGCCTTCCAGTTGGTGGGCGGCGATATGGAAGCGCAGCTGGAAGGTATCCGCCGTCGGATTGTGCAGCACCAGGTCGATGAAGTTGTAGAAGATCGCCGCGCCCGAGCCGAACGGCAGGATCCGTCCCTCGTCGGGAAACGGGTCGAAGCTGTGGTTGGCCCGCTCCACCACGCGCAGCGGGGAATGCAGGGCCATCCAGTGGATCAGGTTGCTCAGTTGGCAGATGCCGCCGCCGATTCCGCTGCGCGCCTCGCCGAAGGACAACTCCATACCTTCGACGAAGCCACGCCGGGCGCTGGGCCGACCGACCAGCCGGCAGAACGAGAAGTACTCGCCGGGGCCGATGCTCACGCCGTTCATGCAGTCCACCGCCAGGCGCAGGTTGACCACCTTGTTGCGTTGCAGGGCGAGGTCGCTGTCGCCGAGGCGGCGGATCAACTTCGAGGTGTGCTTGATGTAGCGGTACGGCAGGCGCTCGTCGATCGATGGCAACCGCACGTAGCGACGGCCGCCAAGACGCCAGCGGCAGTGCCGCCAGAGACGTCGTTGCCAGACCCGCAGCCAGTAGAGCCAGGGGTGGTAGAGCGATAGGGGTTTGCGCATCGACGATCCTTGTCGGTCTCGGCCCACGGGCAGGATGCAGCATTATGCCCGGAGCACTAGCCCTGGTGCAGCGCCCGGTAGTGACTGGGCGCCATGCCCACCACCTTGCGGAACAGCCGCGAGAAGTAATAGGGATCGGCGTAGCCGAGCTGCTCGGCGATCTGCCGCACCTCCAGCGCGCCCTCGTCGAGCAGGCGGCAGGCATGGGCCATCTTCATCTGGATGAAATCCTGGATCGGCGCCTGGCCGGTCAGGGCGCGATAGGTCTTGGCGAAATGGAAGCGCGACAGCTTGAACTGCGCCGCCAGCTCGTCGAGGTTGAGGCTGTCGTGCAGGTGCGCGCGCATCAGCGCCTGCACCGCGTCGATGTCCAGCACCCGTCCGGATTTCAGGCTGGCCCGCGCCGGACGCACCGCCAGCGAAGTGAGCAGGCCCTGCAACAGGTGCGCGGCATGGATGAAGTGCGGCAGGCTGAGGCCCTGGCGACGCAGCGCCAGCAGCGCATCGAACTCCGCCAGCAGGCGCGGCTGCATGCCCAGGCGCAGGCGCGGGGCGCTGCCCAGCGGACGCAGGAAATCCTCCGCCAGTCCGCCTTCGAAATGTACCCAGTAGATGCTCCAGGGCCGCTGCGAGTCGGCGCCGTAGGCATGTTCCCGGCCCTTGGGCAGGACCAGCAGGTCGCCGCCGCCGACCTCGACGCGCTCGCCGGCACACTCCAGCCAGCCGCGTCCGGCCCGGCAGTAGATCAACAGGTTGTCGTCCGGCGCGCGCCGCTGCATGTGGTGGCCATGCGCCTCCGGATAGTAACCGAGGGCCAGCGGGTAGCAGGCCTGGCCGAGCGGATGGCGGGCCAGGGCGCGACGCAGGCGGGGCGGCGTGATGAAACGCACACCCTGGTTGGGCAGGGGCCAGGCGGAGGTCTGTACGGAACGCTTCACGGCGACGCGACTCGGTAGTCTGAATCCCAAGATCGTCCATCCCTTGCGCAAGATCGTCAATCCACAGGCGGCTTGCGGCCGGCTATAACGACTCAAAACAACATCCCGGTCCACCGGGAAGCGGAGGCGACGATGGCCAAGGCAATCCCCCAGCTGATCGACGGCGAATGGCGCGGCAGCCGTTCCCGCGAGCTGGTCGAAGTCACCGATCCGGCGACCCAGGACGTCCTCGCGCTGGCGCCGAAGGCCACCGCCGACGAGATCGAGCAGGCCATCGCCAGCGCCCAGCGCGCCTTCGAGACCTGGCGCGAAGTCCCGGCTCCCGAGCGAGCGCGGTTGATGCTGCGCTACCAGCACCTGCTCAAGGAACACCACGACGAACTCGGCGAACTGCTGGCCCGGGAGACCGGCAAGAACCTCGCCGATGCCAAGGGCGACGTGTGGCGCGGCATCGAGGTGGTCGAACACGCCGCCAACGTGGCCAGCCTGATGATGGGCGAGACGGTGGAAAACGTCGCCCGCGAGATCGACACCGCCAGTTGGATCCAGCCCCTCGGCGTGTGCGCCGGGATCACCCCGTTCAATTTCCCGGCGATGATCCCGCTGTGGATGTTCCCGCTGGCCATCGCCTGCGGCAACACCTTCGTCCTCAAGCCCTCCGAACAGGATCCGCTGACACCCAACCGCCTCGCCGAGCTGTTCCTCGAGGCCGGCGCGCCGAAGGGCGTGCTGCAGGTGATCCATGGCGGCCGCGAGCAGGTCGATGCCCTCCTCACCCACCCGGACATCCGGGCGATTTCCTTCGTCGGCTCGGTCGCCGTCGGCCAGCACGTGTACCGCACCGGCACCGCGCACCTGAAGCGGGTGCAGGCCTTCGCCGGGGCGAAGAACCACATGGTGATCCTCCCCGACGCGAACAAGGCCCAGGTTCTCGGCAACCTGGTCGGCGCCAGTTGCGGCGCCGCCGGCCAGCGCTGCATGGCGATCAGCGCGGCGGTGTTCGTCGGCGCGGCGCGCGAGTGGATTCCCGAACTGGCCGAGCGGATGGCCGCCCTGCGCCCCGGCCACTGGCAGGACCCGGACGCCGCCTATGGTCCGCTGATCAGCCCGCAGGCGCGCCAGCGCGTGCTGCGCCTGATCGCCGAAGGCAAGGCGGAAGGCGCCGAGTGCCTGCTCGACGGCTCGCAGTGCCAGGTCGAAGGCTATCCCAACGGCAACTGGCTCGGTCCCACCCTGTTCCGCGCAGTGACGCCGAAGATGGGCCTGTACCGCGAGGAAATCTTCGGCCCGGTGCTGGCCTGCCTGGAGGTGGAAAGCCTGGAAGAGGCCATCGCCCTGGTCAACGCCAACCCCTATGGCAATGGAACAAGCCTGTTCACCCGCTCCGGCGGCGCCGCTCGGCGCTACCAGCACGCGGTGCAGGTCGGCCAGGTGGGTATCAACGTACCGATCCCGGTACCGCTGCCGTTCTTCTCCTTCACCGGCTGGAAGGGTTCCTTCTACGGCGACCTGCACGCCTACGGCAAGCAGGCGGTGCGCTTCTATACCGAGACCAAGACCGTCACCAGCCGCTGGTTCGACGATGAACCGACGACCGACGAATCGTCGGCCGGCCCGAACATGACCATCCATCTCAAGTGACCCGAGGACCTATGGATTTCGACCTCACCGAAGAACAACGCCTGCTGGTGGAGAGCGCCCGCGCCTTCGCCCGCCACGAACTGGCGCCGAAGGCGGCCGACTGGGACCGCGACCATCACTTCCCGGTGGAAGTCATCCGCGCCGCCGCCGAACAGGGCTACCTCGGCCTGTACATCGCCGAGGAAGACGGCGGCCTGGGCCTGTCGCGGCTGTCCACTTCGCTGATCTTCGAGCAACTGGCCGCCGGCTGCGTGGCCACTACCGCCTACATCAGCATCCACAACATGGCCGCCTGGATGCTCGCCTCGTTCGGCGACGCGGCGCTGAAGGAGGCCTGGCTGCCCGGCCTGATCGGCGGCGAGTCGCTCGCCTCCTATTGCCTGACCGAGCCCGATGCCGGCTCCGACGCCGCGCGCCTGCGCACCCGCGCCCGCCGCGAGGGCGACGAATACGTGCTGGACGGCAGCAAGTGCTTCATTTCCGGCGCCGGCAGCACCCAGGTGCTGATCGTTATGGCGCGCACCGGCGAGGACGGCGCCAGGGGCATCTCCTGCTTCCTGGTACCGGCCGACGCGCCCGGCATCCGCTACGGCCGCAACGAGGACAAGATGGGCTGGCGCGCGCAGCCGACCCGCACCATCACCTTCGAAGGCGTGCGCATCCCCGCCGGCAACCGCATCGGCCCGGAGGGCCAGGGCTTCGTCTATGCCATGAAAGGCCTCGACGGCGGCCGCCTGAACATCGCCAGTTGTTCCCTGGGCGCCGCCCAGGCGGCGCTGGAGCAGTCGATGCGCTACGTCGAGGAGCGCGAGCAGTTCGGCAAGCCGCTGGCGACCTTCCAGGCCTTGCAGTTCAAGCTCGCCGACATGCTCACCGAACTCACCGCCAGCCGCCAGATGGTCCGCCTCGGCGCCCACCGGCTGGACCGCGGCGACGCCGAGGCGACCCTGTACTGCGCAATGGCCAAGCGCTTCGCCACCGACCGCTGCTTCGATGTCTGCAACGAGGCCTTGCAACTGCACGGCGGCTACGGCTATCTCAACGATTATCCGCTGGAGCGCTGGGTACGCGACACCCGCGTGCACCAGATCCTCGAAGGCACCAACGAAATCATGCGGGTGATCGCCGCCCGCCGCCTGCTGGAGCAGGGCGGCATGCTCGATCGCCTGCTGTGAACGCCGCGAACCATCGCATCCGATAGTGCCGGGACGCCCCGGCCCATGATCCAGTGAGGGACTTCATGAACACTGCCGTCGAACCCTACAAGGCTTCCTCCTTCGACCTGACCCACAAGCTCACCGTGGAAAAGCACGGGCACACCGCGCTGATCACCATCAACCACCCGCCGGCCAACACCTGGGACCGCGACTCGCTGATCGGCCTCCGCCAACTGATCGAGCACCTCAACCGCGACGACGATATCTACGCCCTGGTAGTGACCGGCCAGGGGCCAAAGTTCTTCTCCGCCGGCGCCGACCTGAACATGTTCGCCGACGGCGACAAGGCCCGCGCTCGCGAGATGGCCCGCCGCTTCGGCGAAGCCTTCGAGGCGCTGCGCGATTTCCGCGGGGTGTCGATCGCGGCGATCAACGGCTACGCCATGGGCGGCGGGCTGGAGTGCGCCCTCGCCTGCGACATCCGCATCGCCGAGCGCCAGGCGCAGATGGCCCTGCCGGAGGCCGCGGTGGGCCTGCTGCCCTGCGCCGGCGGGACCCAGGCGCTGCCCTGGCTGGTGGGCGAAGGCTGGGCCAAGCGGATGATCCTCTGCAACGAGCGGGTGGATGCGGAAACCGCCCTGCGCATCGGCCTGGTCGAACAGGTGGTGGACAGCGGCGAGGCGCGCGGCGCCGCCCTGCTGCTGGCGGCCAAGGTGGCACGCCAGAGCCCGGTGGCGATCCGCACCATCAAGCCGCTGATCCAGGGTGCCCGCGAACGCGCGCCGAACACCTGGCTGCCGGAGGAGCGCGAGCGCTTCGTCGATCTGTTCGACGCCCAGGACACCCGCGAAGGGGTCAACGCCTTCCTCGAGAAGCGCGATCCCAAGTGGCGCAACTGCTGAGCCTTCCCATCGAACCCGGCGGGCTGCGCCACAGCCCGCCCGAGCCGAGAGCCCCGACATGAACGTGCTTTTCGAAGAACGCCCGAGCCTGCATGGCTTCCGCATCGGCATTGCCACCCTGGATGCGGAAAAGAGTCTGAACGCCCTGTCCCTGCCGATGATCGAGGCCCTGGCGGCGAAACTCGACGCCTGGGCCGAGGACGCCGGCATCGCCTGCGTGCTGTTGCGCGGCAACGGCGCCAAGGCCTTTTGCGCCGGCGGCGACGTGCGCAAGCTAGTGGACGCCTGCCGCGAGCAACCCGGCGAGGTACCGGCCCTGGCGCGACGCTTCTTCGCCGATGAATACCGCCTCGACTACCGCATCCATACCTACCCGAAACCCTTCATCTGCTGGGCCCACGGCTATGTGATGGGTGGCGGCATGGGGCTGATGCAGGGTGCCGGGATTCGCATCGTCACCCCGTCCAGCCGCCTGGCGATGCCGGAGATCGGCATCGGCCTGTACCCAGACGTCGGCGCCAGCTGGTTCCTCGCCCGCCTGCCCGGCAGGCTCGGCCTGTTCCTCGGCCTGAGCGCGGCGCAGATGAACGCCCGCGACGCTCTCGACCTCGACCTGGCCGACCGCTTCCTTCTCGACGACCAGCAGGACGCCCTGCTCGCCGGCCTGGTGCAGATGAACTGGAACGAGTCGCCCCAAGTGCAACTTCACAGCCTGCTTCGCGCCCTCGAACACGAGGCCCGCGGCGAACTGCCGGAGGCCCAGTTGCTCCCGCGCCGGCCGCGCCTGGACGCACTGCTCGACCAGCCGGACCTGGCGAGCGCCTGGCAGGCGCTGGTGGCGCTGCGCGACGACGCCGACCCGCTGCTTGCGCGTGGCGCGAAGACCCTGGCCGAGGGCTGCCCGATGACCGCGCATCTGGTCTGGCAGCAGATCGAGCGTGCGCGCTACCTGTCGCTGGCCGAGGTGTTCCGCCTGGAATACGCCATGAGCCTGAACTGCACGCGCCATCCGGACTTCGCCGAGGGGGTACGCGCAAGGCTGATCGATCGCGACAACGCACCGAACTGGCATTGGCCGCAGGTGGAATCGATCCCGCAGGCGGTGATCGAGGCGCACTTCGAGCCGACCTGGGAGGGCGAGCATCCGCTGGCGGGGCTCTGATCCGCCGCGCCGCCCTCTGCCGAAGGAGGGCGCGGGCCCGCCACGTCCATAGCGTCTAAGCTGTTTCACAGCATCCCCAAGAGGCCTCGCGGCCGCCACAGGAGGAGCTCCATGAAACAGATCGCCTTCATCGGCCTCGGCCACATGGGCGCGCCGATGGCCACCAACCTGCTCAAGGCCGGCTACCTGCTGAACGTCTTCGACCTGGTGCAGAGCGCCGTCGACGGCCTGGTCGCCGCCGGCGCCAGCGCCGCCCGCAGCGCCCGCGACGCGGTGCAGGGCGCCGACGTGGTCATCAGCATGCTGCCGGCCAGCCAGCACGTCGAAGGCCTGTACCTCGACGACGATGGCCTGCTCGCGCACATCGCCCCCGGCACCCTGGTGCTGGAATGCTCGACCATCGCTCCGACCTCGGCGCGCAAGGTCCACGCCGCCGCCCGCGAGCGCGGCCTGGCGATGCTCGACGCGCCGGTGTCCGGCGGCACTGCCGGCGCGGCAGCCGGCACCCTGACCTTCATGGTCGGCGGCGACGCCGAAGCCCTGGAGAAGGCCCGGCCGCTGTTCGAGGCCATGGGTCGGAACATCTTCCATGCCGGCCCCGACGGCGCCGGCCAGGTGGCCAAGGTGTGCAACAACCAGCTCCTCGCGGTGCTGATGATCGGTACCGCAGAAGCCATGGCCCTGGGCGTGGCCAACGGCCTCGACGCGAAGGTGCTGGCCGAGATCATGCGCCGCAGCTCCGGTGGCAACTGGGCGCTGGAAGTCTACAACCCCTGGCCGGGGGTTATGGAGAACGCTCCGGCGTCGCGCGACTACCGCGGCGGCTTCATGGCCCAGTTGATGGCCAAGGACCTCGGGCTGGCCCAGGAAGCCGCCCAGGCCAGCGCCAGCAGCACGCCGATGGGCAGCCTGGCGCTGAGCCTGTACCGTCTGCTGCTGAAGCAGGGCTATGCGGAGCGGGACTTTTCCGTGGTGCAGAAATTGTTCGATCCGACCCAAGGCCAATAGACAGGCAGGCGGGTCCGCGCCCAGGCTGGTCGATTCGACGATGCGAGGAGCCCGCCTTGAACGCCCTGCTGCTGCGTTACCGTTTCCGCCTGCTGTTCTTTTCCACCGTGCTGTTCACGGCGATCCTCGGCCTGCCGTCGAGCACCAAGCCACGGGTGCTCGGCAGCCTCCTGCTGCTGGTGCTGGCCGGGATGAACACTTTGCGCAGACGCAGTCCGCTGGTCTACCTGACGGCCTTCTTCGGCCTGTTCAGCCTGGCCCTGTACACCACTGCGGACTTCAGCAGTCCCTACTCCAGCCTGCCGCCCGGCCTGCTGCGCGGGCTGAGCCTGATCCTGCTGTACCTGACCCTGTTCGCCGCGCTGTTCCGCCGCGTCACCCAGGAGCGCCCGGTGACCCACGAGCTGCTCTACGGACTCTGCGCACTCTACCTGCAGATGGCGCTGGCCTTCGCTCTCGCCTACTACATGGTCGAACAGATGCAGCCGGCCAGCTTCATCGCCAGCCATGGCGCACTCGGCCTGGATACCTTCGTCTACTACAGCCTGGTGACCCTGACCACCGTGGGCTACGGCGACATCCAGGCGATCAACCCGCTGGCGCGCCTGCTGGCCGGCAGCGAAGGAGTGATCGGGGTCCTGTTCATCGCCCTCGCCGTGGCCCGCAGCCTGACCCTGATGAGCGACAGCGAGGAGGTCTGATTATTAAGCTGAGCTAACGAGTGCATCCCCCGCGCAGCGGTTTATCCCGGCGAGCGCAGGGCGGATGATGCTGATCGACGCCGCTCTGCGGCATTTCTCGAACGGAAGGTGCAGCATGAAAATCGCCCTGATCGGCGCCACCGGCCACGTCGGCCACTATTTCCTCAACGAAGCCCTGCAACGCGGCCACGCGGTGACCGCCCTGGTCCGCGACCCGAGCAAGCTGGCGGCGCGCGACGGCCTCTGCGTAGTGCAGGCGGACGTCAGCGACCCGGCCCAGGTGGCCAGCGCCGTGGCAGGCCACGAGGTGGTCATCAGCGCTTTCAACGGCGGCTGGGGTAGCGCCGACCTCCGCGCCCGCCACGCCGCCGGCAGCCAGGCCATTCTCGACGGCGTGAAACGCTCCGGCGTGCCGCGCCTGCTGGTTCTCGGCGGCGCCGGGAGCCTGGAGATCGCCCCCGGCCAGCGCCTGGTGGACAGCCCGGAATTCCCCGAGCAGTGGAAGCAGGGCGCCCTCGGCGCCGCCGACGCCCTCGACCAACTGCGCGGCGAGCAACGACTGGACTGGGTGTTCCTCAGCCCGGCGATGCTCCTCGAACCCGGCCAGCGCAGCGGCAAGTTCCGCCTCGGCGGCGACCAGGTTCTGTTCGACGCCAAGGGCGAGAGCCGGATTTCCCTGGAAGACCTGGCGGTAGCCATGCTCGACGAGGCCGAGCAGCCCCGTCATCATCGCCAGCGCTTCACCGTGGCCTACTGAAAAGACCAGGCGCCCCTCTCGGGCGCCTTCGTCGTCAGCCTTCGGACTTCGCCGCCGGCGTGACGATATCGAACCAGAAGTCGAAGTCGCCGAGCATGCCGAACAGTTGCCCCAGCAACAGCGGATTGCCGGAACTCTTCAGCTTGCCCTCGAAGACCAGGCGTACCGCCGATACCTCTTTGAGCAGCAGCCGGTTGAGATCGGCGCGGTCGATGCTCACGGTCTGCCCGGCGTCCTCGCTCTGCACGCCGCGCAGGTTGTTCAGGTGCGAGTTCTTCAGTTCCAGCAGGTAGTTCTCACCGATGTCCGGCAGGCGCAGGTTGATGCTCAGCGCCTTGCCCTCCGCAGCGCCGGCGTCCAGGCGCACGCCGAGATAGTCGAACAGCAGGCCGGTGTCCATCGCCGCCAGGGCATCGGCGCTGCCGGCCTTCATCGTCGGCTGGTCGCGCGGTACGCCGTGGCGCAGTTCGTAGGCGGCGCTGAGGTAGCTGTTGCGCCAGCCGGCGTTCTCCGCCTGGTAGCCGAGCTGCTCCAGGGCGTCGGCCTGCAGCTCGCGCGCGGCCCGGTTATCCGGCTCGGCGAAGACCAGCCTGTTGACCACCTCGACCACCCAGCGGTACTCGCCCCTGGCGTACGACGCCCGCGCTTGCTCCAGCAGGCGCTCGGCGCCGCCCATGTATTCCACGTAGCGGCCCGCCGAGTCCTCCGGGCTGAGCGGGTCGAGGCTCGCCGGGTTGCCGTCGTAGTAGCCCAGGTAGCGGTTCAGCACGGCCCGTGCGTTATGGCTGACCGAGCCGTGGTAGCCGCGGTCGTACCATTCCTGGTCGAGGCTGGGCGGCAGGCGCAGGCGGTTGTGCACCTGGCCGATGGTCACGCCCTGGTTGGCCAGGTGCAGGGTCTGGTCGTGCAGGAAGCCGTACAGGTCACGCTGCTTCTCCAGCACCTCGACGATCTCCGCGTTGCCCCAGCGCGGCCAGTTGTGCACTGCGAACATCACCTCGGCCTGCCTGCCGAAACGATGCAGCGCCTGGTTGATGTACTTGCTCCAGCCCAGCGCATCACGTACCTCGGCACCGCGCAGGGTGTACAGGTTGTGCAGGGTGCCGACCACGTTTTCGGCCATCAGCAGGGCCTTCTGCCGCGGCAGCCAGATGTTCATCTCCGCCGGCGATTCGGTACCCGGCGTGTTCTGGAAGGTGAACGGCACGCCGTCCAGCACCAGGTCCTCGCCCTCGCCTTCGATCAGGCGGGTCGGCGCCAGCAGGCTCAGCGGTCCGCGCGCCAATCCCTTGCCGATGGCCATGTCGACCTGCCCCTGCGGCCCCTTGGGCAGTTGCGTGCCGTACTGGTAGGTGGCGCGGCGCATCATGGCGTTGCCGGCCAGGACGTTCTCCTTGATCGCCGCCTCCATGAAGCCGGCCGGAGCGATGATCTGCACCGCGCCGCTGGCGACCTGCTGTGGCTCTACCAGACCGCGCACGCCTCCAAAGTGATCGGCGTGGGCGTGGCTGTAGATCACCGTACGGATCGGCCTCTCGCCCAGCTCGCGGCTGACCAGTTCGTAGGCCGCCCTGGCGGTGGCCGGGGTGGTCAGGGTGTCGACCACGATCCAGCCGCTGTCGCCGCGGATGAAGGTGATGTTGGCCAGGTCGAAGCCGCGCACCTGGTAGATACCCTCGGCAACCTCGAACAAGCCGTACTTGAGATTGAGCAGGGCCTGGCGTTGCAGGCTGGGATTGATGCTGTCGCGAGGCTTGCCGTCGAGGAGGAAGTCGTAGCCACCGAGCTGCCAGGCGACGCTGCCGTCGGGGTTGCGGATGAGTAACCGCTCCGGGCGCCGGATCAGGCCGCGGTCGGCGCGCTCGAAGTCGGCGCGGTCGGCGAAGGGCAATTCCGCTTCGACCCGCCGCTGGGCCTCGACGGTGAAGGCACTGGGCGGTTTTGGCGCGGTGGTTTCGGCGGCGCCGGCGAGCAGCGGGGCGAGCGCCAGGAGTGCAAGCAGACGGCTCATCGGATACTCCGTTTTATTGTTGTGGGCTTCGGCTGGCACTATGCCGAGCGGCACGGCAATAATTCCAATGCATTCCAGGTCCACATTCGATGCGGAGTCCGCATGAGCGATCTACGCCAGTTCCGCCACTTCGTCGCCCTCGCCGAGCACGGCCACTATGCCCGCGCCGCCGAAGCGGTGAATCTCAGCCAGCCGGCGCTGTCACGCAGCATCCAGGCGCTGGAGGGACAGTTGGGTTGCACCCTGGTGGAGCGCGGCAGCCGCGGCGTGGCCCTCACGGCCCACGGCCGGCTGGTGCTGGAACACGCTCGGCGCCTGCTGGCCGGGCATCGCGCACTGCACAACGCGGTGAGCCAGTTGGCCAATCTCGACAGCGGCGAGCTACGCCTGGGCGGCGGTCCCTTCCCCGCCGCACGGCTGTTGCCCGAGGCACTGGCCGGTTTCTCCAGCGCCCACCCACGCGTGCGCGTCGTACTGCTCATCGAAGACTGGCAGACCCTACGCCAGCGCCTGCTGGATGACGCTGTCGAACTCTTCGTCGCCGATATCCGCGAGCTGCAAGGCGATCCGCAGTTGCGCATCCACCCGCTACGCGAGTATCCCGGCGTACTCTTCTGCCGCCCCGGCCATCCGTTGCTGCGTCTGGTGAGGCCGAGCGCCGAGCAACTGGCCGACTACCCGCTGGCCGGCCCGCGCCTGCCCGAGGCAGTCCGCGGCGACCTGGCGCGCCTGCTGCAACGCGAAGAACCGCTCGGCATACAGTGCGACGACGTGCTGATGCTCAAGGGCCTGGTCGGCTCCAGCGAGCTGATCAGCCTGGCGCCCTGGGACGTGGTTGCCGCCGACGTCGAGGCCGGCCGCCTGGCGCTGCTGCCCTGGCCCGCCGGCTCCGAGCCCGCCCGCGCCAAGGGCTCCGCCTACGGTCTGGTCAGCCGCGCCGGCCGCAGCCTGTCGCCGGCCGCGGCAGTGTTCGTCGAGCGGGTGCTGGAACAGGACCGGCGCTTCGCCGCCACCTGAGGCTCAGCGCCAGCGAGCGTCGTCGCGGCGCTCCTGCCAGGAACGGTTCCAGTCGCGCCCGCGGTTGTCACGGTCGCGGTCGTGATAGCGCTCGTAGCGGTAGTCGGGACGATGCCGGTGGTCGTTGCGGTCGTAGACCACGCAGGCCGACAGCGGCAGGACGAGGATCAGCAGGGAAAGCAAACGACGCATGGCGCCTCCTGTGCGGTTCCGGCCTCTCCTGCGGATGCGGGAGGATTGCCTGTTCCGGAACCTGCACATCGGACTGCGCGGCGCGCGGACGGTGCCCGCGGCGAGAGTAAAGCCTGGGTAAATCAGCCGAGGCTACGCAGGTGCAGGACGCCGAACAGCAGCACCTGGAGGCGCTCCAGCCAAGGTGCCGGGCGCGCCTTGAGACGCCCGTTGAGCAGCAGGATCTCGGCGGCATGGACCAGCACCAGCACGCCGGACAACAGCAGGATCGGTCGATGCAACTCGCCCAGCGGGTAGGCCAGGTTGACCAGCGCGACGAGCCAGAACATCGCCAGGGCGCCCTTGGCGAACGACAGAAAATGACTCATGGGAACCTCCTCGTTTCGGTATCGGCAGAGTGTGCCGAGCAAATGCGCCAAGAGGGTCCGCACTTTCGACTGGAAAGCACGACGGCGCCCGCAGGCGCCGCCTTTCCTTGCGCACCTCAGTTGCGCCAGCGAGGTGTCCCGCCCTGCTGGCCCTGGTGTCCCGGACGATCCTGCCGACCGTGTTGTTGCCAGCGTTGCGGAGAATGCCCGCGCCATTGCGGCTGGCCGCCGCGCTGCCAGTTGCCCGGATGCCGCTCGCCACGATGGGCCGGGCGCGATTCGTGGTAGCGCTGCTGGTAGCGATATTGCTCGCGCCGGTAGTCGCGGTGGCCATCGTAGCGGCGTGGCGCCGGGTAGTAGCGTTGGTCGTAGTAGCGCGTCGAGTAGTAGCGCCGTTCGCTGCGCCAGCCATCGTCATACACGCGATAGCGCGGCACTTCGTAGGCGTAGCCGTAGGGCTGGCCGCGATAGTGGCGCCAATCGCCGTCATCGTAGTCGTAGTCATACACCGCGCAGCCACCCAGGCTGGCGAGAAGCAGAAGAAGCGGGACTCTCAGGAATGTGCGCCACATGGCAGCCTCCTGCGGCCCCGCTGCCGACCGGCCGGACGACCGGCGACGCCGCGAGGCGCGCATACGACGTGAAGACTCGGGAAATGGAAGTGGGCTCAGCACCAGCCTTTCTTGGCGTGGCCCGGAGGACAATGGGGCGGGCCGCCGCGATCGTAGCCGTAGTAGCCATCGTCGAACGGATCCAGTTCGACGTAGGCGCCCGGCACCCGAACGCTGCAACCGCTCATCAGGAAGGCCGCCAGTAGCAGCCCGAACAATCGCATGACCATCAGCATTCTCCTTCATCGCAGAACGCAGCCGAACCACGCCTGGACAAGATCCCGATGGAGCGGGAAGCCGGTTGCGGCGGTTGCAACCCGGCTGCAATAGAGACCGAAGGAAAAAACGGAAATTCCCTGAATCCGACCAACGACACGGGCCTCCAGAACGTGACCGCAGCCGGCGTTTCTCGGTAGAGTGCGCGGACCAAGGACTGCCGGCCCCGCCGGAACCGCTCAAGGAGCATGCATGCAACCCATCGACCGCGCCCAGGCACAGCAGCGCGCCAACGACATCCTGGTGTTCCAGCGCGAGCTGCAACGCCTCGACCAGGAGCAGGCGTTCCGCCTCGAACCGGCCCAGGCCCGGCAACTCGCCGACTATCACCTGGCCCTGCTGGACAGCTACCGCGACCGTTTCGACATCGACCACGACCTGCGCAGCCAGCAACTTTCGCTGGGCATGCGGGTAGCCTCGTTCTTCGGCGCCCTGGCCTTCGCCGCCAGCGTGTTCCTGCTGTTCTATCGCTTCTGGGGCCTGTTCCCCACCGTCGCCCAGGTGGCGATCCTGATCGGCAGCGCCTTCGCCGCGTTCTTCGCCACGCTCTGGGTCCAGGCCAAGGACGCCTCGGGCTACTTCAGCAAGCTGGCGGCGATGGTCGCGTTCGCCTGCTTCGTCCTCGACCTGACCATGCTCGGGCAGATATTCAACGTCACCCCCAGCGACCTGGCGCTGGTGCCCTGGGCGCTCTACGCCCTGCTCCTGGCCTACCTGTGCAACGCCCGCCTGCTGCTGGCGGCGGCGATCCTCTGCGTGATGGGTTTCATCGCCGCGCGCGTCGGTACCTGGGGCGGCGGCTACTGGCTGAGCGTAGGCGAGCGACCGGAGAACTTCTTCCCCGCCGCCGCGCTGATCTTCGCCGTGCCGCTGTGCTTCGAGCAGCGCAACTTCAGCGGCTTCGCCGTGATCTACCGGGTGTTCGCCCTGCTCGGCCTGTTCCTGCCGATGCTGGTGCTGGCCAACTGGGGCTCAGGCAGCTACCTGGCGTTACCGTCGGCGCTCATCGAGGGGCTCTACCAGGTCGCCGGCTTCGTCGCCGCCGCCCTTGTGATCTGGCTCGGCGCGCGACGCAACTGGGCGGACGTGAGCAATACCGGGATCACCTTCTTCGTCATCTTCCTCTACACCAAGTTCTTCGACTGGTGGTGGGAAGCGATGCCGAAGTACCTGTTCTTCCTGGTGCTCGGCCTCAGCGCCCTGCTGATCCTGCTGGTCCTGCGCCGCCTGCGCACGCCCCTGGGCATCGCCGCGAGGACTGACGCATGAATCGCAACCGTCGCAACGCCCTGATCGCCGGCAGCCTCCTGCTGCTGGCGGCGAACCTGGCCGCCCTCGGTGGCGTCGCCTGGAACCGGTCCGGCGAGGCCGAAAGCAAGCTGGTGCTCAGCCAGCGCGAGCTCCAGCGCAACTGGTCCTACGGTTTCTGGAGCGAAGAGAACAGTGGCGTCGAACTGCGCCTGGAGCTTCGCTCGCCGAGCAGCGAGCCGCCCAGTGACCTCGCTCCCCCGCTGCCGCCCGAGCAGATGCGCGCCCTCGGTTTCAGCATCCCGGACGCGCTCGACGAAGAGAGCGTACGGCGCTACCGCCGCCAACAGGAAAAACAGGTGCTGCTGGTCCTGGAGCTCGACGGCCCGGCCTATCGCCGCGAAGTACGCCTGGCCGAGGAGCGCCTGGCCGAGGCCAGCGCCCGCAGCAAGGCCCTGCCCAAGGACGAAATGCTGTCCAGCCAGATGGAAGCCGCTCGCCACCAACTGAAGCATGAGCAGGGAGAGGCCAGTCGACTGTTCATCGTCGACGCCGGCCTCGACCTGGCCGCCCTGCGCCAGCGCTACCCCGAGCGCCAGCGCTACGCCATCGTCAAGGGCCGGGTGCGTCCCTGGTCCGCGGTCGACGGAGGCAGGACGCTGGTCGGCGGCTACATCAGCCGTACCGACCTCGCCGCGATCAACGTGCCACGACAATGGCACGCGGTATTCGCCAAGGTCGACGAACAAAACTACCGGCTAGCGCCGCTGGAACTGCACCTCAGCTTCGGCCAGCGCCTGGAGCCCTGGATCACCAACGCCGTTCGCCGCTGAAACGCCCCGCCTGGCGCACGATGCTTGCATCCGCGCGCCGGGCCCTGCACCCTGGGCACCCGCCAGCCATCCACCGCGCCATGAACAGCGAAATCGATCCAGGCCGCTGCCCGCTGTGCCAGCAATCCAACCGCTGCACCCTGGCCTATCCCGCTAGCGCCACCCAGGCTTGCTGGTGCTTCACCACGGAGATCGATGCGGCCGTGCTGGAGCGGATTCCCGCCGAGCTGCGCCGCCGCGCCTGCCTCTGCCCACGCTGCGCGCAACTGCTGCCGCCCGACGCCGACGACTGATGCGCCTGGACCGCTTCCTCGCCAACCTGCCCGAACTCAGCCGCCGCGACGCGCAGATGCTGATCGCCGGTGGACGCTTGCGCGTGGACGGCCAGGTGGTGCGCGACGGCACCCACGAGGTGCGGGTGTTCAGCCGGGTGGAACTGGACGAGCGGCTGCTCCAGGCTGGCAAGCCGGCGCGCTACTACATGCTGCACAAACCGATGGGCTGCGTCAGCGCCACCCGCGACCCGCAACACCCGACCGTCCTCGACCTGTTCCCGGAAGACCTGCGCGACGACCTGCACATTGGCGGTCGTCTCGACTACAACACCACCGGCCTGATGCTGCTGACCAACGATGGCCAGTGGTCGCGCCGCCTGACCCTGCCGGGCAGCCGGCGCGACAAGGTCTACTACGTGGAAACCGAGGCGCCCATCGACCAACGCTACGTGGATGCCTTCGCCGCCGGCCTCCACTTCCGCTTCGAAGACCTGGTCACCCTCCCCGCGCAGCTCGAACCGATCGGCCCACGCTGCGCCCGCCTGACCCTGCACGAAGGCCGCTATCACCAGGTCAAGCGCATGTTCGGCCACTTCGACAACAAGGTGCTGCGCCTGCACCGCGAGCGCATGGGCGATATTTGTCTCGACCCACAGTTGCCGCCGGGTGCCTGGCGCCCCCTGAATGCTGAAGAAATCTGTTCGGTGTGAAACCCCGCCGCCCGCCGCCTGTCCACCGAAAGAGGCCGGACCGCAGGGGTTTGGCCGGCCGTCGCGAGCGACGCTAAGCTGAATGGCATCTGTCGGAGCGACAGCCTTTCCCGCATGGAGCAAGAGAAAGCGCCAATGAAAAGATCCCTTGCCGTACTGCTGCTGGCCTTCGCCGTCGGCAGCCTCCACGCGGCGCCCGCCAGCCCAGCGAACGCGCCTTTGCCGCCGGCCGACATCAAGGCGCGGCTGAAGAGCATGAAGCCCGGCGAGTACCTCTGGTACCCGGAGGTTTCCCCGCAGGGACCAGTGACCATCGTGGTCAGCCTCACCGAACAGAAGGCCTACATCTACCGCAACGGTATCGCCATCGGGGTCAGCACCCTCAGCTCCGGCAAGAAGGGCCGGGAGACCCCGACCGGAGTGTTCTCGATCCTGCAAAAGAGCGTCGACCACAAGTCCGACCTCTACAACAGCGCGCCCATGCCCTACATGCAGCGCCTGACCTGGGACGGCATCGCCCTGCACGCCGGCAACCTGCCCGGCTATCCCGCCTCCCACGGCTGCATCCGCCTGCCCATGGCGTTCGCCAAGAAGCTCTACGGCATCACCGGATTCAGCTCCACCACGGTAATCATTTCCAACGCCAGCAGCGCGCCGAAGGAAGTCGACCACCCCGGCCTGCTGGCACCGACGGTAGCGGACGGGCGACCGGTGACGCTGCCGGTGGAGCCCGGAGAAATCGCCTGGAACGACCCCGGCGCGGAACGCGGTCCGTTGTCGGTGCTGATCAGCCGCGCCGACCAGCGCGCCTATGTCTATCGCGGCGGCCAGCGCATCGGCACCGCACCGGTGCAGTTGCCGGCACGCCCGCAAACCGGCATGGCGGTGTTCTCGCTGCTGGAAAAGCCGACCCCGGAAGAAATCAGCGAGACCTCGCCGAACCTGCGCTGGTCGGTGGTCCAGGTGAGCAACCCGGGACAGGGCCTGACACCCTCCGAGCAACTGGGCAAGATCCGCATGGACCCGACCTTCGTCCGCGAAATGCTCGGTGCCATGGACGTCGGCAGCACCCTGGTGATCACCGACTGGGCCTCGACCCGGGACACCCACAGCGACTCCGATTTCACGGTGATCGCCACGGAAACACCGAACAATCCGACGAAATCGCTTAAAAAGTAGTCGGCAAGTTGTTCAAAAATCGAGCACAATGCCTCTCATCCGGTAAAAACCACACTGAACCGATGGGAATACTGCTCGTATGCCAACCTTCCTCCGTGCCGCCCTGCGCAGGCTGAGCCTGGCGGGCGCCACCCTTTGCGCACTGGCCAGCGGGCCGGTATTCGCCATGCCACTTCCCTCCGCCAAGGACCTGCAGAAACTCGCTCCCCAGGCCAGCCTGCCGACCCTCGAACTGGCCCTTACCGCCTATGCTTGCGCGAGTGCCAGCCAGGGCGGCGACAACGGCCTGCTGACGGTGATCGACTACTCGCGGCCGTCGCGCGACAAGCGTCTCTGGGTATTCGACCTGAAGGCCCGCAAGCTGCTCTTCGAAGAGTGGGTGACCCACGGCAAGAACAGCGGCGATGACCTTGCCACCTCCTTCTCCAACCGGCCGAACAGCTACCAGTCGTCGATCGGGCTGTTCCAGACCGGCCAGCTCTATACCGGCAAGCACGGCCAGTCGCTGCGCCTGGTTGGCCTGGAGCCGGGCTTCAACGACAAGAGCGAAGAACGCGCCATCGTCATGCATTCCGCTGCCTACGCCGATCCCAGGGTGGTTCCCGGGCTCGGTCGCCTGGGCCGCAGCCAGGGCTGCCCTGCGGTACGCCCGGCCGTGGCCGCCCGGCTGATCAACACCCTCAAGCGCGGCAGCTACGTGTTCGCCTACTATCCGCAGCCGAAGTGGCTGGAGACCTCGCGCTTCCTCGCCCCGCAGAGCTGCGCCGTGGCACGTGCGGCGCGTACGCCGGAAGTCATCGCCAGCCTGCTCAAATGAACCGCCGGGGCGGCGGCCGCGCCGTCCCTTTCCTTCCCGGCATCCCGAAATCGCAGCATCGGTACTTGCCTCGCGGCATTTCGTCGGATTCCAGCCCCCCTTCCCCCATCCAAAAGCGAAACAGGGCTTGCAGTCCGGCACGCCGGCTGCTTAACTGACGCTCACGTTGTGACTGACCAGTCACAAACGACTTCCAAGAAAGCCCGCGTGACTGCCCGCGCTTCGGCGCCGGCCTTTCCTGCCCGGCCAATAGCCGCTTCGCCAAAATCCGAGAGGATTTCGGACGCTCTCTATTTGCCTGTAAGTCGTTGAAAATCAAAAGTTTATCAAATCCATCCGAATGACATTCAACTGTCATTGGGAGGCGCTTTCATCTGCCCATGAGCATTTTGTATTCGCCGCGACAAGCAGGTCGCCGCGTTCCCATCGAACGATTCCAGGAGGAAGCGACATGAGGCCGGAAACAGCCATCATCGAGATCCACGGGCAATACAGGATTCACACCGAGTTCTACGGCAACCCCGCGGCGCAGCAGACCATCATCCTGGTCAACGGCTCGCTGTCGACCACAGCGTCCTTCGCCCAGACCGTGAAGTACCTGCAGCCGCATTACAACGTGGTGCTCTACGACCAGCCGTATGCCGGCCAGTCCAAACCCCATAACGAAAACCACACGCCGATCAGCAAGGAATGCGAGGCCAGGATCCTGCTGGAACTGATCGAACGCTTCCGTGCCGAGGTAGTGATGTCGTTCTCGTGGGGCGGCGTCGCCACCCTGCTGGCCCTGGCGCAGCGTCCCGGACGGATCCGCAGGGCGGTGGTCAACTCATTCTCGCCTCAGCTCAACCCGGCCATGCTCGACTACCTGCATCGCGGCCTCGACTACCTCGCCGCCTGCGATCGCACCCAGATCGGCAACCTGGTCAACGAAACCATCGGCCGCTACCTGCCGCAGTTGTTCAAGCGCTACAACTTCCGCCACGTCAGCAGCCTGGACGAGCACGAATACCACCAGATGCACTTCCATATCCGCGAAGTGCTGCGCCTGAACGCCGATAGTTATACCGAGAGCTTCGCCGGCATCGAGATCCCGGTGCTGTTCATGAACGGCGAGCTGGACATCTACACCACGCCCCACGAAGCCCGCCAGTTCGGCCAACTGATCCGCGGCGCGGAATTCCACACCATCCGCAATGCCGGCCACTTCATCGACGTCGAGCACAAGGCCGCCTGGCAACAGACCCAGGACGCCCTGCTGGCCTTCCTCCGCCCGCAGCGCACGCAGCCGCTCAACCCGATCTACCGCCCCCAGCCCAACGGCGCCAGCGTCCCCCTCGCCGCCCTCGCCAGCTAACCGCCACCGCCACGGGGAGCCCCGCTCCCCTGGCGGAAAAACCCAGCGAAATCAACAAAAACCCCGCCCCGGGCTTCACCTGCCGCCGCGCATCTGGTAAAAAGGCGCCCTGGCCGCAAAACCCATCCGAGCGGGCGTCGTATAATGGCATTACCTGAGCTTCCCAAGCTCATGACGAGGGTTCGATTCCCTTCGCCCGCTCCACTGCATCTTTCTGCGGAGGTCCGCTGAAATCCAAGAGAGTTTGCAAGTCGTTGTCACGCAACGGTTTTTTTCTCTCTTTGATGTTCTGCTGTCGTCCACGGAAATCCGCCTGAAGCCAGGACTTTTATGTCCATGATTGTGTCCATTTTTGCGGGCACGACCGCTTCCGGATTGTTTGTAGAGGCGCGCAGGTGATGTGACCAGCATCGAGTTCCTGACTCACGTTCAGGAGCTAGAAGCATGGCACTTTCCGACCTGGCCGTTCGACGCGCCAAAGCCACCGGCAAGGACTACACCCTCCCCGACACGTTGGGCCTCTCCCTCGCTGTTGCAGCGACGGGAGGTAAGACTTGGCACTTCCGCTACTACTGGCTCAAGGAGCCCAAGCGGATGTCGTTCGGCACCTATCCCGAGGTATCGCTGCTCGAAGCCCGCGCGCTGCGCGACGAGGCGCGCGCCTTGGTCGCCAAGGGCATCAATCCCCGTGTTCACCGCAAGCAGAAGCGCGCCGCGGTCAAGCTCGCCGGCGAGCACACCTTCGAGGTCATCTACAGGAAGTGGTTTGCCCATCGCGCGCTCAGCCTCAAGAAGGGCCGGCAGACCACGCACTCCATCCTCCCGCGCGTCTTCGACAAGGATGTACTGCCCTACCTGGGCAAGCGCTCGATCTACGAGATCAAGCGCTCCGACCTCTTGGACGTGATCGCCAAGATCGAGAAGCGCAAGGCGCTCTCCGTTGCCGAGAAGGTCAGGACGTGGTTGAACCACTTGTTCCGCTACGCGCTGGTGATCGTGCCGGGGCTGGAGCAAAACCCGGCGTCCGACCTCGATGTGGTCGCCGTGCCGTTGCCGCCCGTGAACCACAACCCGTTCCTGCGCATGGAGGATCTGCCGAAGCTGTTGCAGCGGCTGCGCAAGTACCGCGGCAGGCTGCGCACCCAGCTTGGATTGCGGCTGCTGTGCCTGACCGGCGTGCGCACGGGCGAGTTGCGGCTGGCGACGCCCGATCAGTTCGACCTCGACAAGGGGTTGTGGATCATCCCGCCCGACGTCGTGAAGCAGTTGCAGGTGGACATGCGCAGGAAGCGCCAGCGGCCGCAGGACATTCCACCGTACATCGTGCCGCTGTCGGTGCAGGCCATCGAGATCGTCCGGCACATGCTGGAGGAGTTCAAGCCGGCCCAGCGCTATCTGCTCCGGCACGACAACGACCTGAAGAAGCGCATGAGCGAGAACACGCTCAACGGCGCGCTCAAGCGCATGGGCTACCGTGACCTGCTGACGGGGCACGGCATCCGGGCCACGATGTCCACCGCGCTCAACGAGTTCGGCTATCCGAAAGCCTGGGTGGACGCGCAACTCTCCCACGTCGATCCCAACAAGGTCAGCAGCACGTACAACCACGCCGAGTACGTGGAGCAGCGCCGCCGCATGATGCAGGATTGGGCCGACCGCCTCGACCTCTTTGAGCAGAACATGGTCGAAGCGGCGAGCATGCCGCTCACCATTCACCTGGAAGGCGTGCCCGCCATCGGGGGCGATCCCGCTGACAGCGCACCGCCCAGGGCGGCGACGACGCCGATCCTGCTCGTGACCAAGCCTGGCGATGCGATGCCGCTGGTGTCAGCCGCGGCGCAGCGGCTGCCGGCGGTCACGGCGCCGCGCTCGGTGATGGAGCAGCCACTGTCCGACGTTCAACGCAAGCGGATGGAACTCGTCGATGTTTTCGAGTCGCCGCACAACCTTCCGGTCGTCGAGTTCGCCAAGATGGCGGGCAAGTCGCGCCGGTGGATCAGCTACGAGATCAAGGCGGGCAACCTGCTGGCACTGAACCTGGGCAACCGCGGCCAGCGGGTGCCGGACTGGCACCTCGACCCGCTCAAACACGAGCTGGTCCAGTCCGTCATGAAGCTGAGCCGGGGCGCGGACCCTTGGCAGATTTACCACGCGCTGCTGCAGCCGCGTGCGATGCTGCGCGGCCGCTCGGCCCTGGAGGGCGCCACCGCCAACAATCTCGACAAGATCATCATGGCCGTGGTCACGAGCGTGAAGGCCAGCGAGTGGGATCAGGAGAAGGTGGTGGGGTTCGCATAGTAGCCTTGCGCTGCGCCCCTCATCAGGACACGGAACGGGCGCGGCGCGCGAATCGCTCCTGGGGCTCGGTCAAGGACGTGCAGGGACGCAGCAGATAGGCCATCACGATGGCCGGTGAGCCGGCCAGCGGCCGCGCGGCGATGCCTCGGCACAGGTAGCTGGCCAGCCTTGCGACAGGGGCAAAGGCGATGCCGTAGCCCGCTGCAACGAGCGTCATGGCCATGTCGAAGGTGCTGACCACCTGCTCGCGGCCCCGCAGTTCGTCCTCGAACAGGCGCTGCGCCACCGCGTGCCACGGCTCGTCGGCCGTTGACTGCGCGCAGATCAACGGCTGCTTGAGCAGTTCTTGGCGAGGCACTTCACGGTAAGACAGCAGGTGCGAGCGCTTGGCGACGGCGACCGCCAGCGTGTCATGCCACAACGGTTCGCACACCCAGCCCGGCCACTCCCAGGCGGCTGTGGACAGGGCTAGGTCAAAGTTATCGTGCGGCAGTTCCTGCGCCTGCGCCGTGACACTGCATCCGATCAAAGCAGTGGCGGTCTCTGGCTCTTCGGCGCGCTGTAACGCCAGCAAGTCGGCAAGCGGTGAAGGCACCCACTCGCCGAGCACAGCCACCCGGATTTCAGTGGAGGCATCGCTCGATTTCACGTCCAGTTCCCCCAGGCAGTGAACTCGCGGCGACCGATGAAGTCGCTTCTCGTGAGTTAAGTTTAACGTGGTTTATATCGTGTCAATCCTCGACGCTTTTGGCAATGCAAAAGCGTTCGATTCAGAGAGGCCGGCCCACCGGCACAACAACCTACGAAGCGGAACCAGCCATCGCGTTTGGGGCCTCCGTGCGCGAAGAAAGAACCAGTCAAGGCATCGCCCAGGAAACGCTGGCCCATCTGTCAGGAATCGAGCGTTCGCACATGGGAAAGATCGAGCGTGGCGAGCATGTCCCCACGCTCCCCCTCATTCTCAAAATCGCCCGTGCGCTGAAATGCAGTTCTGCCCACTTGATGGCGCTGACTGAAGCCAAGCTGGGAGAGACGGCTCCGCCCAAGTCTGCGGACTGAAGCCGGCCCGCGCCGTGGCCCCTTGTCTACCCCTGTTCGTTGTCGTTCTTATTACCGGCGGCTGAATTTTCGCGCTTTACGGCCTCGGTGAGGAGGCGCAGGTATGGATTGTCCGGAGGCATTTCCTGGAACAGCGCTTCGGGAGCGCTCAGCAGGTAGCCGTGCAGTCGCCTGGATTTGCGCGGCCCCGTGACTTCGCAGGTCCAGATGTTCAGCCCGCTGGCTTGCTTGCGGTGCAGACTCAGTTTCTCAAAACGCTTCTGCACCCACTGCCATCCCTCCAGGTTCTCCGGTTTCGCCAGTGCGGCGATTTGCAGATGTTCCTGCGCGTAGCGCTGGAAGACGCCGGGGCTCACCAGGTAGGCCGTTCCCGCGACGCTGTGCACTAGGGCTTTGGCGTCGTTGATGATGAGCTTGTGCGTCTGGATGCCCTGACGCAGCCAGGCCATGAAATGCTCGCCGGAAGGCTCCGGCCGATCCCGAGTTGGCGCGGGGCTCACCTGCGGCAGCACCGTAGGCGACGGTGGCGAGGCCGGCTCGGGGTCGCTCGGGGGCTCCGGTGCTACGGGTGGGGCCGTGTCACTCAGCAGATCGAGCAGCGCAGCCACGCCGTTGCCGGCGGGCACGGGCGCGGTCGGCGCGGTGCTCGGTGGCACGGTATCGGCGCTTTCCAGGCCCGGCGCTTCGGCTGCCGGTGCCTGTGGCGTCAGCGCCCCTTGTTCCTCGTCGGCCTGCACGCGACCCGCGAACGGTGCCGGCCGGTCTGCCGCATCCCAGACCATGGCCGGAGACAGCTTCAGAAAGGTGAAGCTGTGCGACCAGCCGGCATCGCTGGTGACGGTGGCCTTCCAGATCGCCTTGCCGTCCGGCGTGGCCAAGGCGATGCCGTGATCCTGCAGCACGTTGAACACCGCCGTGTTGCTGGCCGGGATGCCGTCGATGCCCTGCGACAGCAGATGCGCGCGCAGCTTGTCCGAGACGGTCTTGCTCACCAGCCAGAGCGCGTCCTGGGTCAGCCAGCCATCCGAGGCCTGGGGCTGGTTCAGCTTGAACTCTTCCTTCAGGAGGTAGCGCAGGCCATCGAGCAGCTTGCGCTGCAGTGCGTGCCGGGGCGCTGCCAGGGCCTTGCTCGGATCGCCGCCGAGTTCCTGGGCGACCGATGCCTGGTCCGCCTGCACGACCAGTTCGCCGAGCATGCCGGCGTGCTCGTACTGGCCGGCCAGCACGTACAGCAGCGCGGCCCAGAGGTCGGGATAGCCGGCGAGCCAGTCGAAGATGCCCGGATCGAGCAGCCGGGCGTAGAGCAGCCCGGTGGCGGCGCTGTGCAGCCGGTATTCGCGCTCCCTGCGGTAGCGGAAGCGGTACGGCCGCCGCAGCGGACCGTGCCAGGGGTGCCAGACCGTGCCGTCTGCGTACTCGACGTGCAGGTCGACCGCGATCTTGCCGATGTCGTGCAGCAGCGCCGCGTAGGCGGTGCCGGCCGTCCAGGCCTCGGCCTGGGCGGCTTGCGCCTCCGGCGTGGCGCCGGCGGGCAGCAGATGCGACTGCCGCAGCTTGAGCGCGTAGGCGACGATCTCCAGGCCGTGGTCCAGCATGCCGCCCGGATAGGCGTGGTGATGGGCCTCCGACGCGGGGAATTGCTGGACCAACTCGGCGTAGCGTTCCAGCGGGGCGAGGTACAGCGTGGCGAACTGCCGGCGCGAGAGCGAGGTGCGCTGCCAGATGTGTTCCAGCAGCTTCTGCCGGCGGGGTGTCGCCAGCAGCGATGCGGCCGGCTCCGGCCGCATCAGCCCTTTGCCGGGCTCGGCGGAAGGTTTGGGCGTCGGCGCACTGGCGGCGGGCGGCACCCGTTTGCGTTGGAACAGCGAGAGCATGGCGAACCCCGGACGGCGGGCCGGTCGGGAGAGCCTTTTGGCCTTTTTGGGTAGGGCCTTTCCCCTTGGCCCCATTCCCTTGCCCCTTCCCCAGCCCTTTGGCCTTTACGGAAACCTTTGGATATAGGGCAACGACGCCTGCCAGACCACAACCAATGCGGGTTTGGCCCAAGTCGGATTGATACGGGAAGGCTGGCTGTGCCGCTCCTACGATGGAGCCGTTTCATCGACCGGACGGAGCACCATGCACACCCAGATTGACAAGGTAAGGAAATTTCCTTACCATTCAGGCATTGCCATCAGGAGTGCCGCCATGCCCGAAATCCACGAAGTCGCGACACTGACCTCCAAGGGTCAGATCACGCTGCCCAAGTCCATCCGGCAGGCGCTGGGCGTGGACACCGGCGGCAAGGTGGCGTTCGACCTGCGCGGCGGCGAAGTCGTCGTGACCCGCGCCGACGCCGACCATGAAGACCCGGCCATCGGCGCTTTCCTGGGGCTGCTGGAAGCGGACATCCGGGCCGGGCGACACGTCCAGTCCCTGCCGGACGATCTGGCGCGGGCCATGCTGGCCAACGCGCACCACGCGGTGAACCTCGATGAAGACATCGAAGGCGAAGTGGCGCTCTGATGCAGCGGCACGGTTGGACGCTGCTGTTTCACGAGGGCGTGATCGAGCAGTTGCGCAAGCTGCACGCGGCCGCGGAACGGGCCGAACAGAACGACCCGCAGGGGTTCGAGAGCAACGGCAACGTCAAGCTGTTCCGGGCGTTGAGCCAGTTGATCATGGATGCCGTGCCGAGCGATCCCGCGCGCGACGAATTCCGCCAGGGCAACACCTTGGGGCCGGCCTACCGGCACTGGCGGCGCGCGAAGATCGGGCGGCGGTTCCGGCTGTTCTTCCGCTACGACTCCAAGGCCAAGGCGATCGTGTTCGCCTGGGTCAACGACGAGCAGACCTTGCGGTCGGCGGGCAGCAAGTCCGATCCCTATGCGGTGTTCGAGAAGATGTTGGGCCGCGGCAACCCGCCGGACGATTGGGCGGCGCTGGTGGCCGCAAGCAAGGCCGACTGGCGAGCAACGGACAAAGGCTAGGCCGCGGTTGAAGAACTGCACAGGATTCAATCGCGATATGGACAGGGATCACAGCCACACGACAGGATGAACATGAGGTAGCCACCATGAAGACCGCCGCACAGACCACCTTCGCAGAACGCCTCGGCCGGACACTGGGCCGGGCGTGGCGAAGCTGCGCGCGTCTGGATCGGCGGGCGCAGGGCTGGCTGCTCGCGCGGGGATGGGCGCCTGGCATTGCCAAGGCCGCGCTGCTGGCCGTCAAGCTCGCTGCGATCGGTGTCCTGCTCTACACCGCGTTCTGGCTGGCGCTGTTGCTTGCGTTCGCGCTGGTCGGCGCCTGGGTAGTCCGCAACGACGATGGGAGCTACGACGAGGAACACAAGCCGGAATGGCGATACGGCCCTGCCGGGTACGGCCTCTACACCCATGACGACTACCGGATCGACCCCCACGATCCAGAAGACGAGCAAGCCTAGAGGCGTTACTTCGCTGCTTTCATAGCGACACCCGCACCCCTGCCGCCAGCAGCTTGGGCGTCCCTGGTTCCTGCCGCCAGCCCTTGAATTGCCGTTCCGGCGCGCACGCCTACCCAGCCCAGCGCAGCCACCCAGAAGGTAGGCAGCACGATGAACATCGTCGCCATGACGAAGTTCAGCAGCATGTCTCCGAAGGCGTTGTTCAGGCCGATCAGCGGATCGAAGTTGCTGTGCGGCCGGTTCGCGCCGAACCCCCAGCCATAGAGCGCGTCGAGGATCGTGCTGTCCAGCCAGCGCGCGAGCTGGAACCAGAAGTCCACGAAGAACAGCGCGAACTGCACGCAGCTCACCGCGACCAGCGCCTTCAGCTCATAGGTGCCGAAGACCAGCACCAGCGGGATGCAGATCACCAGCGCCATCTTGAGCAGCGACAGCACCATCGGCAGCGCCTGGCGCACCACGTCCATCGCCGGGAAGAAGCCCAGCGAGCCCATGGTCAGCCCGAGGTCGCCGGCGCCGCGCGTCACGACGTTGGGCAGCGTCTTCTCGATCTGCCCGCCGTAGTCGGTGTAGACCGAGCCCTGGTTCATCTTCTGCTGCCGCGGCGAGACCACGGCGCGGATCACCGAGTCGTTTACCTCGCTCTGCGACAGGAAGCCCGCCCAGCGGCCGATGCGCGTCAGCAGGTCGGGATCGACCTGGGCCAGCAGGCGCGCGCGCAGGCCGCTGCCGCCGTCCGACCACCACTGCCGGCACGTGGGGTAGCCCCCGCCGCTATCCACCTGGGCCAGCCCTGCATCGCGCGTCGCGTCGTAGGGCCAAGCCGTGCGTGGCGTGTTGGAGTGGTAGGTGTCGTAGAAGCCCGCGTTGTTCAGGAAGTAGCTCGAACCGATCCAGGTCACGTCGTTCATCTGCTCGTCGGAGAGCGTGGGCCGAGACATGAACAGCTTGGCGCGCGAGGGGCCGTAGCAGTCATGCACGAAGTCGCCGACCTCCTGGGCCAGCACCGGGTCATCGATGCGCGTGGCATCCACGTCCATGCGCATCTGACGCAGATCCGTCCCGCAGGGGATCGCCGCCACCGCGCCGCCCGTCACCGCCTTCGAGATGGCGTGCATGAAGAACCACCACACCGGCACCAGCGCGCTCTGGTTGTTGAGCGTGGTGTAGGCGTTCGACCAGCCCGTGTCGGTGGGCTGCGGGACGCTGACCTGGCATTGCGCGGAGCGCGTCGTGTCGAACTTGATGGTGCTGAGGTCGACCGGAATGAAGGGGATGCCGGCGAACAGGATGACGACGATCGCCACCCACACGCGGTTCTCGATGCGCATCGAGGACAGCACGCCCTTGTTGCCCTCGTCCGCGCCTTCGGCCCGCGCGCGCAGCCATTCCTGCACCACCATGACCACGAACGGCAGCGCGAACACGCCGCTGGCCACGAGGATGCTCCAGATGCCGTTGCTGACGATCCACCCGACCAGGGTCAGGTAATACTCCAGGTAGTCCGTTGTGTTGAGCGTCATGGCGTTCTCCGGGGCTCAGCCATTGCGCAGTAGCTGGCTGCCTTCGAGCAGCACGAGGGTGGCGACGGCCGCGATCTCGACGCGCAGCAGGCGCTGATGGGTCTCGGCCGACGGCTCACGTTCGCGCAGGCGCCGACGCATCCACCACCAGCCGTAGGCCGTCGCTGCGTAGAGCAGTAGCCGCCAGACGAGGAAGTGGCCCGAGTGCTCGCGCAGCCATTGCTCCCAGCCGTCGATGCTGCCGACGACATGGAGGCCGACGACGTTCACACCGACCGCGATGCCCGCCACCAGCAGCACCCACAGCAGCACGATGCCGACGCGGCGGCCGAGCAGCCATGCCGGCCGCAGCCAGGCCCGGCTGGTCATGGCCCGCTCCGCGGCTTCTGCACTTCCTTGAGCCGGTCGCGCGTCGTGTCGCCCTCGAAGATGCCGCGCGAGCCCGCAGCGCGAGTGCCGTGGCGCTGCACGATCGCCATCGCCGAATTGGCGGCCAGCGTGCGCCGCAGCTCCAGCTCGGTCTTGAGGTTGTTGATCTCCTGCTCCAGCGCCGTGTTCTCCTGATCGACCGCCTTCACGGCCAGCTCGTTGGCGGCGACGTTCGGCTCCTTCTTGCCAGTCAGCAGCGTGCGCTGCAACAGCAGGGCCTTCTCCAGCACGCTCGATAGCGCGGCCTCGGACGCCAGGCGCTTGCCCAGCAGGTCTTGATCGGGCTCGTCGCGCAGCGCCTCGATCACGCCGCGCGTGATCGGCAGCGAGTTGCTGCCGGCCGCTTCGAGGTTCGCCACCGTCGTCGGCTTCGCGCCCGTCACAAGCTCCTGCAGTGCCTGCAGCTTGGTCTCGTACTCTTCCTGGATTACCGGCGTGAGGCCGACGCCGGGCGTCGTCTGCGTCTTGGTGCAGGTCTCGCAGGTGCGTTGCTCGCGCTCGCCGAGCACGCGGGTTGCGAAGTCGGCGGCGGCCTGCGGCGAGGACCAGGTTTGGCAGGTCAGCCGGTTGCCGCAGGAGGCGCGCGGGATGGACGACGTGTCCATAACGCCGCGGCTGTTGAGCAGGTTGTAGCCGGCGCGGATCACGTCGCCGACCACCTTGATCGAGCCCTGGCCCGAACCGCCCGCGTTGCCGCCGCCCACCCAGGGCACGCCGTTGTTGCCCTTGTTCGATTCGGCCTGCTCGACGGCGGACACCGCATCGGTGCTGCTCACCGCATCGCGCAGCGCGAAGCCTTCGGCGAGCTGATCCCACCCGGCCTGGCCGCCGGCCATGTCCGCCATCCGGTTGGCCATTGCCTTGCACGTCAACTTGCTGCGGTCGAAATCGAGCCGAGCCTGCAGCACGCCGTTGGTCAGCAGGTTGTAGAGGCCCGGATCGGCGCGCTGGATGATCAGCGCCGGCAGCGAGGCGACCGCGCTGGTCGCGCTCTGGATCACGTTGCTCATGATCTGTTGAAAGCCATTGGTGATGCCGTTCAACTGGTTCTGCAGCGTCGTCGTGATGCTCATGTCGCCGCAGATCAGGTTGCTGTTCCAGCCGATGCCCACGCCGATGCTCTGCATGTTCCCGGCGCCGCCCATGGACACGGCCCGGCCGCCGCCGATGCTGTAGAGCACGTCGTCGCCGATGACGCTGCCGCTCACGCCGACGCCGGTGGGAGTGATGCGGGTCTGCGCCCAGGCGACGCCTGCTGCGGCCGTGACGGCGCAGGCGAGCGCGATGCTGAGCGCGTAGGGCCTGGCGCGCTGTGCGAAACGGGAGAGAGACGCTTTCATGGGAACACCTCAGAGGAAATCGACGCTGCCGAGGAAGACCTGCCCGCGGCGCTGGCAGCAGGCATAGGGCCGCCACAGCGCCCAGGCGTAGTCGCCTTGCTGGGCCTGCACGCGCGTATTGCTGTGCGGGAACACCGCGCAGGAGTTGGAGAGGGTCGGCGTCAGCTCCTGCCACTTGCCCGTGGAGGCATCGCTCTCCATGAGGGCGCCGGCCGGCCAGTAGCCGTCGCTCGAACTCGCGAGCAGCGGTTGGTAGACATGCGGCTGCATGCGCCGCGTGACCACATCGCCCGCGCGCTGCACGACGACGGCGCCGCTCTTGTAGTCGTCGGTCTGGTGCAGGAAGCCGCCGCGCGGATAGACGTTGCCCCACAGGTTGAGCGTCGTGCGGCCGCCGATCTCGCGCATGCCGGGGATCAGCGCCTCGGGGTACACCATCTCCGGCACGTTGTAGCGCCAGGCCAGCGTGTCCAGCGTGCTCAGCAGGTACGGCATGAAGGCCGCGCCTGCGCCCTGGCACGCGTAGCCGGAAGCGCTGGCGAACTGGCTGAACACCGAACCACCGGGATGCCCGATCACGTCGGCGTTCTTGAACTTCGCCAGGCTGTTCTCGTTGTCGTGGTTCGTCGTCCCGTCGCCGCCGGCCTGCGCCGTGGGGTTGGGCATGCTCATGGCGCGCACCTCGATCCACGGGTTCTCGCCGGTGTTGCTGTAGCTCGATACCACGGCGTCGGGCACGTAGTGGCGCACCTTCACCGAGGTGCGCACCGTGCAACCCGTCCAGGTGCAGAACAGCCAGTAGCAGATGCCGACGACGCGGTATTCCAGGCAGTCGGGCGACAGGGCCGAGGACACGATGGTGGCCGTGTTCAGCGCGAACGTCGAAGCGGCGCCGCCGAGCAGCACCGAAGCGATGGCAAGGCGGGCTCGGCGCGACGACGCCGACAGCAGGCGGTTCATGGCTGTGCCCTCCGGTGGGATTCGATGCGGGCCACGGCACGCGCGACATCGGGCTCGCCGTAGACCACGTAGCGGCGATCGACCACCACGGCAGGCACCTTGGCGATACCCAGGCCCCAGGCATCGGCGACGCCCTGATAGGCGCTGCCGATGCGGCGCTGCAGTGCCTGGCCGCCATCGCGCAAGCGCTGCTGCACGAGCGCGGCTGCTCGGCTGGGGTCGTTTGGCAGGCCCGCGGCCAGTTCCGCCTCGATGCGCTCGGGCAGGTCCAGCTCGATCACGCGCGCGCCGGATGCGGACTGCACGGGATGGCGGCTGTCGGTCACGACCAGCACGTCGGCCGCGGATGCGTCCTGGCCGAGCAGACACAGCAGCAGCCCTCCCGCGCAGGCGGTGCGCGTGGCCCGCAGCCGCGGGATGGATTTCAAGAAGGGAGCCGTCATGGCGGGCGTCCTGGGAATGAGAGCAAGGCTCTAGTCGAACGCCGAACGCAGTCCACCCGCGACAAGGAATGCGCACCGCGCGCGCTCCGCTTTGGGCAGACAGGCGAAAGAAAAGCGGGAGCCGAGGCTCCCGCGGGGACCAGACGGTCAGCGGCGCTACAGCAGGCCGGATTCGGCGAAGGAGTACGGCGTGCCCTTGCCGACGATGAAGTGATCCACCACCCGGACATCGACCATCGCCAGGGCGGCCTTGAGCCGGTCGGTCAGCGCCTGATCGGCGGCCGAAGGCACGGTCATGCCGGATGGATGCTGGTGGGCCAGGATGACCGCCGAGGCGTTGAGGGCCAGGGCGCGCTGCACCAGCACCCGTGGGTACACCGAGGTTTGATCGACCGTGCCCTTGAACATCGGCTCGTAGGCGAGAACTTGGTGCTGACAGTTGAGGAACACGACAGCGAAGACCTCGTTGGGCTCCGCGACCAGCTTCAGATGCAGGTAGTCGCGCACGGCGGCGGGACTGTTCAGCACCGGGCCGGCCTTGAAGATGCGTTGTTCCAGCAAGGTGATGGCTTGGCGGATAATCCAGTCTTCGTGCTGGGCGGCGATCAGGCTGAGCGACTCGGGACGCGAGTCGGCGACGACATAGGACATGGCGAACCTCCACGGAATGAAGTCGGAGGACGCCTGTCCCGGAAGGGACAAACCCTCCGGGGGACGATGAAGAACAAGCGGCAGAAGAGCGGGCATCCGCCACCACATGCGCAGTGGCTGTTCGCGTCCAGGGATGCGAAGCGAACGGGGTCGATCAGCGCGGCCAGGCCGCGTCGTAGCCTTGAAGATCGTGGCTACCTGGGCATGTCGCCGAGAGACTCGGCAGGCATTTCCTTCGATGCGGGCTCGGCCGCTGCACTGGCCGCCAGCAGGTCGATCGCGGACAGCAAGGCATCTCCTTCGACCGGGCCGTGCAGCAGCAGCGTCTTGCCGGACTGGCGATCCTGCAGGCGCAGCGTGGGCGTGACCTTGATGCCCTCCTGCGCCGCGCTCGCCGACTGTGCGCGGATCAGCGCATCGGGGCGGTCGCTGTCGAGGCATTGCTGCGCGGCCGGCGTGAGGTCGGGATAGCGCAGACCCTCGGGCAGGCCCTGGCCGTTGCCCCGGGTGTGCATGTAGACCCACTCGACGGCCTGCCAGAACGCGGCCTGGCCGCCGGCCTCGCCGACGCACTCCACCAGGCGCGCACCGGCGGAAGCGGCCGGCTCGTGCAACGGCAACGGTAGGTGGTGCCATTGCCAGCTCACCTCCGGGTGCGCGTCGATCCAGCGCTTGAGCACCGCGAAGTACGCGCGGCAGAACGGGCATTCGAGGTCGGCGTACTCGACCACCGTGAAGCGCGCATCGGCGCGGCCATAGCGCCAGGGCGGGCCGGCTGGTGCCGTTGCCGGCGTAAGTGTTGCTTCTGCCGAAGGAGAAGCGGGCTCGGCGGGCGGCGACGGCGGCCGCAGGGCGAGCCACGCGGCCGTGGTCAGGGCCGCGGCCACCAGCAGCGCGGCGACAAGGACGGTGCGGGGCGGCGCGAAGCGAGGGATGCGCATCGTGGACTCCCCGTCACGCCAGCGCATCGAGCGCTAGCGGCTCGATGCTGCGGGCGCGGTCGATCTTCTCGGCGATCTTGAAAGCGGCATCCAGTTCGCCGATGCCGTACTGCTGCATCAACTGGAAACGCTCGGCCTTCTCCTCCGGTTCGGTCTGAGCCAGCGCCAGGTAGAGGCTGGGCGGCACCGCACGGAACAGTACTTCCATGCTCTTGGAGAGGATCACGCCCTCGGTGAACTTGCCCGCCTCCTTGCGGGCCGACAGCATCAACGCCTTCTGCGCCGCGTTCAGCTCGCGGAAGCGCGCGATCTTCTCCACCTCGTCCGGCGGCATGGAGAGGCAGATCCACCACTCGATCATGTTGAGCATGGGCTCGGCGGCCTTGGGCAGGTCGTCGATGTTCTGCGTCGCCAGCCAGTACCAGGCACCAAGCTTGCGCCACATCTTCGTGATCTTCACGACGTAGGGCGCGAGCAGCGGGTTCTTTGTGATGATGTGGCCTTCGTCCGTCACGTTGATGATCGGGCGGCCCAGGAACTGGTCCCGCTCTGCGATGTTGTTGACCGTGTTGATCAGCGAGATGTAGGCGATGGAGAGCTGCGCGTTGTAGCCCTCGCGCGCGAAGGTGGCGAGGTCCACGATGGTGATGTCGGCCTCGGGCCACGGCGTGCCGGGCCGGTCGAACATCTCGCCGTCCACGCCCTGGCAGAACATATCCATCGCGTCCGCCATCTCCAGCAGGCGCGCGCGCCGAACTTCGGGCAGTGACGTGTCGCGGGCGCGCTCGCGCAGCGCATCGCGCACGTCGCGCGTGAGCACCGTGCGCTGCTCGGCTACGCAGCGCTGGGCCGCATCGAGGATGCACTGGCGAATCAGGCTGCGGTCGGCGCGCGTCATGCGCGCTTCTTCCTTGTCTTCGCCGCCGGTGATCATCAGCCGCGCAGTGATTTCCAGCTCGCCGAGCACGTCGCGCTGTTCGTCCACTTCTTCGCTGCGGCTCGCCGCCTGCACTGCGGGCTCCTGGTCCTCGTCCAGCGCATCGGCATCCAGCGTCTGCACCTGGCTGGGCGTATCCACGAGCCGGTGCGCGTCGGCGAACGGCGCGAGGCTGACGCCGGCGCCGGGTGCGAGCTTCACGCGATGCACCTTGAGGCCGAGCCGCGTGGCGAAGTCGCCGAACAGCCCGAAGCTGTTGCCAGCCTCCACGATGAACAGGCGCGGCCGGTAGATCGCCGTCACCTGATTCAGGATGTTGTTGAGCGTGGCCGACTTGCCCGAGCCCGTGGGGCCGAACAAGAACAAGTGCGCGTTCATCTGCCGGTCGAGCCGGTTCAGCGGGTCGAAGGTGATCGGCCCGCCGCCGCGGTTGAAGAACGTGATGCCCGGATTGCCGGTTCCCTGGCTGCGGCCCCACACCGGCGCGAGGTTCGCCGCATGCTGCGCGAACATCAGTTGCGTGTACCACTGGCGCTTGTCGGCGGCCGGGTCGAACACGCACGGCAGCCAGCGCAGGTAGCTGTTGAGCG
>NZ_KV819906.1:108445-125007 GCF_001815235.1 Pseudomonas sp. HMSC065H01 | reverse complement strand
AGCCAGCGCAGGTAGCTGTTGAGCGGCGCCACTTCGTCTTCCTCGCGTACCGGCTGCAGGCCGGCGTTGAGCATGACGTTGACCAGTTGCAGGCCGCGGGCGTCGAGCTGCACGAGGTCGCGCCCGCGCAGGTAGAAGGCCAGCGCGCCGCGGTACAACTTGTGCGCGCTGCCGATCAGCCCGCGCGCTTCCTGCACGTCGCGGCGCGTCTGCTCCGAGGCCAGCGTCTCGCCGACCGACTTCTTGCTCAGGTGGTTCAGGTGCGCTTCGAGCACGTCCTGCGGCGTCGCGACGACCGTCAGGCACATCACCGTGTCCTCGGGCATCTGGTCGAACAGCGCGTTGACCGCATCGCCGCCCTTGCGCGTCTCGCCGGTGACGTGGCCCGTGGCGGGCGGCATGCGCAGGCGGTCCATCACGATGACCCGGTGCGGCATGCCGTCGAAGACCCAGGTGCCGTTCGCCACGTCCGAGCGCGGCTGGCCGAAGAACAGGCGCTGCGCGAAGTCGCCGCTGGCCAGCTCAATCTCGCCTTGCTCGGCTTCCTCGGGGTAGCGGGTCAGCGCGTAGAACCGTTCGCGGTCGGCGGCGGCGGGGCCAAGCATCGTGGGGTGCGGGTTGAACCAGCGCAGCAGCCAGTCGTGGATGTCGCTCGCCTCCATGCGCCGGGCCTTCACGCCCGTGTTGGCGAGGCCACCTGCGAGTCGGTCGCAGATCGTCGTCAGTGCCTGCTCGGGAGATTGGCCGCGCCGGGACGCGCCAGACGCACTCGCGCGCCGGTAGACCACCATGCGCACTCGCCGCACTTGGCCGCGCCACGGCAGGCGCGTCACCGTCGTGTCCTCGAACAGGCCGCCGGGCTTGGCGATCGCACGCAGGTGATGCCCGAAGAAGCGCAGGTAGAACTCGGTGAAGGCGCTGCCCTGAGCGCGCGGCCGCACGTAGTTCGTGAGCCCGCGCAGGTAGTTGTCCCAGGTTGCTTCGTCCTGGGCGTAGAGCTGCACCACCCAGGGGTTCTCGTCGAGTTCGTCGAACGAGTCCTGCAGCGCGTTCTCCAACGCATCGCGCGCCTGCCACAGCCATGCCATCTCGCGGCCCTCGGTGCCGACCGGCGCCAGCTCGAAGAAGGCCGCCACCGACTGGCCGTCCTCCAGCAGCACGCTCTTGGAATCGGGCAGGTACTCCACCCAGGGGAGCAGGTCGGCGAAGGACGGCGCCACGCCGTAGAGCGCCTGCAAGTCCGCCTCGGTGGCCGGCCGGCGCGGCTGGCCGCCCACCGCGCTGCCGGGCTCGGGAATACCGTGCGCGGCCAGCGTCGAGACATGCTGCGCCCAGGCGTCATCGGCATCCAGGTCGGGGCCGGCAGGCGTGGCGGCCTTGCGTGCCCAGGGCAACGACCAGGCCATCAGTAGTCCTCCAGGCGCTCGCCGGGCATCGCGTACTGCACGCGCTGGTAGAGCGGGAACACGGTGGTGTAGCCGGGCACCGGCACCGGGTCGGTGCCGGCTAGGTGCGGGAACACGTACATCACCAGGTCCGGGTTCGGCAGCCGGTGGAACTGGCGGTAAATCTCGTTGGCCGCGGTGCCCGTGTAGGCGGCAGCGGCGGCGGGCGCCGCCTGCACGTCGGCCTCGGTCAGCGGCCGGCGCAGGCCCTGGCGCGCGTCGAGCAGTTGCCGCGCCGCCTGTCCGCTACCGGCGCTGCCGCCCGTCTCCTGGTTCCACACGTCGAGCATGGTGTGATCGCCGTGCGGCAGCAGCTCGTCCTTGCTGGTCGCGCAGCCGCCCAGCACCATGACCGCGCACAGGGCCGCGGCCGATTCAATCCAAATCCGACGCATGGGCGTCTCCGATGCGGTGATTGACCCGCCGCCCCTTGGCGTCGTAGTCGATGTTGAGCGGCTGCTCCAGATGCACGGCGACCTTGGCGCCGGGCCGCACGTAGACCGCGGCGAAGGCCTGCCCGTAGAGCTTGTTGACCCAATCGGCCATGTCGCGCACGCCGCCGGCCAGGATGCGGCCCATCGCCTCATTGCCGCTGATACCGACGGTGCCGAGCGAGCCGTTGCTGTTGGCGACCACGGCCACGCTGCCGTTGTCCGACTTGATCAGCGAGGCCGCACCGGCGCCGGCCGCGGTGATCAGCGCCTGCGAACCCAGGTACTGCTGCGCGTTGCTGCGCCGCTCGCCCGAGACGCACGGGATGCCGTAGGGGTCGCTGATCCAGCCCAGGCCGCCCTGCGTCGTGCTGTTCGCGCTGTTGCCCTGATTGCCGCTGCTCCGATTCCGATTGCCGTCCTCCGGCACGGTACGGATCGTGCCGTCGTTGAAGACGAACGTGACCGAGCGGATCTGGCCGCGCACGCAGGAAAGCGTCCAGTCGCCCGAGGCCGTGCCGCTGACCACCGCGCCGGCCACGTCGGGGATGTCGATGCCGTTGGCGGTCAGGTTGTCCGGGCCGATCAGCACCTTGAAGGGATACGGATCATTGACCGTGCCGTCGATCGGCACGCGGCCGATCAGCGCCGTCATCGCGATCGAGCCCATCAGCGTCGAGTTCGACGGCACCGTGTAGACCGGCTTGGCGAAATTGCCCGTGGCGCTCACGGCGCGGCTGCCCGCATCCGCGACGGTGCTTGCCACGCCGTCGGCCGTGTCGGAAAGCGTCTTCTGCGCCGGCCCGAAGCTGGTCGGGAAATTCAAGCCGCCGCTGCTGCCGTTCTTCGCTGAGGGTTTCGCATCGTCCGGCTCCACCCAGCGCGTGCCGTTGGTGTTGCGCGCACTGCCGCTCTGGTTGCCGCCGAAGCTCTTGCCGTCGCCTTGCTCCAGCCCGAGGCCCACCGGCAGGTCGGCCTGGCCGCTCTTGCCGGAGAGGCCGTCCAGGCGCCGCTGCAGGTCTTGCAGCAGGCCCTGGGTCTGCTGGCGGTCGCCGGCCAACTGCTCGCGGTCCTGCTGCAGGCGGCCGCGTTCGCCGTCGAGCGCGGACTGGATGCGCTGGTCGATCGCGCTTTCCCTCGCGCGCATGCGTTCGTTCTCGGTCTTCTGGTTCTTGTTGTCGTTGAGCGCCGTCTGCAGCTCGTTGCGCAACTGCTTGACCTGGGCCACCAACGTCGCGACGGTATCGCGCGGCGTGTCGCCCTCGATGCCCAGCGCCTTCATCTCTTCGGGCGTGAGCGGGTTGGCGCTGCCGGGAGGTACCGGCCTGGCGCTGCGCTCGCCCGAGAAGAGCTTGATGCCGACGAACACCAGCACCAGCGCCATCGGGATCAGCAGCCACTTCAGGAGGGGGTTACTTTTCATCGCGCGCTCCTCCTTCGGCCTGGCCGGCGGCCGCCGCCGGCGGCAGGTTCACCGTCGCGTCGATCGGCGCCACCTTGGGCAGCAGCGACTCGGCCAGGCCGTGGCCACGGGTGACGAGATAGACCACGGTGGTGTCGGCTGCGCGGCCGGCCGGCCCCAGGGTCGGATGCTGAAAGGTCGCGGCGAGGAAGTCGCCCTGCAGCGCACGCGGATCGAGGTCGAGCCAGCGCCCGGAGGTGTTGGTGAGCTTCACGGCCGTCACCCACTGGTCTTCGAGCCGCCACGCGGCCAGCGCCTGCGCGCGCACCGGCAGCGTGGGCAGCAAGGTGTCCAGCGCGAGGTTGCGGCGCAGGTTGACGCGGCCGATGCCGGCCATGGGCTCCACGGTGCGCAGCGGCGCGTACAGGTTTTGCGCCGCGTAGCGCGTCAACACCACGGCCACCGGCGTTGCGCGGCGGGCGGTTGGTGTCGGGCGCTGCGCATCGTCGTCCGCGGTGGCCGAGGGGCTGGCCGGCTCGCTGTAGCGGATGGCCGGCACATCACCCTCGACGATGCGCACGGGTTCGAGCGCGGGCTGGCCCGCCTTGGCCGGCTCGGCGGCGATGTCGAGCAGGATCAGCGCGCCGGATTCCACGTCCTGTAGTTGCAGCCGCGTGGGCGGGATGGGCGCGCTGGCGCGCAGGTAGATCGCGCCACCGGCGCTCTGCACGCGCAACTGCTCGCCGACGCCGGCCGGCACGCCGATGCGCACGTTGCGCTCGATGAAGACCACGCGCTCCTGGCCGACCACGAGCGGCACCGCCAGCGGCAGGCGCTCCCAGCGCAGGATTTCGATGGCATTGCCCGCGGGCACGAAACCCAGGCACAACAGGACGCCGGCCAGGGCCGGAAGGAAGCAGCGCTTCATGGGGTGTCTCCCTGCAGATTGGCACCGGGGCTGGCGGGCTTGCCGGCTGGCGCCGGGGGCGGCGGGGTTTCGATGCGCTCGGGCGCACGTGCATAGCAGTCCAGAACGAGGCCGAAGGGATTGCGCTCGGGATCGATGTCGATGCGCACGACCTTCAGCGCGTAGCGCACGAGTGCGCGCTTGACCTGCTCGGCGCCCAGGTACTCGTCGGCGCTCACGTCCAGCGTGACGATCCAGTCGTTCGCCGACACGGTGCGCACGCGCGCGGCGGGATCGTCGCCGTAGCCGCGGCCGGGAATCTCGTAGATGCCGCGCACGCGCTGGCGCAACTCGCCGTTGCTGCGCCGGAACTCGTAGTCCTGTTGCAGGAAAGCCCGGCAGCTCGGTGTGAAGTAGGCCGACAGCCCATGCAGGTTGCGCGGGTAGTCCTGCTCGCCGTTAGTCGGCCAGCGTTGCGCCTGCTGCCAGATGTAGAAGGTGAAGGCGTAGACGCTTTCCGGCGGCACGTCCCACCACTTGCGGGTGCTGCCCGAGCGCAGGTCGGGCGGCACGTGGATGGTCAGGCTCTTGGGTGCGCTCCACCAGCCGAAGCCGAGCAGCAGCGCCACCACGAACAGCGCGGCGCCGGCCAGGCGCAAGGCCTTCACATGCGCCTGCAGGTGCGCGACCTCGTTCTTGAATCGGCTCATGGTCTATCTCGACGCAGGGACGGGTTGGGCCGCAGGCGCCGCGTGGACCACCAGCCCGAGCGGGTGATGAGTTGCCCACCGCCCGCGTGGGCCGCCAGCGCGGGGTAGCGCAGCGCGAGCCGCCACTGAAGCTGGCGGTACAGCCAGGTGTCAGGCCGGCCGCGCTTCCACCTCCGCAACAGACCGCCGCCCACGAAGACGCCGATGCCGATGCCGGCAACGACCAGCGTGGGCACCATCGCAATGCTGTGGGTCAGCCAGGCCAGCGGCACGCCGGCCACGAACCCGACCGCGCCCGACAAGCCGGCGCAGACCCACAGCTCGTCGGCCGTGAGCCCGCGCACGACCACCGGATGGCGGTTCAGGCGATGCGGCATAAAGGTCACGAGCCCGTCGCGCGGGCTCTCCAGGGCGCTGGCCATGGTTGCCGGCCCTTACAGCACGCCGGTGGCCTTGGTCAGCAGCCAGATGCCGACGACCAAGAGGATCGCGCCGACCGCCACCGTCAGGCCGAACTGGCCCCAGGTGGCGCGGCCGGTGTGGATCTCCGCGTAGCGCGTGTAGGCGTGGTAGCAGACGCCGACGAACATCGAGGCGACCACGAGCAGCGCGATCAGCAGCACGATGTCGTAGCCGTAGTTCTGCAGCGTCTGCATGATGCCGCTGCCGGTGCCGCGCGACGGGTCTTCCAAGGTGGGCAGGGCCGCCAGCGAGACAAGCGGCGTGACAGCGAGGCCCAGCGAGGCAAGCATGGCTGCGATGCGCGCAGCGGGGCGACGAGGAATCAGCGAAGCGTTCATGGCGATACACCCTTTCATGGTGGTCAGGACAGGAGGAAGAAGCCCAGCACCAGGTACATCGCGACGAAGCGCACGATGACGCCGAGGAACTGGCGTTGGGTCAGGTGGTGCTCGGCCCAGCCGACATAGGCGGTGCGCATCGCCCACACGCCCCACAGCAGCAGGACGGCGAAGACGAAACCGAGCACGACGGTGGAGACGGCTGCGGGCGCGAACCCGCCGTTGGCCTGAAAGGCGGCGACCTGATCGGCGGACGGCGTCATGGCGACGGCGCCTCCTTGTCGGGGGCCGTGCCGCTGCGCGTGTAGTCGCCGGCCAGCGGCACGGGATCGCGCGGCTGCGCGCGCTGGGGAACGAGGTAGTCCCGCACGCCTGCGCGCATGCGTTGCAGGTCGGCGCGCAGCCGGGCGTAGTCGAAGTGGTAGCGGGACCGTTCCTGCGGCGCGGTGGCCGCTCCGCGTTCGGCCAGGCGATCCAGCAGTTCGAGCTGGCGCGTCACCGCGGCGAGCATCTCGCGCTCTGCGGCGTTGTCGGCTGCATCGGCGGCGACGGCCGGCTGAAGCCCCGCAGCGGCGAGCAGGAGCGCGGCCAATAGCGCGGCGATGGCGTGGCGCCGGACATGCGCAGGACTGCGGAAGGTTTCCATCGAGCCGTTCTCCGGGGATGCGAATGGCTCATGCTCGAACGCCCGGTCTTCCGGCGCCGCAATCAATCGGAACCGGCCCGCCACCGCTTTCCGGCAGCGCAAGGAACGACGCGCCTACAGGTACTTCTTGAAGGTGGCCGCGGAGATGGCCACGGCAACGCCCAGCAGCGCCGCGCTGGGCAGCAGGATCAGCAGCGGATGCACGCTGACCGGCAGCGCGAGGTACGTGACCCAGGGCAGCACCGCCAGCGGCATCAGGCTCGCCCTGGCCCGGTGGTAGACGAAGCCCGATTCGCGCCCGGCGCCGAAGCCGCGCACGTCCCTGCGCACCAGCCCATCGACCAGGCCGACGAAAGCAGCCATCACGAACAGCGGCAGGATCAGGATCAGCACCAGCAGCCGCACGAGGAACACCAACACGGTGTAGGCCGAGGCGATCAGGTAGCTCTCCACATGCACGTAGACCTGTCCAAGGTAGTAGCGGAAGTCCTGCACCTGGCTGCGGGTGCCGGCACGGGATTGCGAGGCGGCATCGCGTATCCAGTCCAGCAGCCCGGTCTTCACGAACAGTCCTTGGTAGGCCCACTCGACGAGCTGCCGCGCACTGCGCCCCGGCTCCTGCACCAGCACGCTGCGCGTGAAATGCTCCGAGACCTGCGACAGCTCGTAGTTCAGCATGCCCTGCGCATGGCGCCAGCCCTGCTCGGGCCAGAAGAAGTGCATGCCGACGCACTCGATCACGATGCACAGCATCAGCGAGCCGCACAGCACGCCGAACAGCCGGAACGGCAGCGTGACCAGCCCCGCGATCAGGCCCTGCTGGCGGACCTGCTGGCGCTGGACGGCGACGGCGGGGTCGCTCATGCCGCGGCCCCTTCATCCACGCTCGCCATCTGCTTGAAGTCCGCCAGCAGATCGTCGGGCAGCGCCTGATCCTGCAGGCCGGGAATGCCCTTGCCGTCCCACCAGTCGCCGGCCTCGACGTAGTGCTGCCGCATGTAGCCGGCCAGCTCCTGCAGATCCTTCGGCATGGCCTCGTCGGGGTCGGGCGCCGGCAAGGGCATGCGTACCTTCCACAGGTGGCCGCCCTCGATCAGCGCGAAGCACTGCCCCTTGGGCAGGCCGACGACGTGCGCCGGCTCGATCAGCGGCACGCTGGTACTGGTGACGCGATCCTGGGTGTTGGAGGTGAAAGCGGTGTTGCCGGAAGGATCGGAACTGTCGGTGGCGCCGCTGACCAGGGAGGTGGTGTAGACCTCCACCTGGGGAAGTTGGCGTGTCAGCAGCTCGGCCGTGATGGTTTCGCGCACGCGCAGCATGAACAGGTTGTTGAAGTTCCCGATGACCTGGCCGGCCTTGGCGCGACTGCCGATGCGGGCCTCAATGTCGCTCATGGTCTGCGTATAGGCCGTGACCTGCACCCCGGCGCCGCCGCCCTTGTTGACCATCGGGATGAACTCGTCGCCCATCAGTTCGTTGAACTCATCCGCGTGCACGTTGATTGGCACCTTCATGCCGGCCGACGCGCCCGGCAGACCATCGTCGATGCCGAACTTGTAGATGTGGCCGGCGACGGAGACGAGATCGGAGAACATCGAGTTGCCGACAGCGGCCGCCACTTCGGCATCCGACAGCGCATCGAGCCCGACATAGACCACGGCCCGCTTCCTGATGATCTGCATCCAGTCGAAGATCGGCCGCGGGTCGCCCAGGTCCGAGTAGTTCGGCGCCAGCAACTGCGCGATCTTGCCGGTGGTCAGCTTCTCCAGCAGCGGCAGGAGCGATGCGACGATCTTGTCGAAGTACGTCCGGTCGTAGCGCACCGCGCTGCGCAGGCCGTCGAGCACCGGGTCGTAGATGCGCACCTGCGACAGGTACTGCTCCAGCGCGACGACGCGCTTCTCCCGCCCGATCATGTTGCGCGGGATGTTCTTGTCGTTCAGCTTGGCTTCGAGCTGGACGATGACCTCCCAGGCTTTCGGCTCGCTCCTGGCGAAGTAGTGCTGGGCGTACTCGATGAACAGCGCATCGATGTTGATGACGTGGCGCTGGATCAGCAGGTAGTCGGGCCGCTGCCCCAGCTCGACCAGAGCACGGGCGATGATGTTGACAAACCTCCACGCGAACTCCCTGAAGGCGGCCGAATTGCCTTCACCGGAGAGCTGGCCCGCGATGCGCGTGGCAACTTCGCTGATGCGCCCGAACCGCCCCACGGCGTTGTAGCGGGCGCTGATGTCCGGCCAGCCCAAATGGAAGACGTAGAACTCGCCTTCGCGCCCGGCGCGTTTGGCTTCCACGTACATGCGCTTGAGCAGATCGGTGTCGCCCTTGGGGTCGAAGACGATCACGACCTCGTGCTGGCCGCCCACCTTGCGGCGGATGTCCTGGGTGATGAACAGTTCGGCCAAGCGGGTCTTGCCGACGCGGGTGGTGCCCAGCACCAGCGAATGGCCGACGCGCTCGGCCAAAGGCAGGGTGACGTCAACCTCGTGCGGCTCGATGCCGTGCAGGCGCGGCAGGCCGCCCACCGGCGGCAGAGGCCGCGCCGGGTTGAGCGGGCTGTCCCAGGCCAGGGCCTTGGCGAGCTTGGACAGCGGGTACGGCGCGAACTCCAGGCGCTCCTCGAAGTACCGGGCCGCCCGGTAGATCGCCGTCGGTTCGACATAGCGGCGGAACTCCGGCCGGTAGGTCTGCATCAGCCGGTGCGTGTGGCGCTGGTCCCAGCGGAAACCCCGGCCGACGAACAGCCGCTGCTGGCTGACCGGCACGTCGCGGCTGGTCATCACGTAGCGCGGCAGGCGCCGGATGTTGCGCCGGTAGCGCAGGATCGCCCAGGCGTCCCGGAAGCGGATCGCACCGAAGGTCAGGAAGGCCAGCGCGCTACCCAGGCCGAGCAAGGGGCTCAGCGCGAGCGACCACGGGGCCACCAGGCACAGAAGCGCGGCGCCCGCACAGACCGCGACGGTGTAAAGCTCCACCGCTGGCCGCAGCAAGACTTCGACGGCTTGGGAGTGGGCCATGGTGGGCGCTTCACCTGGCTCTACCGCGTCAGGGCTCGATGCCGGTGGCGGTGATCAGCACCGGGTAGTGCTTGATGCCCAGGCGGTGTGCCAGGTCGTCGCCCGAGGCCGGGGACAGCACCAGACCCGGCGCGAGGCGGCGCAGCGCGGCCAGTGCCTCGGGCGTCGCGACATTGACCACCAGGCCCACGGCGCGCTGTGCCTGCAGCTCCACGCGCCGCTGCTTGAGCCAGGCGCGCGAGCGGTCGTCGTCACCGACCAAGAACTGCGGCGTCAGGCCCGGCGCGCGGATCACGCGGCGCGGCTCGTCGCCGGGCGACAGCCGCGCCGAGCGCACCGGCAGCATGGCCGCCTCAGCGTCCGCAGGGCCACCGATGCGCGGCGCCGGCTGCGGCATCGTCGGTTGACCTGGCTGCGCATCCTGCGGGTTCAAGGCCCGGTAGTACGGCAGCGCGGAGGCGCCGCCCTTGTCTTCGACCACGATCAGCGGCGGGGAGACGGCCTTGTTTGCGGCGCTGCGGTCCTGCGCGTGGGCCACGGCGGCGAACATCGCCGCGGCGGCGGCAAGGAGGATGCGATTCATGGCATGGGGCTCCGGGCTGAGGGAATGGAGGCGCCCGGCCCCAGCACGCGGGTCAGGTGCTGGTGGACGTTGCGGCGGTAGCGGGCGGCGGGCGCGCCACCCGCAGGACGGTGGTAGCGGCCGATGGCGACCAGCCAGTCCTCGCCCGGCATGTGCTGCTCCTGCAGGATTTCCGCGGCGATGGCGAGGTTGCGGTACGGGTCGAGCAGGTCGCAGGGGTGGTCGTAACGCTGCGCGTGGTAGCCGAGGTTGACCTGGCCGAGGCCGGCGTCGATGCGGTTGGCCGGCGCCCGGGCGAGCGCCCGGCGGATGCCTGCGCAGGCATCGACCCGCGTGGCGTAGCGTTCGGCCCGCCCGGCGACGTTGAGCGTCCACGGCCAGGGGATCAGGCGACCGCGCAACCGGGCGCCGCTCTCCTGCAGCGCGACCGCATACAGCACCGGCGACGGCACGCCCGCCTGCTGCGCGGCAAGCTGATAGGCGGGAGGCGGCACTTCTTGGGCCAGGGCGAAGCTCGCACAGGCGCAGAGCCCGAGGGCCAGTGCGACACTGCTGGCACGGAGCGCTACTGCCGCTGCCATTGGCCATTGACCTCGCGCACCACGGCGGGCAGATCGCCGGGCAGGCCGAGCGACAGCCAGCGCCCGGCGTCGTGATTGAGCGTGATGGTGCGCGCGCGCACGCGGCCGGCGTCGATGCCGGCCTGGGTCGCCCACTGGCGGATGCGGGCATCGTCCTGGCGGCTGCCGACCATGTAGAGATCGAAGGCTGTGCCGGCCGCCTGCAACTGGCGCGCGCGCTGCTCGCACGGCGGACACTCGGCCTTCACGAAAACCGCCAGCCGGCCCGAACCCCGGTTGCCGGCGCCCGGCGCCTTCGCGCCCGGCATGTCCACACGCTGCTGGCCCGGATAGAGCCGCTTCCAGGCGGCGTCGTAGGCCCGCTGGTAGGCCAGCGTCTTGCCCACGCGCTTCGATTCCGCCTGCACATGCAGCTCCGCATAGCGGTTGCGTTCCTCGTCGCTGCGCGCCTCGATGCCCAGGGCCGTGAGCGGATCGAGGTTCGGGGAATAGACGCCCAGCGGCCCCTGCATCAGTTGCCGGTAGCGCGCCCATTCCTCCAGCCGCAGACCCCAATCGCGCGCTAGGCGCTCGTCCAGCATGGCGTCGATGCTGTTCTGAACCTGGGCGGGAACCGTGCGCGAGGACGCAACCGGCGCCGACTGCGCCGAGGCAGCACCCGCGACGACGGTGAGGATGGCGGCAAGACCGATCGCGGCTGGTTTCATGGCCGGCTCCTACGGCAGCGCGATGCGCTGCGTCTGGCCGTCCACGCGGAACACGGCGGCGTGCGCCTCGATGACTTGCAATTGCCAGGCGCCGATGGCATCGCCTTCGCGCAGCAGTCGCAATTCGCGCACGGCGGCCACGCCCGGCCCCGCGATCGACAGGAAGCGCTCGCCGCCGCGCAGTTCCAGGCCTGCGACGCTGAACGGCGGCTCCGGCGCCTTGGGCTTGACCGCCTCGGCGATGCGCCGGGGCGACGCGGCAGGCGCAGCGGCTTTCTTCAGGCGGGCCTCGATGTCGCCCACGCGGGCCTGCAGCGCCTGCAGGTCGCCGGCACGGCTGTCCGCGGCTTGGGCCTGCTCCACTTGCGACAGCCGTTCGTCGAGCGCCTTGCGGGCGGCCTCGAAGTCCGGTTGGGCGACGGGCTTGGGCTGGTTCTTCGAGGTTGCGGACTGCTGTTCGAGTTCCGCGACGCGCGTGTTGAGCGCCTGCACGTGGGCATCCTGGGCACTGGCCTGGCTTTGCTCGGCCAGGCGCGACAGGCCCACGCTGTTGACCACGGCCAGCACGCTCACGAGCAGCAGGCAGGCGGCCGCTGCGATCTTCAGCCAGCGCGCGCGGTCGGCGCCTTCGGCGGGAAGTTGCGGGATGTTCATGGCTGGGCCTCCTGGGGTTGCGCGGGTTCGGCTTCCGTCGTGCCGGGTGCGGGGACGGCGGCGACGCGGCCAGCGGAGCGCGCTGCCGTCACGCGCGTGAAGCACACCGCGCGCGCTGCGTCATCGACGGACAGCTCCCAGGCCGGGCCGGCGAGTGCCAGCAAGGCATCGCGCAGCGACAGCGGCCCGAGCCGCAGATGCGCCGCCGGCAGCGGCAGCGCGTACAGCGCCGCGGCCTCCGTCGTGTCGCAGAGCCGGTAGCCGGTGCGCAGCAGCACGTGCCGCAGGGCATCGCCGACGTTCGCATCGAAGGTCGGCGGAATCGAAACCTCAATCACCTGTCGCGTCAGGTCGCGCTGCGCGGGTTCCGGCACCAGCTCGACCAGCGTGTAGCGCCCGTAGCGGGCGACCGGGATCAGGGTCGGCTCGGGTTCCGGGTAGATGACCCTGGCCGACAAGACCGGCTCCGGTGGCATGGCGGTGGCCGTCGGGGCATTCGCCACGCCCGTGGAGGCGCAGCCGGTGATGAGCACGCAGCCGGTGAGCAAGGCGGGCACAACCAGGCGATGGGCGACGCAGGTGAGTGATTGCATGGTGCAGTTCCCTGGAACACGGAGCCCTCACCATCGCCGCCGCAGAGCTTTCGGGCAGCAAACAAAGGGAACTGGCATGCGCCCGATTCATGGCGCGGCAAAAAAAGAAGCCGGCGACCCGATGGGCCGCCGGCATGGGTGGGTGGATCAGGCCGCGATGAGCTGCCGGGCCAGTGCCACCTCGACGGAATCACCGTCCTGGTTCAGCACGTCCAATCCCGATTCGGGCACGTCTCCCGACGTGCTCTGCGAGACCATGATCTTCCGTGCCATCAGCCCCAGGCAGGTCATCTGCGAGGAAGCCGCGTAGCCGAGGTAGATCACGCGAACCGGCTGCTTCTGGCCGATGCGCCATGAGCGCCGGGCCGCCTGCTGCAGGCTGTAGACGTTGTAGCCCGACTGCATGAACACGATCGTTGGAAACTCCAACAGGTCGAGACCCGTCTTGACCAACTCCGGGTTCGTGACCAGCACGTCGATGCCGCGGTCCAACTGCTCGGCGATCCAGTCCTCGCGGCGGGAGGCATCCACGCTCGCGCGCAGCACCGCCACCTTGAAGCCTTCCTGCTCCAGCAGCACCTTCAAACGCGACGTGGTGTCGCGCGTGCCGGTGTAGACCGAATAGACCAGCGTCTTGCGACCCGCAGCCTTCTCCTGCTTGCAGATCTCGATCAGCTCGCGCTCCTTGGGTATCACCTCCAGCTCGTTGAACTGAGCCGGAACGAAGGCCAAGGTCTGGCGCGTGCGCGGGTGCACCACCGTCTCCGACCGGAAGCAGCAATCCGGCCAGGCCAGCAGCACGTTGAGGACCACACCGAGCAGCGTCGTGTCGCGCTTCGCCAGCGCCTGTTTCAGCGCTGTGGTCAGCCGACCCGAGAGATCGCGATAGGCCGCGGCCTGCACCGTGTCCATCGCCACCTCGCGGAACTCCTCGTCGTAGGGCGGCAGCACATTGCCGCCGATGTCCTTCAACTTGAGGAAGACCGTGAACGGCAGCACGCAACGCAGTACGCCTTTCGGGCCGAAGCCCGGCGCCTTGACCGTGCGCACCGAGACCTTGTTGCCCTTGGCCGTCTTGTGCGCCGTGCCGGTGCTCTCGGAATAGATGTCCTTGAGGACACCGTGATCGCGCATGAACGCCATCGCGGCCGAGGTCATGCTGCCGCTCTTGGTCAGGCGGTAGCCGTCTTCGATCATTCGCCCCGGCAGGGCTCGGAACAGCAGGTGGAACAGGTCGTCGCCGTAGCCGCCCATCAGCGTGCCGGTGAGCAGCAAGGTCTTGCGCGCCTTCGCTGCGAGCACGCCCATGGCCTGGCCCTGGGCACTGCCGCCGTTCTTGTACTCGTGCGCCTCGTCGGCGATGAGCAGGTCGAACGCGCCTTGCGGCAGGTAGCGCTTGATGAACTCGGACGGCTGGTAGCCGCCCTCGCCGAAGCCGAACTCCATGTTCGCCATCGCCCGCTCCATGCGGTGCGCCTGACGATCCGAGAAGACCAGCTCGCCGTTGCCATCCATGAGGTTGATGAACTCGTGGATGTTGTCGCCGAGCATCGACGCCAGGAAGGAGTCGCCGAACTTGCGCATCAGCTTCTGCGCGGTGACTTCCCCGATGGTCGGGATGCGCTGCAAGGCTTTGAAGACGGCCGTGGACTGGTCGTTGGCGGAAAGGCTCCGCGGTCGCATCAGCGTCCACAGCGGTGCGGCGCAATGGCTGCACCGGCGGCGGTAGTCCTCGGCTTCGAGTTCGACCGGGTTGATCGGCTCGCCGTCGAGGTTGGTGATGACCTGGCCGCAGTCCGGGCATGCGCCGACTTCGCCGTGCTTCGTGTGCCGCACGTTGAACACGGGCTTCCAGTGGAAACCCATGCGCATCCGCACGCGCCCGAGCACGAAGAACTCCTGGCCACGCGCCTGCATGCCCAACTGCTCGCGCAGCTTGATGAGCTTGACCAGCGTGTCCGGGCCGTTGAGCACCCAGACCTTGGCACCGGCCACCGTCTCCTGGATTTCGCGGCGCCACTTGTAGACCAGGTGGGGCGGCGACAGCACCAGGGTGCGGCGGTAGCCTTCGGCGTGCAGCACGGCGGCCGTGGCGATGCCGACGGTGGTCTTGCCGCAGCCCATCTCGCCATTGACGATCGCGGCGCGTTCGCTACGATCGGCCAGCAGTTCGGTGACGGCATGCACCACTTCGGCCTGCGCCTGGAACAGCTTGCGCTTGAGACTGGCCAGCACGAGCTGGCGATGCGGCCGGGCTTGGCCGGTGTAGACGGGTGGATTGGCGCGGTTGAGCGAATCCAGTAGCTCGTCGCCGAACTCGGCGACGAAATCCTGAAGGCTCAAGGCCAAGGGAGAAGCGGCCGCTTCGAGCAGGTCGCCCTGGACGGGCGTGCCATCGGCGGCGGGAACAACGTCGGTATCGAGGGACATGGTGATGCTCCAAAGAAGATGGGGCATGCACCTCCCCCTGCGGGGGCGATGGCATGCCCCGGGGTGGGAAGAGAAGAACGGCGCGAAGCCGCAGTGGAAGAACAGATCGACGGCGAACCGTCAGGGAACAGCGATCAGCGGATGGTCAACACCTCGCCGCAGGTCGGCGAGCCTGGGGTCATGTCCCAGGCACGGATGACCGGCACAAACTTGTCGGTCAGGATGCGCGTCTCGGCCACGGAGCCGTCGTCGCGTTCGGTGTATTCCGTCTGCAGCGTCTTCTCCTTGTGGGTGTCGCCCTTGACGACGAGCACGCGGCCCGTCTTGGACTTCACCACGCCGGAGATCGCGCCAGCAGCAAGCGCCAAGGCAAGATGCCAGTGCGACAAGGCCCGCGCCGGAGGCCGCAGCGATTGCTGCGCGGCGCCCAGGTGCGTATCGAGCGTCGGCCAGAGCCCTTGCAGCCGGCCGACTTCCTCGGCGAACTGCTCGGGTTCCATCGTCACGCGGTAGAAGTGCTCCGGCTCGGCCGGGCTGGCAGGCACCGTGTAAGGCAGGAACGGCCATTCGACTGGCAGTTCCTCCGCTTCGGCGTCGCCTTGCCCGATCTGCAACAGCAGCGCGCGCGTGGCTTTGACCGAATCCGATGCCTGGTCGCGCTGACGAACACGGCGGCCAAAGATCACCACCTGCTTGAACTGTGCTTCCACCGCGCGGTAGATGCGCAGATCGGCGAAGTGCCGGGTCAGCCATCCGACCAGCTCGGCATCGAGCACGTAGTGCGGCACGATGTAGATCAGCACGCCGCTGTATTGCAGCAGCGGCAGCGCCTTCTGGTAGAACAGCTTTTCCAGCCTGGCGCGGCCCTGGCCCTGGTAGCCGACGTTGCCGTTGGCGTCCTTGGTCAGGTCGCCATACGGCGGGTTGAGCCACAGCAGGCCGAAGCTCTGCCGGCTGATCAGCGTGTCCATCAGGTCGCCGTGGATGCAGCGATCGACCAGTTGCCGGGCATGGCGTGCACGCTCGGCCTCGTACTCGACGGCAAAGGCCTGGACCTGCTCGCGCCCGAGGGCGTGCGCGGCTTCGGCGATCGCCACGCCTTCGCCGGCGCAGGGATCGATGATGCACAGCGGCCCGTTCGAGGATTCGGCGGGCGCCAGCGCTGCGAGTGCTCTTTCGAGCGTGGGTTCATCCGTGGGGAAGTACCCGTTCTTGACGAAGTTGCGGGCGAGCCGCGGGAACATGAGGGCCATGGGAATCTCCTGGCATTGAAGATGAAGGGATGCGGACATGCGCGCGTGCATGTCCGGTGAAGGAGCCTCAAGCCACCGCTTCGAGCGGTTGTGCCGAGGGGATGCGGCTGGCGGGCGTGCCGGCGACGAGCGCGCCGCTGCGGATCAGGCCGCCCAGCACCTGGGTCAGCGTCGGCACGTCGATGGCGAGCCGATGGCCTTCCAGAGCCCCGAGGGCGAACGGCAGGCGCGTCAGCATCGACTTCGCCTGCAGCAGTTCCAGCACGGGTTCGCGCCATGGATCGAGAAGCGGCAGCGGGCAGGTGTCCCGCACCAGCTTCCACAGCCGGTCGAGCCGGTGCGTGGAATCGCGAGGCAGGAGCGCCAGCGCGCTGGCGTTGGCCTTGTCGGGCTTGACGCA
>NZ_KV819906.1:92984-108345 GCF_001815235.1 Pseudomonas sp. HMSC065H01 | reverse complement strand
TCGGGCTTGACGCAGCGCCGGTCGAACAGCCAGATGTTGGTCAGCGAGCCGAACAGCGTGCGCCGGTAGGCGCGTGCGCTGCGCTTCTCCAGGTTCTCGACGTTGCCGACGAATACCGGGATGCTCGCGCCCTGCTCGGTGATGACGTGGAACTGATCCAGTCCCTGTTCGTCCCGGCCCAGGGTGAGGCGAGCCAGGAATTCCTGGACGGCGGTGTCGCGCGCCCAGAGGGAGATGAAGACCAGGTTGCCGTTCTCGTCACCGACGACGCCATCGGCCATCAGGTCGGGGCATTCGTCGATGCGATAGAGCGTCTTGGGGGAAGAAGGTGCAGGCATGGTGATGTCCTCGAAGTGAGCGGAGACAGCACCACCCGCGAGGGCAGTCACTGCCCCAGGGGGATGGAAGAAAACGCGGTGAGCGTCGTGGCGAAGAATCAGACCGTGCGTCGCAACGCACCGTAGCCTTGAAGGTCTGGGCTACCTGGGCATGTTGTCGGCAGCGCCGACGGACATGAGCGTAGCCTGCGCCCAGGCGGGTGGTTTACGGCAGCGAAAATCCGCCGCGCAGCGCACCCCTATTTGCCTGAGACTCACCCACCAAAGAAAAAAGCGGACCATGCCGCATGGACACGATCCGCTTGTGGGTCAGGCTTTGAGCTGGCGCAAGCCATCCGCGAGCAGCCATAGCGCCCGGTTGAGCCGGACGTTCTGGTCGATGCCCTGAACGGGGCGCGTGCGCTGCTGGCGCCCGTTGGCGGCGCGGCCGGCCAGGCCGCCTTTGACCAGGTTCTCCTGGATTCGGTTGAAGACCGACCACAGATCGGCGCAGTTGTCGTCGAAGCGACGGGGCCGCAGGATCTGGGTCTCCGTGATGGGCAATGCCTTGCCCGAATCGTCGTACTTGAGGGTCAGCGCCGATCTGGCGAAGACTTCGGCCTCGCCGTCGTCGAGCGTGATGACACGCATGGCGTCGCGCGAGTCCTGCACCCTCTCGAAGCCGTGCAGCACCTCGTAGGCGCCTTCGATCACGTGATCGGTGACGTTGCCCTTGTGAGGCACGCGCACGTCGGCGAACGTGTCGCCGCACACCAGCCCGTTCTGGCAGACGAAGCGGAACATGCCCGCCAGCATCTGGTAGCTGCTGGTGCCGTCGTGCGAATTGAGCAGGATGATCTCGTTCGCCTCGGCGCCGTTGATCTGACTGGCGTGGCGAAGGCGCAGCATGTGCTTGGTGTAGTCGCGGCGATCCTCGTGTCGCACGCGGGTCTGGCACACCATGAACGGCTGGAAACCTTCCTTGCGCAGTTCGGTCAGCACAGCCGCCGTGGGGATGTAGCTGTACCGTTCGGAGCGGCTTTCGTGCGGGGTGTCCGCAAAGATGGAAGGGGCCACGATGCGAATCTGCTCATCCGACAGCGGGTGACTTGAGCGCAGCACTGGCGAGCGATAAGCGAAGCGGGATGCAAGTTGCATGACGATCTCCTTGGGAAAAAGAGACCGGAGCCCCGCCCCACCGGGGAGGAACCCCGGTGGGTGGTGGAATGCCGCGCAAGGCGGCGGTGGGAATCAGACCCTGGCGAGGTGCCAGTCCTGGGACAGCGGAGCAAACTCGTAGCCGAGATCACCGAGGCGGTCGCGCTGCTGACGCAGCACACGCCGATCCACGGTGGCATCGAGCTTGACGACATCGCCCAGCGGCCAGAGCGCGCCGAACAGGGCCGCGTCGCCGTCGTCGTCCGCATGGGCCGAAGCATCGGCAGACGCAACAGCCGGTTCGCTGCCGAACGGCGTGGTATCGACCAGCGGGTCGCGCGAACTGCGTGCCTTCTTCCGGCCGGCCGCCTTGGGGGCGGTGGTCGGCGTCGGCGTGGCGGTCTGCGCTTCCTCGTCGATCGGATCGACTTCCTGCGGACTCAGCCGGCTGGCGTCGTCACGGCTCAGGGCGTCGATGGCCGACAAGGTCATGCCGCCCAGCAAGGCGCGGATCTCGATGACCATGCGACCGTTGGCGGTGTACGTGGACGGGCGGATTTCCGCGATGGCGAAATCGCCCTCGTACTTGCCTTCGGCGTACTGGTCGAGTTCGGCGTTCTTCACGACGAACTCGCCGATGGAGGTCGCGAGGCGGCCGACGTTGAAGTCGCCGTTGCGGCCGTGGATGGTCTTGATGGCCAATTGGCCGGGAATGGTGATCATGAAGAACTCCTGCGGACGAAGCCGCGATCACGCACACGGCCGTCATGGCGACGGTCGCATGCGCACGCGAGTGGGAAGAAGACAAGGCCCCAGGGGACGGGGCCTTGCGGATCAGAACGACTCGGCAACTTCCAATGCGGGGGCATCGGCAGCGGCTTCATCGGCAGCTTCGGCGGCGGGCCTGGAAGGCTCGGGCGCGGCGGCTTGCGGCTCGGCGGAAGTCGCGGGGACATCCGTGTTGCGCACGTCGCGATCGTCGGCATCGGTCGGCTTGGGCTCGGCCTTGTAGACGAGCTTGCCATCGACCTTGATCCAACTGACGAACAGCAGGCGGGCCTTGAGGCTCACCCCCTGCTCGCCGGCACGCTTGCCCTTTGAGTAGGTAAAGGTGTCGGCCCACAGGTCGCCCAGGCGGAAGCCGATCATCACCTTCTTCTCGGCATCGACCGCTTGGATGCAGCGGCGCACCAGGTGCTGCGCTTCGGAGCCCGAGACGCGCGTGTCGAAACGCACGTAGGCAACGTCATCGCTGGGGCCGTTGAGCGCCGCGATGTCGCAGGCCAGGAACGCATCGCCTTTCTTGGGCTTCACTTCGCGGATGCGATTGAGATACCCGAGGCCGGTGATGTGCAGGTCGAAGAAGGACTTTTCGGTGGAAGTGGTCATGGTGAATCTCCTAAGAACAAAGAGGCGGAGACACACCCGACCCAAGGCGGGGAAGGTGTGGAACCCCCGCGTGGGTTGAAGGAACAGCTTGGGTGGCATCACCATCGGGAGAACCGATGGCCGTTCGTGCTGGGATGCCGGAGCGAACTGGTTGATCAACGCAGTCGGAACCGCGTCGCAGTCTTGAAGATCGAGACTGCCTGGGCATGCTGCTGACGGGTGTCAGCGGAACATGGCGGCAGCGTGGCGTCAGACGCGCGCCCGCGCGAGCGGCAATCGGCACCGGCCGGTGCCCGCATTGGGTGGTCGGCGCACTACCGTTGGACTGACCCATGCCCTTTGTGAGCTACCCTCGTACATGCAAGGCTAGAAAACTCTTGGCCTTACTTTTGCTAAATCCCTGTCTGGCGCGTCCGCACGTGCCGACTCGAACGAACTGATTGGGGTAGTGTTTTCTTGGATCGTCTTACTCTCGAACGCCGCCAAGTATGGGTCTATCTGGCGGCCATCATTGCCGGCTTGCTGGTCGGCAGCGCGTGGCCCGGCGTCAACCCCACTTTCGAGGCCCTGCTGTGGCCGGCCCTGGTGCTGCTGCTCTACGCGACCTTTGTGCAAGTGCCTCTGCTGCATTTGCGCGAAGCGTTCCGCGATCATCGGTTCGTTGCCTCGGTACTGATCGGAAACTTCATCGTCGTGCCGGCGCTGACTTGGGGCTTGGTGCAATGGCTGCCCGCTGATCCGGCCGTGCGATTGGGCGTGCTGCTGGTCCTGCTGGTGCCCTGCACGGACTGGTTCATCACGTTCAGCCAATTGGGCGGCGGCAATGTGCCCCGCGCCATCGCCGTCACCCCGATCAACCTGCTGTTGCAGTTGCTGCTATTGCCGACCTACCTGTGGCTCATGCTCGGGGCCGATCTGTCATCGGCCCTGAGCTTTGGCGACGTGTGGCCTGCATTGCTGGTCGTCATCATCCCGCTGGTCGCCGCTGCCTTGTCGGAACGCTGGATCGAAGCCCGAGCGGAGCGCGCGGCCGTGCGCGAGCGTCTGGCATGGTGGCCGGTGCCGATGTTGGGGCTCGTCGTCTTCATGATCGCCGGTGCGCAAGTCAATGCGGTCTGGGGAGCCGTGGGACTGTTCCCTTCGATCGTTCCGCTGTTCCTAGTCTTTCTGGGGGCCGCTGCGCTGATTGCCAAAGGGCTGGCCTGGCTGATGGCGCTGCCGACCGATCAAGGACGAACGCTCGCCTTCAGCCTGGGCACGCGCAATTCCTTCGTGGTGTTGCCCTTCGCCTTGTCGCTGCCCGCCGGGTGGGAAATCGCCGCTGTGGTGATCGTGGTGCAGTCGCTGGTCGAGCTTTTCGGCATGGTGTTCTACCTGTGGTGGATACCGCGTCGCCTGTTCAGATAACGGAGCGGGCCTGGAATTGAAAATATGGAGTCCTGACGCTGGTCGTCCTGAAAAAAGAGAAACCCCCATGCGGGGGGCTGGGAGGCAGGAGGGTCAGTGGCCGGCGAGTGACGCGAGCACGGGCTGCAACGACAGGTGCGTCGCGTGGCCGACACTTCGAGGTCGTCCTCGCTGTGCTGGATGCGGGCGAACACAGGTTCTTGCAGATCGAAGAACTCGCCGAAGTCGTCGCCGCCGAACTCGGCGCGCGCCAGTTCCCACCAGTTGTCGAACGGATCGGCGTCCGGGTCGCAGTCAACGGCGTAGGCGATGGTCTTGCGTCGCCCATCGGGCCGACGCTCGCCGCGCTCGGCCATGAAATAGACGCCCTGGTCCTTGACCAGGATGACGCGGCACTGGTTGGCCAGCGCTTCGGTCAGCACGGGCCGCAGATCGGCGCCCTTGAATCGAACAGTCATGGAAGTGGTCTCCAACGGATGCAAGAAGAAGGCTTCCCGCCGTGAGGACGGGAAGCCGCATAGGGACGCAGAGAGGTCAGTGCGAGACAGGCTTGCGGCCCGACAGGCGCTGCACGCGGATGAGGCGCCAGGTGCCGTCGTCGATCAGCCGCTCCAGCGTCTGGCCCAGGGTGTCGAAGAACACTTCATCGACCCGCTCGACCAGTTCGCCGTCGCGGCGCAGTTCCACCGCGTAGAGATCGAGGCCGCGCTCGTAGAGCACGGTGACGTGCCCTTGGAACTTCGCCGAGGCGACCGTGAAGCCGATGGCCGGCGGCGTGGCGATGATGTCGCTGGGGCTCGGATCGACCACGGTGAAGTCTCGCGCGCCGGCATCCACCAGCAGGTGCGTGATGCGGCGGAAGCCATCGGGCGCGGGCAACTGCTCCAGTTGGTGGATCAGCTCCTGCAACTCGGGGCACTGCGGCTCCGCGATCGGCAGCTTGGCCGGCGCCGAGCCCAGGATGAACCGCTTCACCGTGTAGGCTTGGCCGCCAGCAGTGAACTCGGTGCTTTCCTCGGGCGTGTCCGCGCGCAGGCCGTCGAAGCGGCGCCGCGCATACGGTTCGACCTGCACCTTGGCGCCTTCGTCGGGCACGTCGGTGACGAGCGCCTTGTCGAGCACCGCGAACTCGGCCCGGCCCGTCTTGACGACGATGGCCTCGTCGGTGGTGGCGATGACCTTGCCCTCGAAGGGCTTGGGATCGATGTGGACGCCCAGCGTCGAAACCTTGGGCTGGCCGTCGAAGATGTTGAACTTGAAGCTGCGGACGTTGGAAGGCACGTGGCCGCGAACCAGCGTCGGCATCTGTGCGCGGATGGCTTGGGTATCCATGGAAAAGCTCCTTGTGGCAATCCAAGGAACTCCCGCCCGCAAGGGAGGCATGTCCCTTGGGGGTGAGGTGGATGGACGCGCATGCGCCCGTGGAAGGAAAAACAACCAGCGCGGCGAACCGCACCGCAGCCTCGAAGGTCTCGACTGCCTGGGCATGCTTGCCGGCAACGCCAGCGAACATGCGATCAGCGTGCGGCAGACGCAGGCCAGCGTCGCGAGGGAATCGGCACTGCGCCGCCACCGACTTCCTCAAAAAAAACGAGCCCCGCGTGGAGGCTCGTGAGGTGGTGTCAGTCGTCGTAGATCGGCAGTCCGTCCAGCACCTGCGCATCGGCATCGAAGACCAGCATGCGCACGTCGGCGAGCGCGGCCAGGTGCAGCACGTGCACGAGGGATTCCGGCATGCCCTTCTTGCGGTGCTCCTGCATCAGCCGCTTGGCCGTGATGCCTTCGACCGCGCGCAGGTTGTCATCCGTCCAGGGCGTGGCGATCAGCTTCACGCCGATCGCCGGGCTGTACGGGATGCGGAAAGCGATGAACAGGAACAGCGTCGGCGTGGCGATGTCCGCCAGCTCGGCGAGGAAGCGATGCGCTTCGGCGTCGAGGTGCCCGCTGCTGATCTCCCAGCACCGGCTGTAGAAGCCAGTTTCATAGCGTAGGCGCCGCACGACTTCCCGGGCCGCCTCGTCGGAGTAGGTGTCGCCGACGTGCAGCGGCTTGCCTTCTTCCTGGGCCATGACGGCGTAGACCACGTTGCGGGCGAGCCCGTGGCTGCGGCATTGCGCCTCCAGTTCATCGGGAACCGCCTGGTCCTCGGTGATCAGCACGAAGTCGTCCGAGAAGATGCAGGCCCTCCGTTCGACCTGGCCGTCCGGCAGATGCGACTGCGAGGGATGCAGCGGCAGGTAAGTCAGCGGGCAGTCGTCGTCATAGGAGACGGCGAGCAGCCGTTCGACCGACAGGCCATCGTAACCGCGGACAAAGGGATTGTTGTTCGAGTAGGACATGGGATTTCTCCAGCAGAGGATGGCCGAGGCAATCCCCTGCTGGGGATTGAACCCCAGCGGGTGGATGAAGTGGCAGCCGGTCAGTCGGCAGCGGTAGAGGACGGGTCGCCCAGCGTCTTCAACAGGTCGAGCAGGCCGCCATTGGCAAGCTGGTACAGGCGGTTGTAGTCATCGCCGGTCGGCGCCTGCTCCAGGCGATCAAGCCGCGCATCCAATTCGAGGATGCTCTGGTGCACGCCGCGGGCGATGCTCAGCGCCGAAGGTTCGTCGGCCGGCTTGCGTGCATCGAGTACCGAGAGGATTTCGGCGGGCGACGGGTAGCGGCAATCGGGGCCGTACTCGACCGCGAACACCTCGCGGCCGGTCAATCCGGCGTCCGGGGCTCCGGTGCTGACGCGCAGCACGTATTCATCGAGCACGTCGTTGCCGGCGTAGTCGAACACCACCATGCGCGGCTTGGGCACACCGTCCGGCCAGCCTTCGAGGATGACCGCATCGATGTCGTCGTTGGTCACGAGCAGACCGATGGAAAAGCCTGGGGACATGATTCACTCCTATGAAAAAAGGAGGGACATGGCCCCGAACAGGGACGCATGTCCCTCGTGGGGTGGGAAGAAAAGAAGAACGTCGGCGGGCCGAAGCGGCTCACCAGCCGTTGTAGTTCAGCGTCAGGTCGGCGATGACCTTGCGCCGTTCGAGATCGAGGCCGCCCAGGTCGGACAGACCCTCGAAGCCGCAACGCTTGAGCATCGCGCCACCCTCGCGGGCGTTGTAGAAGCTCACCATCGCGGACAGGAACATCCGCTGGCCGCTGCTCAGGACGCCCAAGGCATCGTTGAGCATCAGCAGGTTCGGCCGCAGATCCCACTTGGTGGTGGCACGCTGCAGGCCTTCGCGGGTGCCGTCGCCAAACCATTCGGCTCCGGCGATGCGTGCACCGCGCTTCCACGCCTCGAAGAAGGCTTGCGGCGCGGCGGCGAAGTGCTGGTGTTCCAGCTCGATCTGATCAAGTACCTCTTGAGGCAGGGCACGGTTCATGACATGGGCTCCAGGTGGTTGGATTCACGGGTAGAGGCGCTGCTGAACATGAACGGCATCGGCGTCGTGAAACGCCCGTCCGCGGTGGTCGATGCGAAGCGGACTGGTGGTGGGTCGCACGAGGAGAGTCCCGCGGCAGCCGAAAGACCCAGGCTGCTGGCATGTGCTGATCAGGTCAGCAACACGTGCCGCAAAGCATCACGCCGGGGCGCGTTCTGCGTCACGGGGGAATCGGTTCCCGCCTCGTCCCTGATTGCTGCTGGGTGTTGTTCAATGATTCGATAACTGTTGTATCATTGAACAATGAACGAGATCCAAGCCATTTCTGCCCTGGGCGCCCTGGCTCATACCCAGCGCCTCCGCGTGTTCCGTGCCTTGGTCGTCGCCGGCCCCGAAGGGCTCACGCCCAGCGTCCTGGCCGACCAACTCGACGTGGCCCGCAACACGCTGTCCTTCCACCTGAAGGAGCTGGCCCATGCTGGCCTGGTCAGCATCGAACAGCAGGGCCGCAACCTGATCTACCGCGCCGACTTCGCCCACATGAATGGGCTGCTCGGCTACCTGACCGAGCACTGCTGCCAAGGCGGCGTGTGCGAGGCCAACGAATCCACCCGCGCCTGCACCACCTGCTGAAAGGAACCTTCCCATGAAACGCTTTCACGTCCACCTGCATGTCGATGACCTGGATCGCAGCATCGGCTTCTATTCCCAACTGTTCGCCGCGCAGCCGGCGCGCATCGAGAGCGACTATGCGAAGTGGATGCTCGAAGACCCGCCGGTCAATTTCGCCATCTCCACGCGCGGCAGCAAGCCGGGCATCGACCACCTGGGCATCCAGACCGACGACGCCGAAGAACTGGCCGCCCTGAAAGCCCGCGCGCAGGCCGCCGACATGGCGCTGCTCGACGAGGGCACCACGACCTGCTGCTACGCGCGCAGCGAGAAGCACTGGATCACCGACCCGCAAGGCGTGGCCTGGGAGCACTTCCACACGCTGGGCAACATCCCCGTATTCAACGAAGCGCCGCCGCCCGCGCCGGGCACCGCTCCGGCCTGCTGCGCGCCGAGGAATGGCCGGGCTACCGCGAAGCAGGTTTCTTCCTGCTGCTGACACGAGGCGCGCATGACGACTGAAAAAACCTACAACGCGCTGTTCATCTGCACTGGCAATTCGGCGCGTTCCATCCTGGCGGAAGGCATCCTCGACGAGCTGGGTCAAGGGCGGTTCCGCGCCTATTCGGCAGGGAGCCACCCCAAGGGCGAAGTCCACCCGCTGGCGCTCGCCACGCTGGAGCGCCTGCACCTGCCGACGACCGGCTACCGTAGCAAGAGCTGGGACGAACTCGTGGCGCCCGGCGCGCCGATGTTCGATTTCATCTTTACCGTCTGCGACAACGCCGCCGGCGAGGTGTGCCCCGTCTGGCCGGGCAAGCCGGTCTCGGCCCATTGGGGCGTGCCTGATCCGGCCGCCGTCGAAGGCAGCGAGGAACAGCAGCGTAAGGCGTTCATGGACGCTGCGTTGACGCTCAAGCGTCGCATCGAGCTGTTCCTGTCGCTGCCGCTCCAACGGCTCGATGCCATGTCGCTGCAGCACGAGCTGCGCGCCATCGGCAAGCAGTGAGGTAGCGCGATGGCCGTACAGACCGAAGCCGTTGCCGCCACGCCATCGTTCTCGATGAGCATCTTCGAGCGCTACCTGACGGTGTGGGTGCTGCTGTGCATCGTCGCCGGCATCGCCCTGGGCCAGTTCGCGCCCGGCGCATTCCAGGCCGTCGGCCGCATGGAAGTGGCCCAAGTCAACCTCCCGGTCGGCCTGCTGATCTGGATCATGGTGATCCCCATGCTGCTCAAGGTGGACTTCGGCGCGCTCGGCCAGGTCCGCCAGCACTGGCGCGGCATCGGCGTGACGCTGTTCGTCAATTGGGCGGTCAAGCCGTTCTCGATGGCGCTGCTGGCTTGGCTGTTCATCCGTCATGTCTTCGCCGACTGGCTGCCGGCCGATCAGATCGACAGCTACGTCGCCGGCCTGATCCTGCTGGCCGCCGCGCCCTGCACGGCGATGGTGTTCGTCTGGAGCCGGCTGACCGGCGGCGATCCGATGTTTACGCTGTCGCAGGTGGCCTTGAACGACACCATCATGGTGTTCGCCTTCGCGCCCATCGTCGCCCTGCTGCTCGGCCTGTCCTCGATCGTCGTGCCGTGGGACACCCTGCTGATCTCGGTGGTGCTCTACATCGTCATCCCGGTCATCATCGCCCAGGTATGGCGCCGCTCGCTGCTGCGTCGTGGACAGGCAGCGTTCGACCGAGCGCTGGAACGCATCGGCCCACTGTCCATCGCCGCGCTGCTGTTGACCCTGGTGCTGCTGTTCGCCTTCCAGGGCCAGGCCATCCTGCAGCAGCCGCTGGTCATCGCCATGCTAGCCGTGCCGATCCTGATCCAGGTGTTCTTCAATTCCGGCCTGGCCTACTGGCTCAACCGCCGTGTCGGCGAGAAGCACAACATCGCCTGTCCCTCCGCGCTGATCGGTGCGTCCAACTTCTTCGAGCTGGCCGTGGCGGCCGCCATCAGTCTGTTCGGCTTCCACTCCGGCGCCGCGCTGGCCACCGTGGTCGGCGTGCTGATCGAGGTGCCGGTGATGCTGCTGGTGGTGCGCGTGGTCAACCGTTCCCGCGACTGGTACGAACAGGCCCCGCGCAATGTGGTGAGGCATCCGGCATGAGCACCGTCACGATCTACCACAACCCGGACTGCGGCACGTCGCGCAACACGCTGGCGCTGATCCGCGCCAGCGGCATCGAGCCCACAGTCATCGAGTACGTGAAAGCACCGCCCGACCGCGAGACCTTGAAGGCGCTGATTGCGCGGATGGGCATGCGCGTGCGGGATGTGTTGCGCGTCAAGGGAACGCCCTACAAGGAACTGAACCTGGATGCCGCGCATTGGAGCGACGACCAGTTGATCGACCAGATGCTGGCGCACCCGATCCTCATCAATCGGCCCATCGTGGTGTCTCCCCTGGGCGTGCGGCTGTGTCGCCCTTCGGACATGGTGATCGAGCTGCTGCCGCAGCGACCGGCGGGCGAGATTTGCAAAGAAGACGGCACGACGCTCCTGGTGGACACGCCGATCGCCGGCAGTGACCCGGACCTTGCGCTGGCGCTGCACGAGGCCGGCCTTCCCACCGCCGACCTGACCGAGCCGGGGCGTCGCTTCTTCGCCTATGCCACCGTGTCAGGTGAGCGCGTGGGCTTCGGCGGCTTCGAGCATATGGGCCAGGACGTGCTGGTGCGCTCCCTGGTGGTTCTGCCACAAGCACGCCATCGCGGCACCGGCAGCGGCATGCTCGCAATATTGCTGCGCCGCGCCTTCGATGAAGGCGGACGCCAAGCCTGGTTGCTGACGACGACGGCAGCGCCGTTCTTCGAGCGTGCGGGCTTTAGTCCCGCGGAGCGCACTGCCGCGCCAGCGGCGATCCTTGCCACACGGCAGGCCGCGAGCTTGTGCCCTTCGAGTGCTGCGCTGCTTAGCCGCCGCATGACGTTGTGATGCAGTCTCGCAAGACTGTGCCGGAGCGGGGATGAATCCGTAGATGGAACAAGCGCCGAAGGTCACTCAGACCTTCGGCTGGAGAGGAAGCAAACCACCTGTGGGCTGCAAGCAGGCCAGGCCGTCGTCAAAGCCATTCGCTGCGTCAGCAATCTCACCCGGCCCGTTTCGTGGCTGGGGCCGGCATCCTCTGGCGTGTATCCACACACAAAGGGAACCCGTTTTTTCACCGGCGGGCACCGGCACCGAATACCGTCGACCGCAAGCGGTCTCCTGGCACCTCGCAGCCTTGCGGGCCAAGGCGTCAGGAGACCGCTCGCGGATGGACGCGAACACCTCGATCAGCGGAACCGCGTCGAGCGCGATTCGATGGAGCAATGACCTTCTCGCCCTGTGGCCGTCTCGGGCCAGCAGGACGCGCACACCGTTGCAGAAGGGAACGCGCGCTGGGGAATCCCGCGGGGAGCGGGAGGTTTGCCCCGCCGTCGGCAGCAGCCGGCGTGGCAGAGGGAGACGTGGGCGTCAGTTCGCCCTGGAGCGCCGACGCGGCGTGCTGGATGGTCGGCGGGAGGCGCCGCGCTTGCCTGCCGCGGTATCTTCGACCGGCTGCGTGCCCTTGCAGTCCGGGTAGCGGCTGCAAGACCAGAACGCGCCGCTCTTGCCGCTGCGCTGGCGCATCGGTGAACCGCACTGCGGGCAGTTCGGCGCGGGCGGCAGCTTGAGGTCCAGCGTGGCGCCGCGGTACTGCCGCACGAGCTGGGCGACCCAGCTCGATTGCTTGGCGATGAAGGTGTCCAGCGTCATCTGGCCTGCCTCGATCATGTCCAACGCCTGCTCCCACACCGCCGTCGTGCCTGGGTCGGCGATGGCCGTCGGCACCGCGTCGATCAACGTGAAGGCCGCATCCGATGCGCGGATGGCACGGCCCTTCGTCAAGAGATAACCGCGGGCCAAGAGCCCGCTGATGATGTTGGCGCGCGTCGCCTCGGTGCCGATGCCCGTGGTGTCCTTCAGCTTCTGCTTCAGGCGCGGATCGGTCACGAGTTTGGCGACGCCCTTCATGGCCTTGACCAGCTCGCCCTGCGTGTAGGGCTTGGGCGGCAGCGTCTTCAACGCCTTCAGTTCGACCTGGCCAACCTGGCAGGAAGTCCTAGCTTGCAGCGGCGGCAACACCTGGCCGCGCTGCGCGTCCTCGCCGTCCGTGTCGTCGGGCACCGACGCCGCCAGCACCTGGCGCCATCCAGCTACCGCGATCTGCTTGCCGACCGCCACCAGCGACTGCCCGTCGCACGTGAGCTGCGCCACCGTCCGGTCGAACTCGTGATGCGGCAGGAACTGCGCGAGGTAGTGGGCGCGGATCAGCCGGTAGACGGCCAGCTCCTTCTCGCTCATCACCGAGAGATTGGCCGGTTCCAGCGTCGGAATGATGCCGTGGTGCGCCGTGACCTTGCCGTCGTTCCAGGCGCGCGAACGCTGCTGGTGATCCAGGCGGTCGATCAGCGGCCGCAGACCGGGATCGGTCTTGACCAGGCTGTCGAGGACGGCCGGCACCTCGGCCAGCATGCTCTCGGGCAGGTAGCCCGAATCCGAGCGCGGATACGTCGTCGCCTTGTGCGTCTCGTACAGCGCCTGGGCGATGTCCAGCGTTTCCTGCACGTCCAGGCCCAATTGCTTGGAGCACACCTCTTGCAGCGTGCCGAGGTCGAACGGCAGCGGCGGGCCTTCGCGCACGCGCTCGGTCTCCACCGACAGCACCTGGGCGGCGCCGGCCGCGCGCAGGCGCTCGCCGGCCTGCTGCGCCACCGGCTGCTGCAGGCAGCGGCCGGCCTCGTCGGTACTGCCCTGCGGCGGCGTCCAGCTTGCGACGAAGGTCTGGCCCGCATGCGAAAGCGCGACTTCGATGGCCCAGAACGGCACCGAGACGAAGCGTGCGATCTCGCGATCACGGTCTACGACCAGCTTGAGGGTCGGGGTCTGCACACGCCCGACCGACAGCACGCCGGTGTAGCCGGCCTGGCGGCCCAGCAGCGTGAACAGGCGACTCAGGTTCATCCCGATCAACCAGTCGGCACGCGATCGGGCGAGCGCGGAGAAGTACAGCGGCAGCGTCTCGGCGGATGGCTTGAGTGCACCCAGCGCCTTGCGGATCGACGCATCGTTGAGCGCCGACAGCCACAGCCGCTGGATCGGGCCACGGTAGCCGCACAGCTCGATGATCTCGCGGGCGATCATCTCGCCTTCGCGATCAGCGTCGGTCGCGATCACCAGCTCGCCCGCCTTGGCGACGAGCTGCTGCACGACCTTGAACTGCGCCGCGGTCGCCGCCTTGGGCTCGACACGCCAGCGCTCGGGAAGAATGGGCAGTTGCTCGATGGCCCAGCGCTTGTACTGCTCGCCGTAGCCTTCGGGCGGAACCGCCTCGACCAGATGACCGATGCACCAGGTCACGACGACACCGGCACCACTGTAGCAGCCGTTGCCGCGTTGGCCGGCGCCCAGCACACGGGCGATGTCCTTGCCCTGGGACGGCTTCTCGCACAGGAACACGCGCATGAAGCCTCCTTGGAAGTGTGCGGTTCATCGGATGGCCCCAGCTTGGCCGGGCCAGCGGAGGACGGCAGCAAGGAAGCCGATCGGCGCAGACACCGCTTTGTGATCGGCAGACGATGCGTTGCCGCAGCGGCATGCGCGGCACTGCAACGGCTGGCGCAGCGAGGGCGTAGTTTCGGGAGGGCGGCTGGAATTCGGTGGAACACCCTGGCGCTATCCCCTGGGGATAGCTGGTGCATGGCGGGCGTCTGACGGTTGCTACAGCCGCCCCCTCGGAATCAGCCCTTGGCCTTGGTTTCCTTCGGCGCCTTCGTCCCCTTGGTCTCCTTCGGCGGCGGTACTGCGGCCTCGGGTTCCAGCGTCCTGGCGCTGAGGGTCACGGCCTGGATGCGGTACGGCAGAATGCCGATGCGGCGGGCCTCGATTTTGAAGGTCGTGCGCTCGTTGTCGTCGGCGTCCTCCCACTCGTCCTTCACCGTGCGGCCTTCTACCAGCACGCGCATGCCCTTCTGGTACAGGTCTTTCCAGTGGTCGGCGTCGCGGTGCCACAGCTCCACCGGCGCCCAGAAGCCGCCGCGGTCCTCGAATTCGCCGTCCTTCTTCGGGATCGGGTTGTCGAAGTAGACGTTCAGGCGCAGCAGCCGACGCGGCTCGTCGTTGCCGTTGGGGAATTCGCGGTAGTCCGGCGCAGAACCGATGTTGCCCTCGCCGACGAAGTGCGTGCTCATGGTGACTCCTTGGGGGTGGTGGATGGAACGGACGCGGCATGCCCGTGGACACGTCGCAGGTAAGCCGCTTCGGCCTGAGCGGCCTTGCTGGCGCACTCCTGGGCCTGGCGGCCCAGCGTGTGAAGGAGGCTGATCTGCATGTTCAAAGCGATGCGCTGCAGCTCCATCGCGTACAGGTCGTCGATCAGCGAGGCCGGCGTCGCCGGGCGGTCGAGCAGCGATTCCCACAGCGCCACGCCCATGGAAGAACGGTCGTGGTTGCGCCAGCGCAGGAAGGTCGTGCCTGCGCCAGTGGTCTGCTGGGCCAGTTGCACGTCGAGCAACGTGAAGGGATAGGCCCGCGCCTGTTGCAGCACGCGCCGCTGCGCCAGGCCGATCAAGTCGTCGCGCAGTGCCGTGCATTGGTTGGCCCAGGTCTCCAGACTCCCCTTACCTTTAAAAGGCTGTAAAAGGCCTTTTAGGTAGGGGCCGTGTTCTAGGCGCTGGAAGTCCGCCTGTTCCAGCGGCAGGAAGCGCGCCGGTTGGCCGGTGGAAGACGATGCTGTCATGCCTTCGTGCCTTCGCCGTCATGGTCGTGGTCGTCGTCCGCCACGTCGGCTGCGCCAGCGCTGGGTGCCGCATCGGGGGCTGCACCCGGCTTGCCCGACCGCCGTGCGATCGGTGGCGCAAAGCGCGAGCGGCGCGTGCCTTCGAGCACGTCCTGCGGCAACTCGCCGAACTTCTCCAGCGCCGCCCGCGCCACCGCGTTCTTCGAGGCGAAGTCGTCGCGCGTCGCGCCGGAGTAGCGGTACTGCTGTGCCAGCGAGAACAGGCTGCGCAGCGCATGCGCGCCGTCGTTGAGCCAGCGTTCCAGCGTGCTGCGGTCGATCAGCGCGGTGTGGTGGGC